>JAIKWF010000012.1 GCA_024685005.1 Lachnospiraceae bacterium
AATGTCAGATGCTTTCACATCTTTCCCCACATCAGTGCCGGTAATAAAGGTAACGCCTGCCTCTTTCATCAGCTCGACTCTTCTGTCGATAACGCTTTTATCCAGCTTCATGTTGGGGATTCCGTAGCGGAGCAGTCCGCCTACCCTGTCGGCTCTCTCATATACAGTAACACTATGACCTCTTCTATTCAAGAGCTGAGCTGCAGCAAGTCCCGCAGGACCGCTTCCCAAAACCGCAACTTTTTTCCCGGTACGGTTTAGGGGCTTTTCTTCTTTCACCAGATCATGGGCATAGGCATATTCAATAACGGCCTTTTCGTTTTCCTTTGTGGAAACCGGCTCATCGGAACAACCCAGTGTGCAGGCCGCTTCGCAAAGTGCCGGACAAACTCTGCAGGTAAATTCCGGGAAGCTGTGGGTAACTGTCAGCCTGTGATATGCCTCTTCCATTCTGCCTCTGTATACCAGGTCATTGATCTCCGGCACCAGATTGTGAAGAGGACATCCGGACATCATGCCTGCGATCAGAATTCCCGCCTGACAAAACGGAATTCCGCAGTCCATACATCTGGCTGCCTGCTCCTTTTGCTGTGCAAGGGGCAATCTTTCATGAAATTCCAGGAAATTTTGAATACGGTCCTGTTCCGGAATAACCGGACCATCCTGCCTCTTATACTCCAGAAAACCTGTCGTTTTTCCCATGTTGTCCTGCCTTTCTTTTGCGAATCAATCGTTTCTTTACGTATCAGCTAACAAATTCCTTAAATGCTTCGATCTTTGCTGTTTCCGGATCCATTCCCTGCTGCTCAAAAGCTGCGATCCCTTTTAAGATCTCTTTGTAATCTCTGGGAATGATCTTTTTAAAATGCGGTGCATATTCACTGAACTTATCCAGGATCTCCTGTCCTTTCCTGGATCCGGTATATTTCACATGCTCTTTGATGATGCTGTAAAGTTCATCCAGATCATTTTTGTGCTCCACAGCCTCCATGCTTACAAGCTGCTTGTTCAGGTTCTTATAAAGGGTATTATCCTCATCCAGTACATATGCGATACCGCCGCTCATACCTGCTGCAAAGTTTTTGCCCGTCTGACCGAGGATCACGGCAATACCACCTGTCATATACTCACATCCGTGCTCTCCTACGCCTTCTGCAACGGCAATCGCACCGGAATTACGGATGCAGAACCGCTCGCCTGCCATACCGCCGATAAAAGCTTTTCCGGAAGTTGCTCCGTAGAGTGCCACGTTTCCTACCGCAACATTTTCATGGGGATCATACTTGGCATCCTTGGGAGCGGATACTGTCAGCTTACCGCCGGAAAGGCCCTTTCCGAAATAGTCGTTGCAGTCACCCTTTAAGTGAAGGGTAAGTCCCTTGGGAATAAACGCGCCAAAGCTCTGTCCGCCGGAACCGGTGCACTGCACCGTGATGGCATCTTCCGCCAGTCCCTCCGGATGATTTCTTGTGATCTCGGCACCCAGCAGGGTTCCAAAGGTTCTGTCGATACTCTTTAAGGTTACGGATGCTTTTGCTTTTTCACCGGTTTGGATCGCTTTTTTGATCTTAGCGGATGCTAACAATTTGCTCTCGTCTTTGGTGGATTCCAGCGCGAAATCAAAGAGAGATTTTTCTCCCGAGATCTCTGCCTCCTTGCTGTCTGACATATTTAACAAAATTCCGCCAAGATCCAGCTTCTGTGCCTTTACGCTGTCCGTATCTTTCACTTTCAAAAGATCCGTTCTGCCCACCAGCTCTTCCACTGTTCTGACTCCGAGACTGCTCATGATCTCACGAAGCTGTCTTGCGATAAAGAGCATAAAATTCTCAACGTACTCAGGTTTTCCGGAAAAACGCTTTCTAAGCTCCGGATTCTGGGTTGCAATACCCATGGGGCAGGTATCGGACTGGCATGCACGCATCATCACGCAGCCCATGGTCACAAGGGGCGCCGTTGCAAAACCGAACTCCTCCGCACCCAGCATAGCCGCAATGGCAACGTCCCGGCCGGTCATCAGTTTTCCGTCTGTCTCAATCACAACCCGGTTACGAAGACCGTTGGCGATCAGTGTCTGATGAGTCTCGGCAAGTCCAAGCTCCCAGGGAAGTCCTGCATTGTGAATGGATGACAGGGGTGCTGCTCCCGTTCCTCCGTCATAACCGGAGATCAGGATCACTCCCGCTCCTGCTTTTGCCACACCGGCTGCTACAGTTCCAACGCCTGCTTCGGAAACCAGTTTTACGGAGATCCTTGCATATTTATTGGCATTTTTCAGGTCATAGATCAGCTGCGCCAGATCCTCGATGGAATAAATATCATGATGAGGCGGCGGCGAGATCAGGCTGACGCCGGGTGTGGAATGTCTGGTCTTTGCAATCCAGGGATATACCTTTTTCCCGGGAAGATGTCCGCCCTCACCGGGTTTTGCACCCTGGGCCATCTTGATCTGAATCTCTTTTGCGCTGACAAGATACCGGCTTGTGACGCCGAAACGTCCGCTGGCCACCTGTTTGATGGCTGAGCTTCTGTCATGGTCGGTTCCTGCGGAAAGGATACGCTCATCACTTTCTCCGCCTTCACCGCTGTTGGATTTACCCTGCAGATGGTTCATGGCAATGGCCAGTGTCTGATGGGCTTCCTCGGAAATGGAACCGTAAGACATAGCGCCTGTCTTGAAGCGTTTTACGATCTCTTCCTCAGATTCTACTTCCTCAAGGGGCACACCTTTTTCGGGTGCATTAAACTCCAAAAGGCTTCTGAGATATCCGGTATTTTCTCCATCAGCCATCTTTGTATATTCCACAAATTTTTCATAGCTGCCTTCTCTGGTAGACTGCTGCAGCATATGGATGGTCCTGGGATTGTATCTGTGGCTTTCACCCTGACTTCTGCTCTTATGTCTTCCAAGAGCGGTAAGCTCAAGATCCGTGGAAAGTCCCAGGGGATCAAAAGCTCTTGAATGCTGTCTGTCAACCTGTTCTTCAATATCGGAAAGGGTAATTCCTCCGATGCGGCTCACGGTACCGGGGAAGTACTCATTTACCACTTCCCGGGAAATACCGATGGCCTCAAAAATCTTGCTGCCCTGATAGGACTGGATGGTGGAAATACCCATCTTGGATGCGATCTTTACGATACCGAATAAAATAGCATTGTCATAGTCATCTACAGCCGCATAATAATCTTTATCCAGCAGTTCTTCCTCGATCAGCTGTGCAATGGATGCATGTGCCAGATAAGGATTGACTGCGGATGCACCATAGCCCAGAAGTGTTGCAAAATGATGCACTTCTCTGGGTTCTCCCGATTCCAGGATCAGAGACATGGCGGTACATTTTTTCGTCTCCACCAGATGGTGATGAACTGCAGCCACGGCCAGAAGGGAGGGAATGGCCACGTGGTTTTCATCCACACCTCTGTCGGAAAGAATCAGGATATTTGCTCCTTCCCTGTATGCTTTATCCACTTCCACAAAAAGTCTGGACAAAACGATCTTCAGGGGCGTGCTCTTATAAAAGAGAGTGGATACCTTTGCCACCTGGAATCCCTCTTTTTTCATATTCTCAATTTTCAAAAGATCCAGATCTGTCAGGATGGGATTATTGATCTTAAGTACCTGACAGTTCTCGGGTTTTTCTTCCAGCAGATTTCCGTTTTTACCAACATAAACGGTTCTGGATGTAACGATCTCCTCACGCTGTGCATCAATGGGGGGATTTGTCACCTGAGCAAACAGCTGCTTGAAGTAGTAAAACAGCGGCTGATACTCACCGGAAAGGGCCGCGATGGGCGTATCCACACCCATGGAACCGATGGGTTCCGTGCCGGTAAGTGCCATACTCAAAATGCTTCCGTGATAGTTTTCCCAGGTATAGCCAAAGGCTTTCTGAAGGCGCTTTCTCTGCTCATCTTTAATGCAGGGAACCTTCTTATTTGGGATCTTCACATCATGCAGCTCGGAAATCCTGCTGTCAAGCCACTCTCCGTAAGGATTGCGAAGAGCATAGGTTTCCTTGATCTCACGATCCTGGAAGATCTTTTTCTTTTTCATATCCACAACCAGGAGCTTGCCGGGATGCAGTCTTTCCTTCTTTACGATATGACTCTCATCCAGCTCCAGGACACCCACCTCAGAAGAAAGGATCAGTCGTCCGTCGTCCATGATGTAGTATCTGGAGGGACGCAGGCCGTTGCGATCCAAAATGGCGCCCATCATATCTCCGTCGGAAAACAGGATCGATGCAGGGCCATCCCAGGGTTCCATCATGGTTGCGTAGTACTGATAAAAATCTCTCTCTTCCTGAGAAAGGGTATCATTATGGGACCAGGGCTCCGGGATCATGATGGTCATGGCAAGAGGAAGCTCCATACCGCTCATCATAAGAAATTCCAGCGTATTATCCAGCATAGCGGAATCGGAACCGCTTTGGGAAATGACGGGGAGGACTTTCGTCATATCCTCTGCAGAAAAAGCTCCGGTATGCATGGTTTCCTCTCTTGCCAGCATCTTGTCCGCATTTCCTTTGATCGTATTGATCTCACCGTTATGGACGATCAATCTGTTAGGATGGGCTCTGTTCCAGCTGGGCATAGTATTGGTCGAAAAACGGGAATGCACCATGGCAACCGCCGAACTGTAATCGGAATCCTGAAGATCCTGATAAAAGCTCCGAAGCTGATGTACCAAAAACATTCCCTTATAAACGATGGTCCGGCAGGAAAGTGAGGGCACATAGGTGCTCACACAGCACTGTTCAAACTCCCGCCTGATCAGATATAAAATTCTGTCAAATGCAAGATCGTCCGTCACGTCAGCAGGGCGCTGAATGAAAGCCTGCTGGATTCTGGGCATGCACTCTTTTGCTTTCTGGCCCAAAACCTGCGGCTCTGACTCCACTTCTCTCCAGGCAAGGATCTGCAATCCCTGTTTTCTCACGATCATTTCAAACATGGATCTTGCCTGTCTTCTCTCCAGATCCTTCTGGGGAAAGAAGAACATACCCACGCCGTACTGACGCTGGCCGGGCAGATCCACACCCTGTTCTTTCAGTTTCTTTACAAAAAAAGCATGGGGTATCTGTGTCAGGATACCAACACCGTCTCCGGTCTTACCTTCCGCATCTTTTCCTGCTCTGTGCTCTAAGTTCTCCACGATGGAAAGCGCATCGTCAACCAGCTTATGAGAGGCTCTGCCTTCAATATCAATAATGGCACCGATACCGCAGTTCTCATGCTCAAATTCAGGTCTGTAAAGGCCTTTTTCCCGGATACGATTCATTTCTGATGTCATAACTCCTCCTTCTGCCGGTCCTGATCTAACCCAGTTAGCATTTCTTCAAAGCATACAAAAAAAAGGCACTTCAGGTAAAACCCGAAGCGCCTTTGCTTCCAAATCTCATATAAAATCACTCTGCATTACAATATACCGCTTTTGCCACCGTCTGTCAAGAGCTTATTTTTTAGCTTTTATTCTCTTTGCTGCGCTCCACTTACCGGTGATCTTTTTATCATCATCCTGAACGTAAGCACGCACGCGGATATAGTATACTTTGCCTTTTTTAAGCTTCTTAAGCGTAACTGTCTCTTTTTCCGTCGTTACGGTTTTTACGCTCTTTTTAAACTTCTTGTCTGTGGTATATGCGATCTCATAGCCATCTGCATTTTCCACTTCGCTCCATTTTACGACGATCTTCTTTTTTGCTTTTGCCTTAGCGGATTTGATCTTTGCCTTAGCCAGACTGATCTGCTCATGCTCTACCACATCCTGGCCGGGATTCTGCTGCTGTCCGTCGCCCGGATTCGCAGGATCCGTGGTCTGACCGCCCTGACCGACGTTGCCGCCCTGATCTCCCTGGCCGCCGTTTCCGCCGGAAGAAGCGCTTTTGATCACAAAGGCTTTTACAACGGTACCTGTATAGTTTCCTTTACCAGTGATGGTAACTTTTGCAGAACCCACTTCTCTGTTATTACTGTAAACAACCACATAATCCGCATCTTTGGTTAAGGTTTTTCCATCGAGGCTCACTACAACAGCCGGCTCAATATCACTGCCGGTATAGGTCTGATCCGGGATAGCTGAAACCGTTGCGGCAGAGATGTCTTTCTTTGCCTCGGATATCTCACCAAAGTCAAAAGTAAGATTTTCAAAGACACTCCTGTTACAACAAATGCCTTCTCCCTCATATGCCATATCACTTTTCGGAATTGTAAAGGATTTTTTTCCTTCTTTTACCGAACACTTTTCAAGTTTAGTCACCTTTTGACCGGTAGTTCCTTTTGCTCCAACGATTACCTCAATATCATATTCATCATCATTATCAAGATCCGCCTGTGTTTTATATGTACCTGTTTTTTTACATTTGATCTTTGAATTGCGGTCAAGCTTCCACAGCGTCCTTTCCAAAACAAGTGCCGCTGAACGATTTGAAATCGAAGCGGATCCGTTTTTAAGATCATAGTTTATATTTCCCCAATTTGAAGGACTTAAAATAATGCTGACCTGTCTGTATTTATCACCACTGCCTGCAAGATAAAGCCCATCTACTGCTTCTCCGTTCACACACGCCTGATCTGTAGATGCTCCAGAGGGAAGAACATACCCGTCAAGGGCTCTGTAATAAAACTGAACAGTGTATTCATACTCTTCTTCTATAACATCTGTATTAATGTTCACACTTTTTTGGCTACTGCTTCCGATCTTTTCTTTACCAACGATATAGCTTGAATACTGTTTGTCTTCATTCGTTTTATTAGCATTGGGTATCGCTGCAACCACTTCTGCTCCCGTGGTAAAGTTTGTATCTACAACGATATCCTGTAAAAAACCATTGATTGATGATCCATATTCAATGTGAGCATTTTCCGGAAAATAAATATGTACTGTTTCCACCATGGTGGCTGCTGCACACACATCTGTCATACTTCCTGCCAAAAGCCCTGCCGCAGCAACAGCTGCTGTCAGCAGTCTCAGGCCTGCTTTACTTTTCTTTATCATATTATTCCCCTTTCTTTATCACCATAGTCATGGTTAAACTGTCGCCACCTATTGTAGCATCTATTGTGATGTTTTTCAAATTCTCATGATCTGTTTCCACGATCAATCTTTTGTTGTAATATCCAGGATCACAACCTCCGGATGATTGAAAAAGCGCGGCATGGGTGTGGTCTCCCTTGCCAGGCCACGGCTGACCACCATGGTGCTTTCTCCCTGCAAAGGATACACACCGTTTACATACTCTGCCATAAAACCCTGATCCGGTGCAAATAATCCTTTGTTTAAAAATGGAATCCGAAACTGCCCCGCGTGGGCGTGTCCCGCAAGGACCAGATCAAAATCATATTGCTGATAAACGAACACTTTTTCCGGTCTGTGACTTACCAGGATACGGAGGTGACCTTCTTTCGTTTGTTCATATGCCTGCCGTATCTGCTGTTGCCACTCACTGCTTGCCATATCCGTGGGATCGTCAACGCCGCAAATATCCAGCTTCCGACTGCCCACGCTCAGCATCGTGCAATCTCCCGCCAGCACCTGTGCTCCCAGCTCTGCCGCATTTTCCTTCATCTGCTCTGCCCGGCCACTCCAGAACTCATGGTTCCCGGTCACATAGTAGGTGGGAAACCGCTCTGCCAGACGCTTTATGGTGATCTGCGCGTTTTTATCCGGCAGCCTGTTATCATAGATATCGCCGCTGAGGATCACCAGATCAGGCTGCTCCTTCATCACTCTGTTAATTAGCCACTGCTGATTTTTTCCGTAGTAGCAGGAATGAAGATCTGTGATAAGAGCGATCCGGACGTTATCTCCCTCTTCCTCAAAAAGAGGCAATATGATGTGCTCCGTAACCGGCTTCCAGGTCCATCCCCATACTAGGAGCAATAAGATCAGGAACAGGATCACATATTTATTTCTCTTCTTTCGTTGCCTTTTATCCATATTCACCCTTTCTAATCTATCTCATACATAAACTTTGCCTGTTCATAGATGTAGGAAAAGTCGATCCTGCATTTTCCCTCCCAAATCCCGACAGGTATATTATCGTCAAATGTAAAAATCTCCGGATCGGATGACTTCTCAAATTCATACACCGCAACCGACTTGTCATCGGGCATGATGATCCAATACTCTCTAACCCCGGCATACTTGTATTTCACCACCTTGATAAACAGATCATTTGCGACACTGCCCGGAGACAAAACCTCCGCCACAAAGTCAGGCGCACCAACGATCCTTGCCCTGGTGATCTTGCTTCTGTCGCATACCACCATGACATCCGGCTGCAAAATAGTTTTGTCATCCTTATCCAGCTGGACATCCGTAGGCGCGATAAAGGGAATGCATTTTCCCTTTTGTTTTTCAACATAGTTTTTCAGCATACGAAAGACCTCGCTCCCGATGAACTGATATATAATTCCAGATCCCGGCTGTCTGACCATGCTGCCTGACCCGCCTCTTCTCCCTCCTGCTTTCTCCAACGCATCCTGAAGCCTTTGAAGTGTCTCGTAGCGGGGAGCGGCTGTCTGACCGCTGAATACCTTCTGCACCGTTCCAAGGGGAACCTTTGCCATGTCGGAAAGCTTTGCGTTGGAAAGTCCCAGTTCTTTTTTTCTGCGTTTCATTTCTTCTATGGTCATAGTACCTGCTCCTCCTATGATTCTATCGTTACTATCCCCAACGTCACCGACGTCCCAGCTAATTAATCCCTATCATCAACCATCATACCATAAGCAGATATTTTTACAACCGTATCAAAACCGTTTCATAACCATTCAATCCTTTTCCTTGCATGTACGCCAGTCACTTATGTATAATAATTAAAGCAAAAAGGAGCTCACGTTATGAAAAAGATTTGGATCATACTTGGCGGAATTTATCTTTATCTGGAATTCATGATCATAATTCTGCCATTTACACTTAGTCACGCTTCAGACTTCATTCCGGAGTCAGTGGATGCATGGTTTACCGAAAACTATCTGATCACGGCCATTCTCGTTTTGATCATTCCCACGCTATTTCTGTTTATCTCCGGCCTCTTTCATGCCGTTTTTGTCACGCTAAAAAACGCTCCGGTCTCGAAAGACCAAAGCGTCTCCTTATTAAGGACCCAACTGATCATGCGGTTTGTTCAGATTCCCTGTTATATCTGCATTTTTCTGGCGGGTCTGATCTGTTTTCTCACCATCTTTACCATAGCTTTTACCTTCGTATTTGCTATCGTGGATCTGGCGGCTATTGTGATCACAGGGCTTTTCTCCGTTCCTGTCTATATCTCGCTTTACAAAAATGGACTGATCGATAAAAAGCAAACTGCCCTGTATAGCTTCCTATCCTTTGTATTCATTGCCGATGTGATCGTGTCCGTTATTTGTTACAAGCATGTAATCCAAAAAATCCGGTCCGTCAGGTAATCGGATAGTTATGATCAAAGCATGCCTTGCACAGCGGCAGGCCGCCTGTCATTTCCCGGAAATCGGAAATATCCAGATATTTCAGAGAATCCGCGCCAATACTTTTCCGCACATCCTCCGTGGAATGCTCTGAGGCGATAAGCTGCCCTGCGCTGGGCACATCGGTGCCATAGTAGCAGGGATATAAAAAGGGAGGTGAACTGATCCGTACATGCACAGAAGCCGCGCCGGCTTCCCTGAGCATAGCAATGATCTGCCGCATGGTATTGCCTCTTACGATGGAATCATCGATAAGTACGATCCGCTTGCCCTCCACCACACTCTTTATAACGGAAAGCTTCATGCGCACGGCATTTTTCCGTTCCTCATCCGTGGGCTTGATAAAGCTTCTGCCGATATAGCTGTTTTTATGAAACAGCAGGGAAAAAGGAATGCCGGAAGCTTCAGCATACCCCTGGGCTGCCACCAGTCCGGAATCCGGCACACCCGCTACGATATCCGCATCGGGAATATCGGTTTTGGCAAGAGCCTGTCCCGCTTTTTTTCTGGCATCATACACATAGATCCCGTCAATGACTGAATCGTTTCTTGCAAAATAGATATACTCAAACACGCAATGGGCCATTTTCTTTTTGCACAAAGACTCATCGCTTTTTACGCCGTCCTTTGTCACGGTTATGATCTCTCCCGGCCTTACGTCACGGATCAGTTTTCCCCCTACGGAAAGGATAGCTGCGCTTTCGGAGGCAAAAATGTAATTTCCGTCTTTTTCCCCGAATACCAGCGGCTTTAATCCCAGAGGATCACGAAAGGCGATCATTTTTCTCGGACTCATGACGATACAGGCATAGCCGCCCTTCATAACGCCGGCTACTTTATGTACCGCTTCTTCGATATTTTTGCTTCGCACTCTCTTGCTGACGATCTCATATGCAAGCACTTCCGAATCCGTGGTTGTATAATGTGCCTGCCCCCGGTGCATCTGCTTTTCTTTCATGGCATCTGCGTTGATCAGATTCCCGTTGTGCACAAGAGCAAGGCTTCCTTTGATGTAATTCATGGCAATGGGCTGGGCATTTTCCACGGTGCTTCCCCCCGTTGTGGAGTAACGCACATGTCCCACACCGATGTTGCCGGAAAGCCGCGTCATATCTTCGGATGTGAATACTTCACTCACAAGACCCATGCCTTTTTTCACGGTAATATTTCCTTTGGGTCCTGCGGTATCACACACGGCAATCCCCGCTGATTCCTGGCCTCTGTGCTGCAGTGCCATCAGGCCGCTGTACAATGCATGGGATACCTGATTCCCTTCCGGACTGTAGATTCCGAACACGCCGCATTCTTCATGGACTTTATCCATTATCATATCTGCTCTCCTGTCAATCCCTTTGTCTGATAAAAAAGTAGAAAGCGCCCCGGAGAAATCTCCGAGACGCCTTTGTCTCAATACGTATTCAACTTTACACCCGAAGGGAAAAAACGTCAACCCATTTTTCCGATCCGTGTTTTTGACTGTTCCAATGCCTCGATCACGTCGTCGCACCACTTGTCAAATTCCGGGTCAGGGACCTGACACTCTTCATGGGACAGGACATAATCCAGCGCGATACGAACGCCCCTGTGGAAAGGGATCGTTGTCTGCATACCCGGCACCAGTCTTTTTAATTTACTGTTGTCAAACACCACCGAAACGGATTTGTCGCCGATAAGGCTTCCTTCAAAATCGAATCCCAGATGATCACCCACATCGCTGAGATAATCGGAAGATACATGATACGCATGAAGTGGAACCCCAAGAGCATCCGCAATGGTCCGGTAGATCTGATTCCAGGTAAGGATTTCATCTCCTGTGATCTGGAAGGATTCGCCGATGGCATGTCTGTTGCCCATAAGACCTATGTACCCGGTAGCAAAATCCTCATTAAAGGTCACCGCCCAAAGGCTGGTGCCGTCTCCCTGAATGATCACGTGCTTTTCTTCCTGCATCCGTTTGATCACCTGATAAAACCCCTTTTTTCCATGTACGCCAAGGGGAATGTTCCTCTCGTCATAAGTATGACTGGGTCTTACGATGGTGACAGGAAAACCCTCTTCTCTGTATTTTTGCATCAAAAATTCTTCGCAGGCAATTTTATTGCGGGAGTACTCCCAATGGGGATTGGCAAGGGTTGTGCCTTCCGTGATCACATAGTGAGCTGCCGGTTTGTTGTAAGCCGATGCGGAGCTGATATAAATGTACTGATTCGTTTTTCCCGCAAACAGTCTGTAGTCCCGCTCTACCTGATCCACGGTAAAACCGATGAACTCTCCCACCACATCAAACTCCATACCGGACAAAGCTTCCCGGGCAGCTTTTTCATCTGTGATATCGCAGATGATCTGATGCACGCCTGCCGGCACCTCATCTTTTCTGTTGCCTCTGTTTAAAAGCCATACTTCCCATCCCGGGTCTTTTGCCAGCTTCTTTACGATCCCCATACTGATCGTGCCGGTACCACCAATGAATAAAGCCTTCATACGCGTTTCTCCTTACACCATCATCTCATAAATCTTTGTGCAGTCCTCTTCATCAAGCGTTACAAATCCGGTAAGGGATCCTTCTCTTCCATTACCGCGGCAAAGTACCTCAACAAGTTTGGGGATGTCCTCTTTCTTTGCTCCCAGCTCTTCAAAATTCTTCGGCATACCGATGGAACAAAGGAAATTTTGGAATGCAGCAATACCTTCCAGCGCTGTCACCTCCGGATGATCAAAGTCCATCTGACAGCCCCAGACACGAACAGCCACCTTTGCAAAACGCATCACATCATGTTTGTAGACATATCTGTGCACTGCAGGCATGGTAACCGCAAGGCCTGCGCCGTGTGCACAGTCATAAAGTGCGGAAAGTTCATGTTCGATGTCATGACTGGTCCAGTCCTGGCTTCTTCCAACGCCGCAGCTGTTGTTATGGGCCATCATACCTGCCCACATGATATTGGCTCTGGCCTCATAGTTATTGGGATCCGCAATGACTCTCGGTCCTTCATGCTTCATAGTCAAAAGTAATGCTTCAATGAGTCTGTCGGTCACTTCCACCTCTTTTGAATTGGTCAGGTACCGCTCATAAAGGTGCGCCATGATATCGGTAATTCCCGCTGCAGACTGATAAGCCGGCAGAGTCTGGGTAAGAGCCGGATTCAAAATAGAAAACTTCGGGCGGATCGCATCGCCGCTGGCGCCACGCTTGAACATGCCCTCTTCTTTTGTGATCACGGAGTCCGGGCTGCCCTCGCTTCCGGCTGCCGCAATCGTCAGGATCGTTCCCACGGGAAGCGCTTTTTCAATCCGTTTTCCACTGTAAAAATCCCAAAAATCGCCGTCATATACAACACCTGCCGCGATGGCTTTGGAGGAATCAATGACGCTTCCGCCGCCTACAGCCAGCACAAAATCAACACCTTCATTTTTGCAAAGTTCAATTCCTTCATACACCAGTCCGCTTCTGGGATTGGGCTTGACGCCTCCCAGCATCACATAAGGGATCCCCTCTTTTTTCAGGGATGCTTCCACTCTGTCCAAAAGCCCCGAGCTCTTTGCGCTCTTTCCTCCGTAATGGATCAGGACCTTACTGCCGCCAAAGCGCTTCACGTATTCTCCGGTCTGCTGCTCCGTATCTTTACCGAATGCAAAAAAAGTGGGGGAATAGAAGGTGAAATTTTCCATAAAAAGAATTCTCCTTTCCAAATTTCAAGTTTTTCGTTTCTAATGCCCGTTCTTTCTTGAGTGTAATGGAAAACAGATAAAAAAGCCATCGGAAACCCTATCAGTTTTGACCGAATTTTGTTATAATATAGGAGATTAAATCCGCATTTTTGCGTTACAGCAGTAAAGGACAAAAATCATGAATAGAGAAATCATTAAATATCCTAATGTACATGGCGTTTCGCTGACAAAAAAAGGGACCCCCACCTCTTTTCCGTCTCACTGGCACACGTCTGCCGAATTTGTGCTAATCCGAAAAAAAGGGTGTCGGTACCGGATCGGTGATGATATATACACCCCGGAAGCCGGCGATCTTCTGATCATCTGGCCCCGGGAACTGCACGAGATCCTCAGTGCTCCCAAGGACGGCTACACGCTGCTGCAATGTTCCTCTGCCATCATGGAAAGCAGTACCGATATTGCCGCCGCTAACCGTTTCATGGTGAAATGCCATCATATTTCCAAAGCAGCTCATCCCCAGCTGGCAAAGGAGCTGGCAGATCTGATCAGCAACCTGTCAGAGATCTATAAAAATGAAACCTATTTCAAAGAAACGAAGTGCAGAGTTGAGATCTATAAGATCCTGATTTTGATCGGGGAACATGTGATTTCCGAACAGCGCGAGATCCTCGGAAACGAGTTTTCCGATATTGCCTGGGGCTATATCAGACATGCCTGCGGCTATCTTTGCGAGCACGCGGGTGAAGATATTTCACAAAAAGATGTGGCTGCCGAAGTGGGACTGAGTCCATTTTATTTTTCCAAGCTTTTCCGGGAATATACCCATATGAGCTTCCCTGCTTATCTGGCGGATATGCGAGTGCAGAATGCCATCGCCCTTTTGGCGAATGAAAAATTGTCCATCACCGACTGTGCTTTCCAGTCCGGCTTTCAATCCACCACTACATTCAATAAAATCTTTCGGGAGTCCACCGGCTGTACTCCCAGAGAATACAGAAAAATGCATTCTAATGCCTAGTAGGATTTGCAAAAAACGGTCAAAACATATCAGGAATTGACTGTCTTTCCCTTCTTCTATGAACTAAAATGGGTTGGAAAAAATGTTGCAGAAAGAACTACTCTTTACACACCCTCTCAATATGGCGGATGCAGCACCGTCATCCCTACCCATTATCAACCGGGAGGCAGGATGCCTCCCGGTTAATATTTTACGCATCATTATTCTTTGCATCAGTCACGTTTTCCCCGGCTTCTTTCATATTCGGTGCATTCTGTCCGGGTTTTGTCATATCTCCATTCTGATCCTTTCCACCCTGGAAACCGCCTCCCATGGAGCCCATATCCGATAAGGTAATGTCGGAAGCATCAATCAGATTGGAGTCATCCTCTTTTTGCCCTGCGTCCGTTGTAGGGATAAGGCCTGAAAGCTGCCCATCAATACTTTCGCATCGGAGAGTTACAAAGGATTCCATGGTCTTCACTGCTTTTTCAAACTCTTCCATGGTGCAGAACTTCGTAGGATCTTTTTCAACATACTCCCTGATCATTTCATAGGTATCACTGACAAGCTCCGTCAGATAACCGCTTTCATAAAACTGCTCCAAAAATTCCTGATATAATGCATGATACTCCTCCGTATATTCTTCAGATGATGTGATCCAGGAAAACATAGGTCTGTCCGTATCATCATCTGTAACAGATAAGGGCGTATCGATGGGATCGTTTATGGTTGCCGTTGCATCCTGTCCCTGGAAGGTTCCGAAGGCCAGATTGTAATCCCAGGGGATCATGGACAGCAGACCGTTTTCCTCATAAAGGTAATAATTATGGATCATATTTCCCGTATAGGAATCACCGTTTATCAGAAAGTTGTGCACTACCATATATCGCATAACTTCATCGGTATTGACTGCTTTTTCCACTGCCTGCGTGTCTGCATTTGCAATTCCTTCCGACAGGGATTTCAGTGAACTGATCAGCCTTTTTTTATCCGAGGTTTTCACCTTTGTCTTGGCATTGTTAAAAATCGTGGAATAGCTGTCAATTTCATTGTCGGAATACTGGAGCTTTACATCCGAGCTTCCCATTCCCGGGAATCCACCGGGACCGCCGTTTCCTCCGGGGAAGCCGCTTCCTCCGGGGCCGCCGTTTCCACCGGGAAAGCCACCCTTACCGTTTTCCGTATCACCACCGGTGAAGTTGCCCGGCGGATTTCCCTGCATGGAAGGCCTGCTGCTCTCCGATCCGCTATCCGATTTGCTCTCAGAGTTTGCATCTTTCCCGGTCTCTTCTTTGGAAACACCATTCTCCGAAACGGTTTTACCACGTTCAAACGGATTATCCATACCCATCTTGTCAAAGTCCATATTCTGCATGTCAAAATCGCCGCCTTTTCCTCTTCCGGCGCCAAAGGACATACTGTCCGGCTTATACAGATCGCCGTAATTATTTCCATAGTTTCTCTGCAGGAAAGAATCCTCCACCGCCTCTACAGCCAGATACAATCCCCAATCCTCTCCGTTTACCGTGATGTAGCAGAAGCTGACCAGAGGCGAAGCCACGCCAAACTCATTCATGAGCTTGTAGGAAACATAGTCCTTCATCATGGTATAATCCTGGATCAGATTGTTCAGGCACAGCTTGTCCAGTCCCTGATAATTGCCGGTAGCCTCATAGCAGTCAAACTCGATCTTCAAGCTGTAACGCTGGCTTCCCAGCTGGGATACGGTGGAAAGGGAAGTATTACCCTTTGCTCTGATGCCCACATTTTTTACGGTTTCACCGTCAATGGTAACATCTGCATTGGTATACTCTTCCGATGTGGCTTTCTCGATAAAGCCATCCCAATCATCCATGGTAATGTCTATGGTATGAACGTAGCTGTCGTCAAAAAGCGTATCTTCATAGCCCAGTGTTACGGAATCATCTGCTTTGATCCCCAGGGCCTCTCCGTTCATAAAAACCGCCGTGATCAGCACCGCGATGGCTGTAATGATGGCACATATTTTGTCAATATTTTTTCCTGCTGACATATGCGTTCCTTTCTGACTTATCCGGCATACTCTCCGTTATAGCTTACAAGCACAGCACTGTTTACTCCGTCCATTCCTGCCAGTTCATTGATGAAATCCGTATTATCGTCTTTCAGTCTGATCTCAATGTTCAGTTCAACACTTCCCTTCTGGGCACTCTTACTCTTAACACTGAATTTATTTACCTTGGAACGAATATACTCTGTAGCCTTCTGTTCTGAAGCATGGTCGTTGCATCCAAGTACAACAATATAAGGCATCAGATGGGATTTTTTATTGGTGAAGATCAAAAGCATAACGCCGATGATGATGCTTCCGAATACTGCAAGAGGCAGCATTCCTGCGGCAAGTACGATACCCACTGCAATGGACCAGAATAAAAATGCGATATCCAGTGGTTCCTTAATAGCAGCCCTGAAGCGAACGATGGAAAGGGCACCGACCATACCAAGGGAAAGAACCACATTGCTGGTTACTGCCAGAATAACAAGGGTTGTGATCATGGTAAGGGCCACCAGCGTAACGCCGAAGCTTGTGGAATACATTACGCCCTGATAGGTCTTTTTATAGATCAGAAAAATAAAGATCCCGATGGCAAACGCCAGTGCCATGGCAAGTACCATATCCAAAATGCTGATGCTGGTCACGTTCTCCAGAAAGCTTGATTTAAAGATGTCTTTGAATGTCATTACTGTGTTCTCCTTTTTCTATTCTCTTATTATTTATTCTTCTTTATCTTCTTGTTTTCCGGCTGCTTTCTGATAGTTCTACAACATCGGCAGTCTGCAGACCTCATACTTGGAAAAGCTTTCCGTTCTGGCATATGGGAGTCTGACCGCATCCCGTATGATATCCGGAAGATATCCGTCCCACTTCACTTCCAAAATGCAGATCCCGGGAGCTGCCGGTACGGTAACACATTCGGTGTTTAAAAAATCCACACCGTCAAGACCAGTCCGAATGTCATAATCCAGGGTCACTCTCACGTTGCCCGGGCCGAAAACAAAGGGTTCTCTGGTATAATCCACAATGGTCTTAGGCCGCAATCTTTCCCCAACCATTTTGGTATAAAACTCTCTGATCAGCTCATCCCCCGAATCCCGCATCCAGTCGATCCTGCCATCCACTATGCTTTGGGCCTGCTCTTCTGACAAAGAGGCTGCGACTTTGGTTCCGAGGCCACCGACTTTACTCTTTTTTTCCAGCTGGATAAAAGACGTGTCCTTGTTATAATAACGGATCCTGAATTTGTGTCTGCGGCTGATCCCTGCCTGTTTTTCCAAAAGTGCTTTGTTTTGCGGGGTATCAAAATAGAGACTTCGGATCAGATATTTACCTTCTATTGCGTGGGGATCCGGTCTTGCCACCGCCCGCATCCTTTGGCGGATGGCGATCATGTCGGATAGTGTGATCTCATGTTTGCATTCATGTCGAAACAAAGTTGTATTCTCCTTGCGATTTGTTTGATGTGACATTGCTGCGTATCGGATATTAAGGACTATAAAACGAAAATGCGACAGAAAAGTGATGAGAATGTGGTGAAAATATGTCTTTCAGTTCCTGCTTCGCAGTACGAGTTAAAAAAAGAAGCAGTTTAAACAAGTAAACTTGTAAACTGCTCCTTTTATCACTCTACCGTGAATAGTCACATCTTATTCTACATCCTGAAGCGCATCAAAATCCTCTTCCCCTGTACGGATCTTTACGACGCGGCTGACAGGATATACGAAGATCTTTCCGTCGCCGATCTTTCCGGTGTAGAGGGTTTTCTTTGCTACTTCGATGACACTGTCTACTGGAATCTTGCTGACTACGACTTCCAGTTTGATCTTCGGAAGAAGAGTCAGGTCCATCTCAACTCCACGATACATCTGGCCGGCACCTTTCTGGATACCGCAGCCGGTTACCTGTGTTACGGTGATACCGGTGATACCGAGGGTATTGAGTGCTCTCTTGATCTTATCATACCGGGAAAGTTTGGTAATGATAACTACTTTGTTCATGCCGGTATCAAGGCTGGTGCCTTCTACTGCTTTTGCAGTGTTAACAACAGGTACGGAAGCGTTTTTCTTAGCTTCACTTGCTTTTTCATAATCTGTCTCACCCAGGCTGGTGTTTTCGTTCTCAACCATTCCGGCGCTGCTCATATCCACGATGGAGAATCCTGCATAAGCGGAAGCCAGACCATGCTCTGTGGAATCAAGACCTTCAATCTCCTCTTCCTCGGAAACGCGAAGTCCGAAGATGGCTTTGATAATGGAGAATACGATGATCATTCCGATGCAAGCCCAGGCACCGACTGCTAAAACACCAAGGATCTGTAATCCCAGAAGATGGAAACCACCACCGTAGAAAAGACCTACCAGGCTGTCATTGTCAGGTGCGGAAGTTGTTGCAAAAAGACCTGTTGCAATGGTACCCCAGATACCGTTCATCATGTGAACTGCAACAGCACCTACAGGGTCGTCAATGTGAAGTTTGTAATCAAGAAGCCATACGCCGAAGCAAACCAGAAGACCTGCTACAGCACCGATGGCGATGGCACCGAATGCATCCGTTACATCACAGGGAGCGGTGATCGCTACAAGACCTGCCAGGGAAGCGTTCAGACACATGGAAACATCGGGCTTACCGTATTTGATCCAGGTAAAGATCATGCAGACTACAGTTGCAATGGAAGGTGCGATGGTTGTTGTTACAAAAACGCTTGCCAGCTGATCTACGGAAGTGCAGGCAGCACCGTTGAAACCGTACCAGCCAAGCCACAGGATGAATACACCGAGTGCACCGACTACAATGTTGTGGCCGGGGAATGCATTTACTTTTACAACTTTTCCGTTTTCATCCTTTTCAAATTTACCGATTCTCGGTCCTACCATTTTTGCACCCACGATAGCTGCGATACCACCTACCATGTGGATTGCACAGGACCCTGCAAAATCATGGAATCCCATTTGAGCCAGCCAGCCGCCGCCCCAGATCCAGTGCGCTTCAATGGGATAGATCAAAGCCGAGATCACACCGGAGTATACGCAGTAGCTTAAGAACTTGGTCCTTTCAGCCATGGCGCCGGATACGATGGTTGCCGTCGTAGCACAGAATACCAGGTTGAAAATAAAGTTGGACCAGTCAAAGGATTCATACGCTGTAAAAATATCAAGTCCGGGCTTACCGATGAATCCCATCATATCTTCGCCCAGTAAAAATCCGAATCCGATGGCAATGAATACCACGCAGCCGATACAGAAATCCATCAGGTTCTTCATCAAAATGTTACCTGCGTTTTTTGCTCTGGTAAATCCGGTCTCCACCATGGCAAAACCGGCCTGCATCCAGAACACCAGCGCGGCGCCGATCAAAAACCACACCGCGAACAATTCGCCATCTAATGCTTTCATAATCTCCTCAGTCATATTGTTACCTCCTGCTAATTTTATAAAAAGAGGCCATCCCACCCGCGCGTCCACGCCATTGTGGGATGACCTATTTTTGCTTTTTTCTGTTTGTCTGATTTGCGGTTACTCCACTCGCTATTCGCATTTTCCGCTCGCGTTGCTCGCTCCACTGCTGCTTCGCAGCGAATATGCTAAAATCAATAAACGCTAAAAAGTAGTTTTCCGTAGCTCGGGAAAGGCCAGCTGCTCTCGCTTGTAAGCATCTCTGCTTCGTCTACGTGCTTACGCAGATGCTCCATCTTGGGAAGCAGATCGTCTCTGACCAACTCAGATGCCTTAACAACATCATCAACTGCCTTCAGATCTTCCAGTGCTTTCTCCAGATCTTTCACACGCTCTAAGATGTAATCCGTAAGCTCGGAAAGACGTTCCATGGTCGAGATCTCATAGTTGCACTTCACATTGCCGCTGACGGACTTCATAAGGGAAGTGGTCTTTGCCAGGCTGTACAGATATTTCTCAATAGCCGGCAGATAGTTCTTGCGGACCATATCCACCATGGTAAGTCCTTCGATGTTTACAGTCTTGCAGTAGTTCTCAAGCATGATCTCGCATCTGGACTGCAGCTCGGTTTCGGTAAATACCTTGTGCGCGATGAGCATCTCTTTGTTCTTCTCATCCAGAAGATGCGGCATAGCATCAGCTGTTGTCTTCAGGTTGGACAGGCCGCGTACCTCGGTAGCTTCCTTGATCCATTCCTCACCATAACCGTTTCCGTTGAACAGGATCCGCTGATGCTTGGTGATCACTTCTTTGATCAGCTCATGAAGATCTGCCTCGAAATCACTTGCTCCTTCCAGTCTGTCCGCATACTGCTTCAGACTTTCAGCAACTGCTGCATTGAGCATGATGTTGCAGCATGCAATACTGTTGGAGGATCCTAAGGATCTGAACTCGAACTTGTTGCCGGTAAATGCAAAAGGTGAAGTACGGTTACGATCCGTTGTATCTCTTGAGAATCTGGGAAGTGCATGAACACCAAGTTTCATGATCACCTGCTCGGTTCCCTGATAAGGCTTGTCGGACTTGATGGCATCCAGGATACCGGTCAGCTCATCGCCCAGGAATACGGAGATGATAGCCGGAGGTGCCTCGTTTGCTCCCAGTCTGTGATCATTTCCTGCAGTTGCAACGGAAAGTCTCAGAAGATCCTGATAATCATCCACTGCCTGGATCACTGCACAAAGGAACAGCAAAAACTGTGCGTTTTCATAAGGGGTATCTCCGGGGGAGAGAAGGTTGGTTCCCTTGTCCGTAGCCATGGACCAGTTGTTGTGCTTACCGGAACCGTTTACACCTGCAAAAGGCTTTTCATGAAGCAGGCAAACCATATCGTGCCTTCTTGCAACCTTCTGCATGATCTCCATCATCAGCTGGTTGTTATCGGTAGCTACGTTGGTAGTGGAAAAAATGGGTGCCATCTCATGCTGTGCGGGAGCAACTTCATTGTGCTCGGTTTTTGCAAGGATGCCCAGCTTCCAAAGCTCCTCATTTAAGTCTTCCATAAAAGCAGTAACACGGGGTTTGATCACACCAAAGTAATGATCATCCAGCTCCTGTCCCTTGGGAGGCATTGCTCCGAACAGGGTTCTGCCGGTATAAACCAGGTCAGGTCTCTTTTCAAACATATCCTTATCGATCAGGAAGTATTCCTGCTCGGGTCCTACGCTGGTACGTACAAACTTCACATCTTTTCCGAAGAGCTTTAAGATTCTCTTTGCCTGTTTGTTCAATGCTTCCATGGAACGAAGAAGCGGTGTCTTTTTATCCAGCGCTTCTCCTGAATAAGAACAGAATGCAGTGGGAATGCAAAGGGTATGATCTTTGATAAATGCATAGGATGTAGGATCCCATGCTGTATATCCTCTGGCCTCAAAGGTTGCACGAAGACCGCCTGAAGGGAAGGAGGATGCATCCGGCTCACCTTTGATCAGTTCCTTTCCGGAAAACTCCATGATCACGCTTCCGTCCGGTGCCGGCGTAATAAAACTATCGTGCTTTTCAGCTGTCACACCTGTAAGGGGCTGAAACCAGTGGGTAA
Organism: Lachnospiraceae bacterium; assembly: GCA_024685005.1. Classification (GTDB taxonomy): domain Bacteria; phylum Bacillota; class Clostridia; order Lachnospirales; family Lachnospiraceae; genus RGIG7926. The sequence goes on from JAIKWF010000012.1 coordinate 21,648, forward strand.
AGTGGGTCGCACCTTTTTCAATCGCCCAGTCTCTCATAACAGATGCCACTTCGTTCGCCACGTTCTCGTCCAGCTTCTCATTCTCGTCGATGGTCTTGCGCAGGGAATTATATACTTTCCCTGAGAGTCTTGCTCTCATTACTCTGTCATCAAAAACCATGGATCCGTACAGCTCGGGCACTTTTTGTGTTGTCATAATTGACTCCTCCTTAATTTGATAATAAAAAAAGCGTCAAGGAGACTCTCATCTCCCGGACGCCATTGTCCTTAGTTCACTGTCTGTTTATTTTATTTACCGCTTGCTCCGTAGTTTGAAAGAACTCTGGCGGAAGGATCGTTTACATCGCATCCCTCCCAGCTCTTATTGGGCATCCAGAAGTCTACTACCATTTCGGATTGTCCGGGATAATATTTTTCGAATGTATCGCGATACAAAAGTGATTCCTTGGTAAAAGGCTTTGCATGTTCATACTTTTGTATCCCCTGCTCATACTCTTCTTCGGTATAGGTCTTTTCCGCAAGCCATGCCAGATCATCCCTGAGGGAATGTCCCACCGCATCGGAGAAGGCCGCCTTCTCTCTCCAGAGAATACTGTCAGGTATCAGTGCATCCTTTTCAAATGCTTTACGAAGCAGGTATTTTCCTTTGCCATACTTGTTCAGCTTTTTCTCCGGATCAATGCTCATGCAGTACTCTACAAAATCCAGATCTCCGAAAGGTACTCTGGCTTCCAGCGAGTTTACGCTGATGCAGCGGTCTGCCCGGAGCACATCGTACATATGCAGTTCTCTGATCCTCTTTTCCGCTTCCTTCTGAAAAGCTTCCGCATCCGGTGCAAAATCCGTATATTTGTATCCGAAGATCTCATCGGAGATCTCTCCGGTAAGAAGTACTCTTGTATCGGACTGTTCATGTATCGCCTTGCAGATCAGGTACATTCCGATGGATGCGCGGATTGTTGTGATATCGTAGGTTCCTAGGATCTTTACCACAGTATCCATGGCCTCCACCACATCATCCTTTGTGATGATCACTTCGTGGTGATCGGAGTGGATGTAATCAGCAACCTCCCTTGCGTATTTCAGATCGATGGCATCTATATCCATTCCAATGGCCCAGGTCTGAAGCGGTTTGTCCGAAAGCTTTGCTGCGATGCCGCATACCAGGGATGAATCCAAGCCGCCGGAAAGAAGGAATCCTACCGGTGCATCGGAATCCAGTCTTTTCTTAACACCTTCTGTTAAAAGATCGTGGATCTTTTCTGTGATCTGATCGATATCATCCTTTGTGTATTCCTTTACATCCGACATATCTCTGTAGCAGGTAAAGGTTCCGTCCTTGAAAAAGTGTCCCGGCGGAAAAGGCTGTATCAAATCAGTTAGCGTAAGCAAATTTTTCGGTTCGGATGCAAATACATATTTGCCGTCTTCCGTAAATCCGTAGTACAAAGGCCTGATCCCTATGGGATCTCTTGCTGCAATGTAGGATCCTGTTTTTACATCGTAAAGGATCATTGCGAATTCCGCATCCAGCATCCTGAACATGTCCGTTCCGTATTCTTTATACAGCGCCGGGAGTATCTCGCAATCGGAATCACTGATGAACTCGTATCCTTTTCCGATCAGCTCTTCCTTCAGTTTTCTGAATCCGTAGATTTCTCCGTTGCAGACCACCATGCTTTCGCAGCCTTCAGGCATATCGTATACTATGTCATCCTGCCCGCTTGCGGCGATCTGTATCGTTTTCTTATTGCTATATGCAAAGGGCTGCATGCCCTCTTCGGTGAGGCCCATGATGGACAATCTGTTGAAACCAAGATAGCCGTTATTATTATTGGTTCTCACCACCCTCATTGAATCCGGTCCTCTTGATTTCGTTTTTTCCAGTGCTGCAAGTACCTGCGCTTCGTCAAAAGCAGGTGTGCAGACACCTAAGATTGAACACATGATCATCACCTCCTAAAAATTATATTTTTGCAAAAAAAAAGGCGACTCGGAGATTGTCTCCAAGACGCCTTTGTCTTTACAAGTTAGAATCTTACACCTGTATGTTAAAACTGTCAAGTACTTTTTTTCTGTTATTTATACTCAGTCCAATCAGCTTTCTCTTCGCTTCCCACAGTTTCGCTGATCCCAAGCTCTTTCTCATAGGCTGCTCTGGCCTGATCCGCAGCTTCTTTTCCGTCAAATTTGAAGTTGTAGGTAGAAGCGATCAGATCGATATAATCAACGGTATCCTGGGTCAGCTTTCCTGCACCGAGGAAGTAATAATAGCTTTTGCCATTGATCTTTTCCTGATAGTAAACCACATCCTGTGCCGCTTTGTTGCCTTCTCCCGCTTTCTGCATGATTTCATTCAGATCCTGTAAGGGTTGCCCGTCATCACCGTAAAAACTGAAGCCGTAGTATTCTTCCTCCGTCTCCGTGACGATCTGATAAACGCCGTTTTGGTCCGGAGCATAGGTGGAATAAAAATGTGAGCCTGCACCGCCGGATCCGCTGTCCTGAATGATGCCATACGCATTGATGTCGACCGTTCTTCGTGTCCACTGATCTGCTGCAAAGGTGATGCTAAGCTTCCCGTCCTTTTCGGAAAAGACAAGTAATACCGTATAAGGTTCCGGCTCGCTGTTAAACAGATAGCTCATGGCAAAGGCCTGTCCCGCGCTGACCGTTAGCGGTGCATAAGAAATGGAATACTCTGCCCCGGAAGCAAAGGTTTTATTCTGCAAAAAATCCGCCAGATCCGCTGCACTTAAAACCTTTCCGCTTTCCAGTTTCTCCGATTCGGTCATATCCATACGCCAGAGGATCTTGTCGGATACTTCCGCTTCTCCGATGCCTTTTAAAAAGTCTGCAAAAAGATCCCGATCCGCGTTTGCTTCATCTATGGCCGCCTCAATATCCTCACCTTTCTCGGATTCAATCTGCTCCGGTGTAAGGTTGGCACGCATGCCCTCTTTGCCTTCCTCCGATTCCGTTTCATTTGATTCGGCTTCCTCTTCCGTCTCAGAAGCCTGTGCTGTCTCTGCAGCTTCGCTCCCGCTGTCTGCCTCAGCTTCCTGCACCTGCTGGGTCTCATTTGCTGCATCGGTACCTGCTGCGCCGCAGCCAACACACAATATCATCATTCCCAGCATCCATAATGTTTTTTTTCTCATACTCTCTTCCCCTTTATCTGTTTTTTACACTGCGTCCTGATTATTCCGCAGTTGAATCTTGCTCATTATAATGCAGGGAAAAATGTACGGTCAACTTAAGTTTTACTTAATCCGGCCAGCAGAGGCAGAAACTCCTCCAATGAATCCACCACAAAATCCGCTCCGGCCTTTTTCAGGCTCTCTCTGTCCGAATTGCCGTAGGTTACGCCGCAGGTATATGCTCCGGCGCTTTTTCCCATTTCAATATCCACAGGCATATCTCCGATGACCAAAGCATTTTCAGGCCGGATATCCAGCTCCTCCAATGTTTTCAATACCGGATCCGGGAATGGCTTCAGGCGCTTTGTATCCTCGCCGCAAAGGATGAGTTGAAACCGTTCCAACATGCCCCACTTTGTCAAAAAGTCGGTCAGGGATTTTCGGTTCCGGGCCGTAGCGATGGTCATGATGATATTTTTCCGATCCAGCTCATCCAGCAATTCTTCCACCCCCGGAAAACGGGCAGGCGGAACCTTGCTTACCAGCTCATCAAACTGTCTTCTGTACTCATTTACCAAAGTTTCCAGCGTCTCTTCCGACAGGTCGGGATAAAACTTCAAAAACCCGGCTCTTGCTGTCAGGCCGATGGTGGATGCGCAGGCTTCCTCATCCATCACCTCAAGGCCTGCATGTTTCATTGTTTCCTGCTTTGCGGTAACGATGGGCGCTCTCGTATCCGCCAAGGTACCGTCAAAATCAAATATCACTACTCGAATATCCATTGTTATAACCTCTGTCTTAAACTATTGATGCCGCAAATGACTTCTGCGGATGTTGCTGATAGGGATAGATCATGGCCTGAAAAGCATGGTACAGATCCGGTTTCCCGGGCCAGACCGTTCCGATCACTTCGTTATTACGGTCCAGCTGATGATACCATGATCCGTGTTGATGATCAATCACTGTATGATCCAGATACATCATATAGGTTCTGTAATCCTGTGCATATTCCGGTTCATCCGTTAACCGGTATAAAAATGATGCGGTATTGATGGCTTCTGCCAGCACCCAGTGCATCCTGTCATGGATCACGGGCTTTTTATCCCAGCCCAGGGTATAGCAAAATCCCGGAGCGCCGTCCACATCCCAGGCATTGTTTTTTGCCTGATTATACAGCTTTCCTGCCGCCTGCAGATAAGTATCATACTGATCAACTGCTTCCTTGTCTGTCAGCGCCCACTGCAGGATCAGTCTGGCCCATTCGATGGCATGTCCCGGTGTTGTGCCGTAGGGTTTAAAAGGATCATCCGGCCTTTCTTTGTTATATTCGGGGAGCGGCTTCCATTCCCGGCTAAAGTGTTCCGGCAGCATGTAGTCATACCTATCCATCCATTCCATCACATGGCTGATGATCCTGCCAGCCCGTTTTCGATAGCGCTCATCTCCGGTAACGTCGGAAGCAGCAAGAAAGGCTTCCACCGTATGCATATTGGCATTCAAACCTCTGTAGTCAGAGAGCTCCGTAAATGATGTATCCCAAAGATCCGAAGCAAGTCCTTCTTCCTCATTCCAAAAATAGCGGTCAAAAACCTTCAGGGCTTCTTCCAGAAGATCACCTGCACCTGCTTTTCCGGCTGCCAAAGCTGAGCTGGCTGCCAGTATCACAAATGCGTGAGCATAGCACTGCTTATCCGGAAGTGCCTTTCCATCTGCCTGTATCCCTGCAAAAAAGCCGCCGTTTTCCTGATCCCGCAGCTCTCCGCAGAGCCCCCGAAGGGCTGCATCCGCGATCTCTGCGTTTTTCTCAAATCCCAGCATTTCGCCAAGACAATAGACATGGGCCATTCGTGCTGTGATCCATGTTTCTCTGGGTTTTGTTATAATGGGGGTTCCGTCTTCGCCAAGGTAATAAGCGCTTCCTCCGGGAGAAGGAAACCTTCTGCCAAAAGTTAGCAAGCTCTTACTTTGTTCCTTCAGTAACTCCCTGTTTTCCTGTGTTACGTATTCGTATTGTTTCATAGGTTGGATTCTTTGATCACTTTTTGTCCGTTTTCAGTTTTTTTGTTTTTCCCCAGGGGCCTTTACCAGCCGCGTTACAAGCACGTGCCTGCACAGAAACTTTTTTTCCTTTTTTTACCTTAATGGTAAACAATTGTCCGGAAGATTGCTTCACGGTCTTCCACTTCTTGGCATTGCCCACTTTATACCTGATCTGGTATGCGGTGGCGCCGCTGACAGCCTGGACGGTCACCTTAACCTTGGCACCTTTGACGTTTGCAATCTTTGCCACCTGCGCCTTACCCGGTTTGCTGATCTGGGGTGTCGGCTGGGTCGGCTCCTGCGTAGGCGTCGGGGTAGGCGCCTGATTCTGCACAACCCATTTGTATGTCCATTCGGTGGATATACCTCCAACCATAACGCCGCCGCTGCTCTGACCCTGGGAGGTCTCTTCCAGGATTGTCATTGTCTCTCCGGCCTCTTTTCCGACAGGAACCTTATAATAGACGATTTCACTTCCCTGCAGAACATGATTCGGTCCGGTACTGATGCTCAGATCCGCGCCGTAATTGGAATCATCGCTCTTCCGATAGAACTTGATCTTATTGCAATACACATTGATCGAATTGCTGTGAATGAAATTCTTCATATTGTTGTCAACGGAAGTATTCAGGTTAAATGTTACGGTCTCTCCGCCGTTGATCTTGGTTGGTGCCATGGTAATACTGGTTGTAAAATGACCTTCCACATGGCCATCCGCATCCGTATCATAGCTGGTAGTCCGGTAATGATAGATCAATCCGGCAGCAGTATCGATTTTATAGCTGAGCGCATGCTTCGTACCATAATACTCCTGCAGCCCGGGCGTGATCACCGGGCCGGATGTAAGGGACCAATACCCTCCCGTAGTTTCCGCAGCCTTTACCTCGGGGCAAACCAGCATCAGCGCACCCAGTATCACCGTCAGTACAAATGCCATCAAAACACCTTTTTGCCTTCTCATTGCCATTGAAACATGCCTCCTTTCACATTCTAAAATCTCTTGTTTCACACCTCTTGTTGGTATCATCTCCTACATGATTTATCATAACATATGAAGCCATATTAAAAAAGTGGCGCCGGCGGCAGGCACCTGTGCATAATGATAATCACTATCGTTGGTTCATACCATCAAATCTATTTTGTAATTGATTTTCTGGAATGAAATACCAATAATCAAAATCTATCAAATTCAACTCTTTTAATTTTACATATCCATTTGGATAATTATAATTTAATAGTATACTCATTTCGTTCATAGCTAATCTCCCTTAATTTGAGTTTTCCATTTTCCATCCTCCCATCGGATTATTGCTTCTAAATGAGGCTTTTTGTTTTCCTATCCTTAGACTCATTTTGGCCCCCCCGGGACGGAGTCAGTGGGTCATTTTCAAACATTACCAGTCCGAATCCCAGTCTGAAGTGCCGGAATCCCAGGAATCGTTGCTGTCCCATGAGCTGCCACTATCCCAGTCGTTGCTGTTGTAGGAATCATCACTGCTGCTTGTGCTCGAGCTGTAGTCATCATACCATGTCGAGTCTTCAAACCGTGCTCCTTCATGATCGTAGATCCGGTATTGCGCGGCGGTATCGTCTGTGATCAAATCATTCAGGAAATCACAATCATTATTCAGTAACCAGTCATCATCATCTGCCTGGTATTCATACCAATGCGATTTCTGATAATAATAGTCCTTGCCATTGTAGCGATAATATCCCCTTGACGGAGAGTGATCTAATGAAGATGCCAGAAAGATCATCGCAACCGCAAAAAAGGAGGCGCCGCATTGCACGTACAAAAACATCTTCATGATCTTTGAAAAGGTCGATCCGATCCTCTTGGCGCGCGCACTTTTTCTGACCGGCCGGTTGCTTGTCTGATTGCGCGCCGCATTATTTTTCTTTTGCTCAGCTATTTCTGTCCTCAGCCGCTGATAAAGCTCATTGACGGCATAGCCCTCATCTGATCCCTGATAACGTACAGCTCTCTCGCCGTTTGCCTTATTCTTGTAAACGACAAAATCGCCGTTATCATCTTTGTAAATACCGAATGCTCTCGGCTCTTTGATATTTTTACCGATGAAAAAACGTGTGACCTGCTCCGGTGGCAGCTTATGATCCACATACCATTGCCTTAGTTCTTCAATAGTCTGCGGCTGTGTTTTCGCCATTCTGTTCACTCCGGATAAAGCGGCGCCGCAGTATGGACATGTATGAAGGCTTTCCTCGACCATCTGGCCACAGTAATCGCATTTGATCTGCATCCCGCTTACCACCTTTCCGTTTCTTGAAACGATGCCATTTCCTCTTTGCTCAGTTCCGCATCAGCAAGTCCTGCCAGCTTTGTATCATGCCCGGAAAGATATATGATTTCCCGCAGAGATATGATCATGCATACAATTTCGTATATGATCAGGAAAATATAGAAAACCGTCGTCTGTATTCGCATGCAAAAGTCATAGATCCCAAACATAATGGCCGGGATCAGCAGTGTTTCCGCCAGATACAGCCGGGTCGAGCCGCTATCTTTTAGCCCTTCGCAGTTTTTCGTCTTTCCGTAAAAACAACCCATAAACACTGCGCTGATCATATGCCCTACCAGCGACAGCAGGAGGACGCCGGGCTGAAAGCCTCTGCCCCTGAAGATCCGGATCAGATTTCCTGTTACTGTCACGCCAAGGGCGATCGTGATCGCATAGACCACTGCGTCAAATGTATAGTTGAACTCCTTTGCCTTCCAGGTCAGAAGATAAAGCACCAGGAAAATGCAAACCTGTTCCGGCAGCGCTTTGAGCAAAAAGCTGTCAGCAAACTGAAAAAACATAAGATTCTTTCCGGTATATAAAGATTGCAGCACCATATATCCCAGAGCGCCCGCCGCAAAAGAAAGCAGACCGGCTAAAATACCGCTGACAAGGAGCTTCGCCAAAAGAGAGGCCGGCTCTTTTTCAATCTTATCCAGTCTGTACACCATGATAAAGACAATGATGCCCGGAAAAACAGCGAAAATGAGTTCCAGTGCAAGCAAAAGATCACCTCCATATCAAAAATCCGTGAGGGATATCCCTCTTATTCCGTCCTTCGTTGAAACGCCTTCGCCCGGAGACAGATTGGTCACGCATTTGAAGCCATACTTAGTGTTAATGACATCATGATCCAATGTCATCAGTATGCAACGTCATGACCTCTGAAATGCGTTCACTTTCTGCTACAGCGCCTTGCGTTTTTAATCGATAAAATGGGTCCAGGCATGTTCTTCCGTTTCGGGCAAACCGAATTTTTCCTTCCCCAAAGCAATGCTTTTGATCAGGAAAGACATGTTTCTGGCAAGGACTCTCATCGTCTGCAGACCTTCGAGGTCTTTTGCTGCCTGCCCTTTTTCCCTTCCGTGAACGCTGTTCCAGTACTGGCTTGATGCTATTGGCATATTGCTGATCGTAAAATACTTGTTCAGCACATCAAAGGATGCGGAACACCCTCCTCTTCTGGCTACCGCAACACCCGCACCGACCTTCATGGTCTTATCAAAATGCGTGCTGTAAAACAGTCTGTCAAGGCATGCGATCAGCGTCGCATTGGGGGAAGCATAATACACCGGTGAAGCGACCACCAGTCCATCCGCTTCCTCAAACTTCGCTGCCAGCTCATTTACCGGATCATCAAAAACGCATTTTCCGTTTTTCGCGCAACTTCCGCATGCGATGCAGCCTCTGATATCCTGGTTCCCGATCCTAACAACATCGCATTCCATGCCTTCGTCTGTGAAGATCTTTACCATCTCGTTTACGGCAATGGATGTATTGCCGCCTTCTCTCGGACTTGCATTGATCAAAAGTACTTTCATCTCGTTCTCCTTTCTTCAGGCTTTTTCACCGGTCTTTGATTACTGTGTTCTGAATACTTTGTTCTGATTGCTGTGATTTCAGGCAATATTCCGATCAGATCGGCCGGATCATACGTAAATATGACCCACTGACTCCGTCCCGCGGGGCCATTTGTTACAGTGCTGCCGCAAATGATTTTTCCGGGAATTGCAGATAGGGATAGATCATCGCCTGAACGGCGTGATACAGGTCCGGTTTTCCCGGCCATACCGTTGCGATCACTTTGTTATCCCGATCCAGCTGATGATACCAGGAACCCTGCTCGTGATCCGCCACATAAACATCCAGATATTCCATGAAACTGTGATAATCCTCCGCAAACATCGGATTGTCCGTGATCCGATAAAGCAGCGAGGATGTATTGATTGCTTCTGCCAGTACCCAGTGCATTCTGTCGTGGATCACTGGTTTTCTCTCCCAGTCTACGGTATAGCAAAACCCCGGGGATCCGTCAACGCTCCATGCATTCTCCATCGCCCGGGCATACAAGGTCAGGGCTGCATTTTGGTAAGCATTATAATCTCTGTCCCCTACAGTGGGATCGGAAAGTGCCCATTGCAGGATCAGTCTTGCCCATTCTATCGAATGCCCCGGCGTGGTGCCGTATGGCTTGAACGGATCATCGGGTTTTTCCCTGTTATACTGCAGCTCAGCGCTCCATCCTTCCGAAAAATGTTCGGGAAGAACACCTTCATATTGCAGCATCCAGCCGATCACATGATCTATGATCCTTCCGGCCCGACGGCGATGCGTGTTTTCCCCGTTGCATCAGCCGCCGCCAGTAAAGCCTCCACCGTATGCATATTTGCGTTCAATCCTCTGTAGTCTGACAATGTGGAAAATGATGCATCCCACTGATCTGTTGCCAGCCCCGTATCATCATCCCAAAAATACTGATCAAAGACCCGAAGCGCCTCTTCAAGCAGTCTGTCTGCATTCCGGCAACCGGTCAATACTCCGGAGCATGCTGCCAGAATCACAAACGCATGGGTATAGCATTGCTTTTCCGGTATCGGTGTTCCTTTCGCAGTGATCCCTGCATACCAGCCTCCGTTTTTTTCATCATGAAGTTCACCCAGAAGCCCCCTTATGGCTGCTTCTGCCAGAGCTTTACTTCCGGAAACTCCCAACTTTTCGCCAAGGCAATAGACATGAGCCATCCGTGCCGTGATCCACGTTTCTCTGGGTCTGAGGATAATCGGCCTGCCGTCCTCGCCAAGATAATAGGCGCTTCCGCCGAGGGAGGCAAATCCCCTGCCAAATGAAAGCAGCGTATCTCTTTGCTTTCTCAAATACTCCCGGTTCTCTGCTGTGCCATAATCGTATTTTTCCATGCGGTCTCCTTTTATGGCGTATAAAGCCCTTTTACGACGCCGTAAGAAAGAACATTTCCAACGCTTCCGTCTTTTGCCGTATTCAGCATCGTTAATTTGTCTCTGATCGAATCTCCCGTTGTATCCAGCAGAAAGCTGCTTTTCTCGGGTTCACCCGCCAGCGCAATAACGTACACATCATACTCATGGGTTTCCGGCGGATACGGACCGACGTATCCGTTTTCCTTTCCGGAGAACATTCCCGCCTCCAGCTCGGTCTGCGAAACGATCTCAAACCAGTGCAGCCAGTTTCCCGCATCCTTATCCAGCATAAGAACCACATATCTGTCAGCCCCGTCAATCGCATCCCAGGAAAGCTGCGGGGATCTGTTCTCATGCTTTGCGCCGGTCTCAGTCAGCCAATTTCCGTCCTCCAGACTTGTGCTGCTGACATCAAATACAGGGAGCTGTTCCTCCGAAACGCTCCCGGATGCAGCTCCGCTTTCGGTCTTATCAGTCTCCTGTGTCTCTCCCTCAGCTACTGTCTGCTCTGTCCCGTCAGCGCCCTTTTCCGGATCCTTCTGTCCGCAGCCGGTTGCCATAATCACTCCGAGGATCAGCATCCCTGTGCCAAGCCATATCTGCAAGGCGCTGTGTTTCTTACTCTTTCCCATATCTATGTTCTCCCTCCCTCTTTAAAAGATATTTCGTGTGTTGTACTTTCATAATGCACCCCCGGGACGGAGTCAGTGGGCCATTTTTCTCATTTTCCGTTCAGCTCACGTCTCCAAAAGCACAAAACCGAATCATCTATATCCGCAGGCTTCGCAAAGCCGCAGCAACTCATCATATATCTGAGTTCATCCTCTACAGTTCTCAGAAATCCTGCCAGGCCTTCAGTGCCGTCTTTTTCCAAAGAAGGAAGCATGGCTCTTCCCACAGCAGCTGCATCCGCTCCCAGTGCCAGCGCCTTAAACACATCAGCCCCCGAGGCGATCCCACAATCCACGATGATCTGCACATCCTTGCCCTGCAGCGCTTCTTTGATCTGCGGTAATATCATAAGCGGCGGAACAGCATAAGGAATCCTGCCGTGATGGTGACTGACAATGATCGCTTTTGCACCGATCGCTGCACATTTTACAGCATCGGTCACACTCAGTACGCCCTTAACAACAAAAGGCAGCTTTGTGAGCTCCACATAAGATTGCAGCATTTCCTTAGTCTGCGACGCCATCTCTTCTCCTACTACGATGTCAGCGCCCTTTTCTCCGAAAATATGGTCTATATCCATGCCGATCCCGACAGCGCCTGCCGCTTCCGCAAACTGCATCTGGTCAAGGATCTTGCCGTGATCCGCATATGGTTTCACGATCCTGACAGTGTCGGCGCCGGTATCGATGATCTTTTGGAACATTTCATTTTCCATCATCCCACAGAAATTCAGGGCCTCACATTCCTTTGCCGCAAGGGAATATTCCTCCAGACCGTTTTTTTGTCTGCCATTATATACCCCCAGGTGGGAAAAGGCCGGCATCACGACCGGCATAGAGTATTTCCTGCCAAAAATACTGACAGAAGTATCCGCTACAACGGAATCAATATACCTGGCTTTTACCAGGATCGAATCCATATACTCCTGCGTGATCTCGTTTGCATCAGTTTTTCTCGTATAACCCATACAATACCTCCTTTAAGTAGCCCATGTAAGCTATATATTCCTCATCCGATTCCAAATGCTCCAGGATCATAGGCATATCCGGATCGAGGGCATGCATTTTTTCAACATAATACCGGATCGGAAATTCACCCTTTCCGGGTGCGCATTCCATCAGCTGCGCAGTATAGGCACCGGACAAATGAATATCTTTAATATGACAGCTTCTGATATGATCGCCCAGGAGCTCGATGCATCGGTCCACCAGTTCCTCGGGATGGAAATATCGCTCTATGGAGCTTGTCATGTTGATGATGTCCACATGTACCGCAAACCGGTCTCTTTCTACTTCCTCCAAAAGCTGGTTGTAATCCGCCGGATCCGTAGGAATCATCCAGGGCATAGGCTCTAAGGTAAAATACGTCCGCCTGATATTCGCCGTATCGATGATCTCTCTGACCATCTGAATGGTTTCCTTTCGTGCCTGCCGGGAAAAATTTTCCCGATAGGCTCCGTCCCATCGCGGTCCGAATGCCCCCGCCACATTGACACAGCATCTGGCTCCGAGAAAATCCGCAAGGCGAAGCTGACGGATACAATAGTCCTGGTTTTCTTTTTTCTCCCTTGCATCCGGCGAAAGGGCATTTCTCCATATTCCCACCTCCGCGATGGAAAGACCTGCCGCATCCGCTGCATCCTTGTAGGCAAGGATCTTGCTCTCATCTTCATCGCTCTGGACAGGAAAAACAACCGTCCTGCATCCCAAAGCGACCTGTTTCTCAGCCCATTCCTTAGGAGAGCTGTGCTGCAATGGTGATGATGTTCCAAGTCTCATATTGTCCCCCTTATGATGGATTCGTATTTTTTGACGCCTTTTCTCGGCCTTTACCGCTGACCCGCACATAGTTTTTGACTTCTGCATTTTTGCGGCGGATCCGGCTGCGTCGATTGCATTTTTCATGGGGCAGTATCATTTGGATACTTTCAGAGATCTTAAATACTGTTTCTGTTCCTCATCCAGAAAATGCTCCCTCAGCATGCCTACCCCAAATCTCACCGTATAGGGATGTAAGGTATTATCTTTTGCTGCATTTCACGGTATTTAAGATCCTGAAGGCTTTTCAGTCTCTGATGAAGCTTTGTCTGATTCATATGTCGGCTCCTTGTATTTCTTGTATTTCCTGTATTTCCTATATTTCTTGTATTCCTGTTATTCTGAAATATTTCAATGGAAAAAGGTGGCGCCCCTCTGACTCTGTCCCCGGGGTTCATTTATAGGCCAACGCTTCCTTTTTATGGGCAAGATGGATCCCGAGATGCCCGATCCCCAAAATGACAGAGGTTGCAACAATCAGGAGGTTTTGCGCATAAAGTCCCAGCAGAAAAAGCGCGATCACGGGAAGTGAAGCGCCTGCCACAGGGAAGCCGGCAAAGGATGCATAGTAATCCTTCATGGTTTTTGAGCTTGTAAAATATCTGATCCAGAAGCCTTCATAAAACAGCATCAGAACAATTGCCGTCAGCAGCAATATGCTCTTCCATTCAAAAAACACGCCCTCAGGAAGCTTTTTGATATGCGGATTCGTCGAAGCAAAGATCGGAAGCAGACAGGTCGCGGACACTTCACCGATCCTTTCAAATATCAGCAAGATCCTGTTTTCGTTTTTTGCATACTGCTCATAGCCCTCCGGCTGGCGGCCGCGGGCCCATAGGATGTTCGGTACAAAAAGCATAAGTAAAAACAGGATCCCCGTTACGGATACACCCGGTTGATAGGGGCTGACTTTTCCGAATGCGATCGTCGACAGCTTCACACTGCTGAAAATATCTCCGTAATGAGCCCTCAACATGCCTGCCATACGATCCGGAATGGACAGCTCCGTATGATAACTGCCGTAAATACCCATGATCTTCCCGCCGGCCTTATCATAAGCCTTTATAAAATTTTCCGTCATGTAGTTCTCTCTTACCGGTGTAATCCCGATATGATCTGTATCGGCAGCATAGAACTCATCTCCCTGCCGCATGCATTCCTGCGTTTTTTGATAGGAATCACTTTCCGCCAGTCCATGATCTTTTAAGTATTTCAAATACCTTGCTCCGGTCGTTTCGTTCTGATGGCCAACATCCGTCCCCCAAAAGACAGTCTCGGGACAATTCTTTTTTATCTCATGAAAAAAGTCAAGATAGCCCTGCGTCGCCGACTGCGTCCCCTGCATGTCCGAATACAGTTGCATAAGGATCTCATCGCCGTTCTCATGCATCCACAGATTCAAAAATTCAGCACTGTAATAAGGCAGCTCCACAAAGAGGTTTCGGTAACCTTCCTCATAGCAGTCCTTCCACAGACTATACTCGATGTCATAATAGATCTTTGATCCGTGCGCCTCACCATATAACCGGATCATCGTATCCGCATTCGGATATACATCACTTTCCCGGTCCTGTATCGTCAGCACAAAACTGATCGTGACCACCGCGATCAAAAGCGTAAATGCCAACGCGGTTTTTCCTTTCTCTCTCACTTCGCTTTCTCCTTTTTGGACCCCCGGGACGGAGTCATAGGACCATTTTTCATTTTCATATTGCTTTTCCTTTTCAACAATTGTATAATGCAAACTACACATCATCTGTCATCTGACATTTCAAAATAATTGAGGAGTAGTTTATGCCCAGAAAGCCTCGTGTTTTAAGTTCTACCGGCATATATCATATCGTACTTCGTTCTGTTAATCAGCATATCATTTTCGAAGAAGATTCCGATTATCAGAAATTCCTTCATATCATGAAAGATTGCAAAATGAAATATGATATTGATATCTATGCCTATTGTCTTATGGATAATCATATCCACATATTGCTGAAGTCACCACCGGATCGTCTTTCTACCTTCTTCCAGAGCATGGAAACGAGGTTTGTTAGATGGTATAACAACCAATATTCCCGGTCCGGCCATCTCTTTCAGGATCGCTTTCACAGCACTTCGATCGAAGATGAAAAAGCGTTTCTTTCTGTGCTTGTGTACATCCATGACAATCCCGTGAAGGCGAATATGTGTCGCTTTTCTTCCGAATATCGCTGGAGCAGTCACCATGCCTATTATGGAAAAAAAGATCCCCTGATCGATCCCTCCTTAGCCTACAATGTTGCAGGCACGAAAGCAAAATTACTTCTATTTTTTGCACAGAATGCACGTCTTAATCATGATGCCTTGTATGCAGATGACCATACGCTACCCAGACATTTTTTTACAGATGAAAAGGCAATGGAGATCTTCCTTTCCCAAACCGGTCTGTCATCTGTTTCCGAAGCGGCATTTCTCTCTAAGGTAAAAAGAAATGAGTATGTACGAATGCTTAAGAAAAACGGGTTGACTACAAGGCAGGTTTCCCGAATGATGGATATCTCCGAAACAACGGTAAAAAGGCTTTGTAAAACGCCCCCGTAAACTAAACATCAGTGTGGCAAAAATGGTCCTCTGACTCCGTCCCCGGGGTCCATTTCAGGCGAATTTATTTATGATGCTTTGAACGCCGTGAAGATACGCTCTGCCGAAAAGATTCAGATGATTCAGCATATGGTACAGATTGTACAATTCGCATCTTTCATTGTAGCCGTAGGGTATCCCCGCCTCATCTGCGTATCCTGCATAAAACGCATCCGGATATCCTCCGAACAGCTGTGTCATAGCAAGGTCCGCTTCTCTGTTTCCGACGTAGACAGCCGGGTCGATCAAAGCCGGTTCCCCATCCTCTGTCACCATATAGTTTCCGCTCCACAGATCTCCGTGAAGAAGCGAGGGATACTGCGGCTCCTCCAGCCGCTTATCTAAACGCTCCAAAAGACTGCCAATCTTCTTTTTCGCAGAGCTGTCAAAATACCCCCATGCGGATTCAACCTGCGGTTTCAGCCGGTACTGACGAAAAAAATCCGTCCAGGAATCCGTCAGCGTATTGATCTGGCGCGAAGCACCTATGTAATTATCAGATGAAAAGCCAAACCGGCTCCCGCCTGTAAAAGCGGCCGTGTCAGCCTTATGCAAAAGTGCAAGCCTGCGCCCGAAATCATAAAAGAAATCCTTTTTACGGGCGCCTTCGCGGATATAGGAAAGAAGCAGGAAAAGACTGTCTTTCCTGCTCCCTTTAGCCAAAACCCTTGGCACCGCAAGCACACCTGAAGCGCCAAGCGCCTCAAGCCCTTTTGCCTCCGCCGCAAAAAAATCCTCCGAAGCATTTGCATTTTCCTTCAGAAAGACTTTTCTTCCATCCGAAAGCGTTAAAGCAAATGCGTTATTGATATCACCACCCGATACGGGACATTTTGCAGTGATCGTCACGCTGCTTCCAAAAAGATCCCGCAAGGAATCAATCAGCTGATCTTCCATCAGAAATTTCCGCCGTTCCAGCCCCAGTCTGCAGAACCGAAATATCTGATATACATATGATCCGGCGTAACACCAAGCACATCCTGATAAATCCCTGTCAGTTCTTTTGTCATTTTCTCATAGACATCGGAAGATGCATTTCCGAAGATCTTCACCTCGGAAAAAAGTACGGGCTCGGAATCATCTCCTCTGAAATACATGGGAATCCCGCCCTCGATTGCCACCATCAGCCAGCTCTCGCTTTTTCCGGGGATGATCCTGATCGCATCTCCCAAACGTTTTTTCAGCTCTGTTTCCTGCTCTTTTGATACTGCTACACTTGTTTTTGTGTCAATAAACGGCATGTCGCTACCTCCTTTTTACTACCCGAACTTCGCACTTTCGTACCGGTCTTTGCATGACCTCCTATCTTTGTTATTCTACCAGATTTTCACGATCTCGCATAGACCGGCCGATACCGCTGGTAAAAAAACAAGCCGAATTAAAATTGTAATGCAAGTAATCAGATCTATCGAAAAAACGAAGTGACATTTTCACTGCTCTGTATTGGAATCTATGTAATGGGAACAACATTGAGTATGCTTTTGAACTGACACAAGCAAAAAAGCTGAACCGTCATCTTAAGATGTACCAAAAAAACGGTAGTATAGCTCTTTTTCATCGCCGTTTCCCTTTCCAAGTTTTACAAAGCCATCACATAGATCTGACACGGATTTGCTTCATCCCAAAGCGTCTCAATCACTTCAAATTCCTTAAAGCCCACACTCAGATAGAACCTGTTCGTGATATCATAGTCTTCATACATTCCCATTTGCACGGTTTTCACCTGCATGAAGTCATAACCTTTCGCTTTTGCAATTTCTTTTGCCTTTTCAAAAAGGGCCCGTCCCACGCCTTTTCTGTGGCAGGTTTTCAAAACTCCCATAACTGCCAGTTCAACCGTTTCCTTCCCGGTTTCCTTCAGGCACAAAAAGCCCACCGGCTCCTCTTCCTTCGCTGCAAGAAAGATCCAGTCCGCACAATCCCTGATATACCCCTCTCTGCTTTCATCCACCTCAAACCATTCCTTCAGTCCTTCCAGTATTTTTCTTGCGATCTGCGGCTTTTCTTCTTTGTTGGTGATTTCTGTAATCATTTGTAATTTCCAGCTACCTTTCTGTCTTCGAATACTCCTACAGCTCAAAACTCCGTCCCCGGATGGCCTTCTTTTTGACCCTCTAACTCCGTCCCGGGGGTTCATTTCATCTGATACTTTTGCAGGTTGACCGTTCCCTTAGAAACCTCTATGCCTTCGGCTTCAAGGAGTCTGGCCTGGGCTCCCGGACCTCCGAACGCAAACTCACCGGATAACTGTCCCTTCGCATTTACAACCCTGTAGCATGGGATATGATCCGGGTCGGGGTTTTTGTGCAGCGCATTCCCTACAGCACGTGCCATTTTTATATCCCCTGCCATCTGTGCCACCTGTGCATAAGTGGCTACATTTCCGTACGGGATCTTTTTGACCGCATCATAGATTCTTTTTGCCGGGCTGTCGGATACCAGATCATAGCTTTCCGCGATCATCAGTTTCACATCCTTGTCCGGGATGCTGCCATCCAGAATGATCGTATTCCAGTGCTCCTTGTTTTGATGATAGCCGGGCAGAACCGAACTGTAACGATCCCGCCAGAAAAATACTTTACCGGGATCAACTTTTACATTGAGATTTACATATCCGTCTTTTTCATACGTCCACAAAAAGGCCTTTTTATTCCCACGATATCTGACCAGTTGCCAGTTCTCATCATGAAACGGCGCATCTTGATACGTATCCGGAAAAGACAGTCCGTATTTGAGTGCCTGTTGTCTTGTCTTCATAGTCTGTTTTCTCACGTTTCAAAGCCGTTATTGTACCTGAAGTTCCGTGATGGATACTTAGCCTTTTTGTCATTCAAGGCATATGCTGACATCCCCGTTACGTAAAAGCCTTGTAAGCTCATCTTCTGGCAGATCCATGTGTCCGAGCCGGGTGTAAGCCCATTCGTTTGATCCGTAAAAAAGAACGATCTGGTTTCCGGAATATAAAACGATATCTCCGGCTTTTGCCCTGATCTGCTCATCCTCTCTTGGAATATCGCTTCCCAAAGGACCTACCTGCTCAAAGCCTCCGTACATGGACAGCTTTACAGTAAGCGGCAGGATGGATGAAAGCTCCTTGACCGATGCATTCGTTTCCCATTTGACAGGTACCTCTTCAACTCCGATATATAGCCTCATAGCCGCTCCCTCCTCATTCAGTTCCTTTACAGAAGCCTCCTCCATGCTCACATTCAGATTATCATCCACCATGACCTTATAACACCGGTCAAAATTGCCCGCGATCGGTGATCTTTCCTTGATCAGCACACGCGTCTGTCCGGGATTTACACCCCAGAATTCATATACCACATTTTTCCCGGCTCCGTTTTCCTGCTCATGCTCATCATCGAGATACCGGATATCCTTATCATAATCCACGACCATGTCATCCTCAATGACCACGGAAAACTCCGGTCCGCCTCCGTCAAATGTTTCAAACATAAGCTTAGCGGTCAAAGGCCCCTGTGCATATGCATTTTGGGCATCCGGATCATATTCCATGCTGTTCCTTGTTCTCATATCGATCTTCACATCATGATCGGGCATCGTAAAGGTAAAGACATATCCCCTTGCGGGATCATAAGACTGCTCGAATTCCACATCATCACTGAAAAATGAATAGTCCGTATCGGTTGCGATCATATCAAAACTAACGCTCACACTTTCTCCGGCGGCATACTTTGTTTTCTCCAAAGGAACATAGCCCTCCCCGAAAGAAACCGTATACTTTTTCGTGCCACACCCTCCAAGCAAAATCATCAGCGTTCCTCCCAGAAAAATTGCAGCCCATCTGCTTCTGTTCATTCCTCTGCATCTGTCTTTATTATTTTGCATCCGACCTCCTTATTTCAAAAGCCATGCAAACCCCTTCGCCATTCTCAGATCCGGTTCTCTGAAATGATTTCCCTTGTTCCACTCAAAGGTTATATTCACCTTACCTTCAAGTGCTTTGTGAATGCGTTGTATCTTATCGCCTACCTGAGACATGAGTGCATTTTTCGTCTTCGCCTCTTTGTCCCCGAGGCTCAGGTAAACAGCCTTCGTTCCGATATCATTTTTCTGAATAAACTCCTCGAAACCGGGAAACCAGACAGAAGGAGAAACTGCCGCGACACCTGCAAACACATCCGTCCGGCAGGCTGCCCATAGTGCGAACAGACCCGCCAGTGAATATCCGCCGATGTAAAATCTGCTTGCGGCCGATTCGGTCTTTATCGCATCCAGAACCAAAGTCAAAGACTGCGGCGCCTGTCCGCCAAAGCCTTCCTTTCCGAAAGCGGGAGGTGCTTCCCAAGGGGACAGTTCAAGATTCCAATCATCGACCGCGAATACCAGCATATAAAAATCATCCGATCCGCTAAGCTCTCTGATCAGTTTCACTTCATGCTCCAATGATACGGTCTCATGCGCGCCTGCCATCCGGATCAGGATCCTTTTCGCTCCTTCTTTTCCAAAACGCAGTACATTCATAATTTATACCGCCTTTTCATTCCTATCGGTTTTCCTTCAGCAACTCTTAAATATGTCTGCTGCACAAGGGGCTACTTTTCCGGCATTTGCCAGCTCCGAAGCAGCGTAAGAGCGGCTCTGTAAATCCGGTTCGTGGCTTAGAGCTCCATCCACGTACCCCAAAATGGCCCTATGACTCCGTCCCCGGGGTCCATTCGTCCCCGGGAAACGGTGATCAGCGGAATCGGATATTTTTCGTAGATCCGGCGTACGCCTTCCGTATGGTTCTTCACTCCTGTCAGCCATTCGATCTCATTATCGGAGATCTTGAGGATGTCGCAATAGTACAGGCCGGTATATACCGCTCTTCTTGCCTGCTCCATATCGTCCCACAGGGGTTCCCGGATATTAGGATCAAAGGAGATCAGTGCATTGCTTTTTTTCGCCAGCTCCAGTGCATGGATGGTTGCACTTCTTACCGGTTCATGTGTCATGGAAAGGGTTCCGAAGTGAAAGATCCTGGTCTGCTGCAGCATTTTTTTCGGAATCTCCTCTGTTTGCAGCAGAATATCTGCGCCGGGATTTCGGTAGAAGGAAAAATCTCTGTCACCGTCTTCGAAATTCCTGACAAAAGCAAGGGTGGTTCGGGCCTGGGGATCTGTGATAAGGCCGCAGCTGTCGATTCCCACTTCTTCGATGACGCTTCGAAGTTCTCTTCCGAACAGATCATCTCCCACTTTTCCGATGAAGGCTGTCTTTTTCCCCAGTTTTTGCAGCATGGAAAGCACGTTGCAGGGGGCTCCGCCGGGATTGGCTTCATAGAGGCTGTTTCCCTGAGCCGATGTGCCGTTATTGGTCATATCCATCAAAAGCTCCCCAAGTGCCACTACATCATATTGTTTATCCATGTTTCTTACCTCTCTTTTGATCCTTTTCGCTTATTTGAAAGCGGCCGGCATAAGCCGACCGCACATAATTCTTTTATCACGCACTTTTAAAAGCTCCTTCCGGATCCGGAGTGAGACCTTGAAGATGAACCTGAATAGGACCTGGAATAAGATGATCTGCCTGAGGAGCTGCTCGACGAGCTTGAGGACGAAGGCGGATTGTATTTTCTGACCGTATTCGTGCTCAGGAACTTGTCTTTCACATACTGCACATTCAGGCTTCCCTTCACCAGATAGGGTTCCGCATTTTCTGCCTTAACAGGGGTATCCATCTTCTTTTTCGCATGGGATCGCATAATGGCTGCAATGATCAGTGCCACGATGAGTTCAAAGGCCGTGGAAAAGAACCAGGATAAGCCTGATCTGGGTACTCTTCCTGTTTGCAGAAGGTGTTTCACCCAGGAAAGTCCTTTTGAAAAGGCTTCCTCTTTCGTCGTAGAGTCTGAATCCAGTTCTCCTTCCAGTCGCCAGGCAAGGCGATCTTTTGCGGTATCCGTCAGTATCTCTTCTCCCCGTCCGTATCCTGTTACCACTACATCGTTGCTGCTTCCGTAGGGCTTAAATACAGTGATGAGGATTCCGGAATAGTCTTCACCCATTCCATAGCCGTGGCTTTCGTAAAATCGATCCGCAAAGGTTTTTTTATCCACTTCATAGGATTCGTAGGCGGTGTGGATCACCAGGTCCAGATCATACGCTTTTGCGATCTCTTCCATGGATGTGGTAATGTGTTTTACGGTTTCTTCCGACAGCATGCCGTTATCATCCACCACTCTGGGTGCCAGATAATCATGTGCTCTCTGGTCTTTGGGATAGTCGCTCTGCAGCCATTCATAGGCAAAGGGATGGCCGTAGAGATAGATCCTGCGCATATTGTCGGCCCAGGACATAACGCCGTCAAAAAAGCGTTTTTGCGTCACATAGGAGTAGAGTACGTCATCGGATTTATCCGCCAGCTCCTGTGTATATTTCGGATCCATACTTCCCGTATTGGCGGTCCAGAATCCTCTGTTGCCCTCTTCCATACAGATAAACAGGCAGGAGCCGTTAAAATCTCCGCCGCATCCGTAGCCGTTGTAATCATAGAAATCAGCGGCGTAAACAGAGCGATCCTTTCCGTAAGAGGAATTATCCGATACAAAAACCAGATCCAGCTTGCATTCTCTTCGAATCGCTGTAAGCTTTGCCTCCAGTTTTTCTTCCTCTTCATCCGTTAAAAGATCCGCATAGTCCGAAACTCGTTTTCTGGTCTCGTCCGCCTCTGTCTCCGGATCTGTAGCACCCCTGGTGGGATCTGCGTTTTCTCCGCAGCTCTCGATCCGTTCATACAGCTCATGTCCGTAGGCGATCCCTTCATACGCTCCGCCGCTTTCAGGTACTGTTTCCGTATCCGTCTCTGTATCGGCTTCCGACGCCTTTGCCTCTTCGGCCGCCTGCTGCTCTTCTTCGATTTCGTCGGCTTTGGCGATCATTTCGCTTTCGGTTTCCGGCGCTTTGGGAACCGCAAGATCCTTTGTCCCTTCCGATGCTTCCTGCTGCTCCTGCTTTCCGTACTGGCTCTCTAACAGGTTATTCATCAGACGGTAGGTCATGTACAGGGGTCCGAAGGTTCCGTATTCCTCTTCATAATCCGGTGCGATGCGGCTGATAAGCCGGAGCTGTTTCTCATCGAAAAGCTCTGCAGCTTTCCCAATGGGATAGATGTATTCCTTGTCGTTATCCGGATCATAGATCACGGAAAAGCCGTCTTTGTCCGGTCCGTAGCCGAATCCGCAGTCTTCATAATATCCCTTTGCGGTAGCTTCTATTCCGCCGCTTTCATTGCAGCGCTCCTCGGTAATGACCGCCAGGGAAAGATCCGCTTTCCAGTTTTCGGCAAACTCCAGGCATGCACTGTCCAGAGTATTTCTCTGGGCATCGGAAAGCCCTCCTGTCATATCTACGGCTCTGTAGAATTCATTGGAGAGATTCTCGTCTGCCAAAGCAGGGAAAACGCAGGAAATCACAAGCATAAGAATCAATCCTGCCTGTGCCATGCTTTTTATTGCCCTGCCCATTTTATATCCTTTATTCAATGTCTTATGGATTCTCATTTGTTTGAAATGTATTATTCTCATATCTGTAAATGTAAACCTCAGCAGCCGCAGAAATATTTTAAAAGTGACCAGCCAAACAATACGCCGAAAATAATCCCGAATCGGATCAGGAAATAGTTCCTGCTGACGGTAGGATCGATGGGCAGTTTTCCAACCACCTTGCCAGTCTGTCCGTTAAAGGCGAAGGGATAGGACTGGCTTCCATCCTTAATGTTGAACATATAAACGGGGAACAGCATGTATTTGGCGGTAATATCCGCCTTTAGGCTTCCTCCCTCGGGTCTTACGCCGGTAAAGCCTGCGCCGGCCTTTTTCAGCGCTGCCGAAGCCAGGGTTTTGCGCATGCGTCCCTTAGCACGCTGCGTCATGGATTTTTTCGGCTCATCAAACCGCTCTGCTGTATATCCAGCCAGATATCCCATATCAAAGGGCTTTGCCTCACGCAGGTCAAAGGGCTCCAGGCTGTCCATCAGCGCATCATCCGCGTTTCTTCCCGCATCTACGGGAAGTTCCTGAAACCGGCCCGATACATCACGATACAGCATATAATGGGTGGTGGTGGTGATATCGTAATTTCCTTCTCTGGAATGGGATACCTTGTCTCCTTTGTAGGTCATCTGTCCGGAAAGGCTTCCGTCAAAGACCCAGAAGGGAAGGTATACTCCTGTCACATCTCCGATCTTTGCAGAGGAAAAAAAGCCCTTCGGAAGCAGTTTCTTACCTTTATAGAATTTCTGCACCGCCGAGGCGATCTTATCCGGGCTGTATCGAAAAGGGATCATGCCATCCGGGCGAAGTTTGCCGGAGACCTGATCCGTAAGTACAATGTGATTGCCGCAATAAGGACAGGAAATCGTGGCAGCTGTAGGTGGTGCGATGAGCTGCGCGGCACAGGATCGGCATTCGTATACCGGAAGGTTTTCCGCATTTTCATCGGTAACCGCATCTTTTAATGCGGAAAAATCAAATCCTTCTACTTTGGATCCTTCCGCCTCATCACTGCCCCCTGCATAGAGATCGTCCTCTTTGCTCGCATTGGCATATTCTTCAACTTTGATCTTGGAGTCACAGTGTTCGCATTTCAGCACGCCTTCTTCCGGTATGTACACAAGAAAGCCGCCGCAATTGGGACACTTATGCTCTTTACTCCTGCTGTTGGCCATTTTCAACCCCTTTTTCGGTTTTTTTCACAGGTTTATTCACTCTCATTGCATCTGGGAAGTGCCAAAACGCCGGTGCGGGCCACTTCTACGATGCTGACGGATTTTAACATTTCAAGCAGCAGTTCGATCTTCTGCGGCTTGTCACAGATCTGGATCATCAGATGGGTTTTTGACATATCCACAATGTCCGCCCGCAGGATATCGCAGATTTCCATGATATCCTTCCGGTTGGTACGATTGTACTTCACCTTCAAAAGCATGAGTTCTCTGTTTACCGCCTGCTCTTCATTAAAGGTGCGGACTTTGATGATATCCAGCTTCTTATTCAGCTGTTTTTCGATCTGTTCCAGTGTCCGCTGATTTCCGCTTGATACGATGGTCATACAGGACACGTTTTTATCATCCGTCTCTCCCACTGCAAGGGAGTCGATATTAAAACATC
Source organism: Lachnospiraceae bacterium (assembly GCA_024685005.1). Classification (GTDB taxonomy): domain Bacteria; phylum Bacillota; class Clostridia; order Lachnospirales; family Lachnospiraceae; genus RGIG7926. The sequence goes on from JAIKWF010000012.1 coordinate 46,281, forward strand.
TTCTCGAAAACAATCCTGCCACCTTACAAAGTACACCGGATCTGTTTTCAACCAAAACGGAATATATCTTTTTCATGGCATTTTCCTTTCCTAAGCTGATTTTGTCTTAGCAAGCAATAGCACCCCGTTATACAAGGTCCATGGGATCGATGACAACTTCCATCAGGCAGGATTCCTTTGATTTCAGGAATGCATCGATCTGCTTTGACATTTTTGCGGGATCCTCTACTCTGAAGAAGGGCATTTCGTAAGCCTGCGCTAACTTTTCCAGATCCGGGCTTCCCGACAGATCCACTACGGAGTATTTATCATCATAGGTAAAATGCTGATACTGACGAACCATGCCAAGGTAGTTGTTTTTCATAACGATGACCTTGGACTTTAAGCCGTGCTGCCGCATGGTGGCAAGCTCCATCATGGACATCTGGAAGGATCCGTCTCCGCAGACAGCAATTACTTCTCTGTCGCTGTGTGCGTACTTGGCGCCCATGGCTGCGGGAATGGAATAGCCCATGGTTCCCATGCCGCCGCTGGTCAGAAAATCTCCTCCCTTTATGTTGGCATAGCGGCAGGACCAGATCTGATTCTGTCCCACATCGGCTACATAGATGGCTTTTTCCGGAAGCTTATTTGTCAGCTCCTCAATAAAGGCTGCCGGATCGATATAGTCGGGATTGGGATCTCTTTTCGGCATCAGTTCTTCTTTGAAGCCGTTTAATGTCTTGATCCACTCTTTATGCTCTTTGCTCCGCTCTGTTTCCATCAGGTCATTGAAAATGGCCCTGCAGTCGCCTACCAGAGGAATATGGGGTCCTACGTTTTTGCCGATCTCTGCAGGATCCACATCGATATGTACCAGGACTTTATTGGTGACCGTGATATCCGGCTGATTGACGGATCTGTCCGCCACTCTGGCTCCCACCATAAGGAGCAGATCACATTCCTTCATTGCCTTGTTGGCATAGGGATGTCCGTTGTTTCCGATCATGCCGTAGTACAGGGGATCGTCGGAAGGCATGGCGCCTTTTCCCATCATAGTGGTGACAACGGGAATATGGAATTCATGGGAAAACTTCACAAGCTCTTTTCTGGCCCGGCCGATGAGCACTCCGCCGCCGGCTACGATCAGCGGTCTTTTGGCTTTCAGAAGCTCTGCGCTGACTTTTTTGATCTGGGCCGCATTACCTTTTACCGTAGGCTTATAGGTACGAAGCTTGACGCTTTCGGGATATTTAAAACTTTTGACGGTAGCATTCTGGATATCGATGGGAACGTCCACCAAAACCGGTCCTCTTCTGCCGGAATTGGCGATATAAAACGCTTCCTTCATGATCCTGGGGATATCCTCTACATTTTTTACCAGATAGCTGTATTTCACAAAGCTCTCCACAGCACCGGTAATGTCTGCTTCCTGGAACACATCACTTCCGAGAAGCTCCGAGGAAACCTGTCCCGTAATGCACACCATGGGGATGCTGTCCGCAAAAGCCGTGGCGATTCCGGTGATCAGGTTGGTGGCACCGGGGCCGGATGTAACAGCCGCAACGCCCACTTTTCCGGAAACACGGAACATTCCGCTGGCCGCATGGGCTGCATTTTGTTCCGTTCGAACCAATATGGTCTCAATGTCGGAGTTCAGAATACTGTTGTAAAACGGGGCAATGGCCACTCCCGGATAACCGAAAACAGCCTCTACCTTTTCTTCTTCCAGACATTTTACGAGGATATCTGCACCATTCATGTTATTCCCGCCTTTCTGCAAGCACTTTTTCCTTCAATACTCTATCATAAAACAGGGGGATGGTCAAAGAGCACTGTTATAAAACTCCTTTAAAAGTCCCTCTGCCACTTTTACCGCATCCGCAGCGTCCTTTGAATAGGCGTCTGCTCCGATCCTGTCTGCATAATCCGGTGTGATCACTGCGCCTCCGATCATGATCTTTGCATGGCACCCTTTTTCCTTGGCGTATTTTACCACTTCGTCCATCTGCTGCATGGTGGTGGTCATAAGCGCGGACAGTCCGATAATATCTGCATTTTCAGCCAGAGCCGCTTCGATGATCTGCTCTTTGGGAATGTCTTTTCCCAGGTCCAGGACCCGGAAGCCGTAGTTTTTCAGCATCAGCGCCACAAGGTTCTTTCCGATGTCATGGATATCGCCTTCCACAGTGGCGATCACAACGGTTCCCTTGCTCTTATCCCCGGCTCCTTCCATCAAAAAGGGCTCTAAGTATTCGATTCCAAGCTTCATACTCTCCGCACTGGCGATGAGCTGGGGCAAAAAATATTTCCCTTTGTCAAAGAGCTCACCCACCACATTAATGGCGGGAAGCAGAACCCTGTCAAGAAGGTCTCTGGGCTTGCAGCCTGCTTCATGGGCCGCTTTCGTCAGTTCTGCGATCTTTCCTTTGTTTCCTTTCAGCACGGCAGCTTCCACTGCTCTTGCAAGCTTCGTCTGCTCCGGATCATCGGAAAAATCCGGCAGAACGCTTTCTTTCTTTTTCACCGCCCCGGTACTTTTCACTGCTCCTTCTTTTTGCAGCATGGCGCCGCTTTTGGCAAGCAGGGTTTCCGGCTGCGTCTCATTTTTCATTCCCGCAAGATCGATGAGGACTTCTGCCATTTTCCGCTGGGAGAGGACTTTTTCCTGCTCCTCCATCTCCAGTTTTTCCGCTGCTTCTTCCTTTCGCCTGTTCATCTCTTCGATGTATGCGATGTCCGATGCTTCTTTTGCAAGAAGCAGGTCGGAAGCCAGCATGGCGGCTGTCAGCAGTTCCTGATTGGGGTTTGCAATGGCCATGGTCAGGCCTTCTTTTATGGCCATAGTCAAAAATGCACTGTTTACGTAGCTTCTCTCCGGAAGTCCGAAGGATATATTGGACAGACCGCAGATGGTAGCCAGTTCCCGGTCCTTACAAAAACGTATGGTCTCTAAGGTCTCAAGGGCCGCTCTGGGATTGGCTCCCACGGTTCCCACCAGGCCGTCCACTACGATGTCTTCTTTGTTCAGACCCAGTTCAAAGGCTTTTGTCAGGATCTTTTGAATGATCTCTTTTTTCTCGGAAAGATCCTTTGGCAGACCTTCATCGGATACCGGCAGCAGAATAAACATGGCGCCGTATTTTTTTGCCAAAGGAAGCATATGCTCCATTCTGTCTGTCTCGTAGGAAACCGAGTTGATCAGGGCTCTTCCGGGATATCTGCGAAGCACTTTTTCCATCACGGCAGGAGACGTGGAGTCGATACAAAGGGGTAGACCGGTCAACTGGGTCACCTGCTCCATGACCTTCAAAAGGGTCTCTCCCTCGTCAATACCGCTCATTCCCATATTTACGTCCAAGACGGATGCTCCACGCTCTTCCTGCTGGGTCACAAACTCTTCTACTTTGGAAAAATCCCCGCCCCGGATCATTTCCTGAAATTTCTTTTTTCCGGTGGGATTGATCCGCTCTCCTACGATCATAAACCGGTCGGAAAGGCCGAAGGATAAGGTTCGCCGTTCGCTGGTCAGATGCCGCATCTTCGGAAGGGATCCGTCCCTTATTACCACGGGGTGCTCTTTTTCATAATCTCTTACCGTAGCGGCAAGCTTTGCAATATGCTCCGGCGTATTTCCGCAGCAGCCTCCCACAATGGTGGCTCCCGCCTCTAATACAAACCGCATCTGCTCCCCGAAGGAAGCAGGATCCATCTCATAATAGGTTTTTCCGTTTTCGTCCAGTTTCGGCAGTCCCGCGTTGGGTTTTGCGATAATGGGGATCTGCGCCACTTCTTTCATGGCTCGGATGACTTCCGCCATCTTCTCCGGTCCCGTGGAACAGTTAGCCCCCACTGCAGCTGCACCTAATGACTGAAATACGATACAGGCCGTTGCGGGATCGGTGCCAAAAAGGGTTCTGCCGTCGGATTCAAAGGTCAGGGTGACCATTACCGGAAGATCACAGGTCTCCTTTGCTGCGATCAGAGCTGCTCTTGCCTCCTGCAGACTCATCATGGTCTCTACGATCAAAAGATCGGCGCCCCCTTCCGAAAGGGCACGGATCTGCTCTTTATATACTTCGATCAGCTCCTCGAAATCCAGATCTCCCATGGGTGAAAGCTGTCTGCCTGTCATGGTAAGATTGCCGGCTACAAGGGCTTTATCTGCCACTGCTTCTTTGGAAATGCGTACCAGCTCTTTATTGATCTTAGCAAGTCTTCCCTCCAGTCCGTACTCGGAAAGCTTGATCCTGTTTGCTGCAAAGGTGGGAGCATATACGATATTGCTTCCCGCAGAAAGAAAGCTTCTTTGCAGGTTAATCAGCGCATCGGGATGTTCTATGATCCACTCCTCCGGACATACCCCCACAGGCATCCCGGCCTTTTGCAGGTTGGATCCCGTTGCTCCGTCCAATATTAAATAATTAGCAGATGCTAACTTTTCAAACTCACTTCTGGTCATTTCTCAGCATTTCCTCACATATCTTCGTTTCCGTTACGCTTCCAGTGCCTTCAAAAGCTTTTCAAAATACTCCGGCAAAGGTGCATCTGTTTCTATCATTTCTCCGCTTACGGGATGCGCAAAGCCTAAATGCATGGCATGCAGGCACTGGCCCGAAAAGCCCGGCAGTTCTTCTTTGATCCCAAGGGCCTCCAGTTCTTTTGCGATCCTGGTATTTCTTGCTTTTTCCGCCTGCATTTTTGCTTTTTCATCCGAAGGATCAAAATCATTTTTCGAGGCTTTAAACCGGCCGTAGATTTCATCTCCTACAACAGGGTGTCCCAGAGATGCCATGTGCACGCGGATCTGATGGGTTCTTCCCGTCTCCAAACGGCACTCGATATAAGCGGCCTTATCAAATTGCTGCAGTACCGTATAATGGGTCACCGCCCGTTTTCCGTCTCCCGGCATGACTGCCGCCATTTTTTTCCGGTTTGCCGGATCTCTTCCGATGGGCTTATCAACGGTGCCTTCCTTTTGGGAAAGATTTCCCCACACCAAAGCCCGGTAGGCTCTCTTTATGCTGTGGGTCGCAAACTGCTCTGCCAGATTCCTGTGGGCTGCGTCGTTTTTGCAGATCACAAGAGACCCGGTGGTGTCTTTATCAATGCGATGCACGATCCCCGGCCGCAAAACGCCGTTGATGCCTGAAAGCTGTCCTCTGCAATGGTGCAGGACGCCGTTTACCAGCGTATGGTTCATGTGCCCCGGTGCCGGATGCACCACCATGCCCTTGGGTTTATTGACGATCAGCACATCTTCGTCCTCATATAGCACAGAAAGCGGAATTTCTTCCGCTTCCACATTCAGCTCCTTTGCCGGTAAAAGCTCAGCCCGGATGGTATTTCCGGCTGCGATCTTCAGACTCGGTTTCGGCACCTTTCCATCAACCGTCACCCTGCCGTCTGCAATGAGCTTCTGGCAAAAACTCCGTGAAGGCTCACCTGAAAGGATCATGGAAAGAAGCTTATCCAGTCGGATATCCTCCATGGTCTCATCTGCTTCAATGGTGAAAACCTGTGTGCCTTCAGTGCTTTGTATGCATTCCCGGTTTTTATTTTCAGTTTCTGACATATAGTATCTCCCGTCATTCATGCAACGGTTCCAAATCAGCTGTATCAGGATTTCTGTTTTTTGAATGAAAGCTCCAAAAACTTCGTGTCCTCATCCTTCCATACCAGCAGGATAAAGATCACAAGCACTGCCACTGCAACGGTAACGCAGATATCAGCCACATTGAACACGGGGAAATTGATGAGATCAAAATAAATAAAATCAATCACATAGGAATACCGCAGACGATCCACCAGATTGCCGATGCCTCCTGCCGCGATCATGGACAGGCAAAAATGCCAGGCCAGATATTTTTTCCCGGTGGGAACCTTCATCAGGATATAGCACACTGCCACCAGCATTACTGCGGTAGCAAGCACAAATAAAACCTTCGCATCCTGCAGCATGGAAAAGGCTGCGCCCCGGTTCTCCAGATAGTGAAAACGAAGTACGCCGTCGATCAGTACATAATCTTCTTTTCCCATAAGCCTGTTGACAGCTGCTATTTTGGATACTCTGTCTGCCGCGATGAGAAGGGCTGTCAGGATCAGATCAAAAATGATGAGTCCTGCTTTTTTTCCTGTTTCTGTCTTTTCGATTGCCATGTTGTCTTTCTCTTTCATTTTTCAGCAGCTTCTTTTCAGTCTGCTGTTTTTCGGTTATTTTCGTAAGCCTATGCTTACTCTTTCAGATCCTCGGGACTGACATAGATCTCTTTAATGCCTGCCAGGATCTCTTCATCCGTTACTGTTGTATCGATGACAGCCTTGCCGATGTTTTTGAGCAAAATGAACTTCACCTTTCCGCCGGCCATCTTTTTATCGCTCTTTGTCAGCTCTAAAATCTTCTCAGGATCGATATCGCGTACTGTGATGGGCAGATCAAAGGGTACGAACATATCCCTGATCTCATAGTATTCATCGAAACTGAGCATCTTTCTCTGATAGGAAATAAAGGCTGCAGCCACGCAGCCAAGGGCTACGCACTCTCCATGGGTAAGGGTAAAGTTCTTTGCCTTTTCAATGGCATGTCCGATGGTGTGTCCGAAATTCAGCGTCGCTCTGATCCCTTCTTCCTTGGGGTCCTTTTCCACAACGCTGCGCTTGATATCACAGCTGTTGGCGATCAGAAGCCGAATGACTTCCGGCTCCATTTCGTCGATCTCATAAAGACTGTTGATCAGCCATCCATAGTAGCTGCCGTCCTTGATCAGACCATACTTTAAAGCCTCACCCATACCGGAGGCAAACTGGCGCTTTGAAAGGCTCTTTAATGTCTCCGTGTTGATATAAACAAGGGAGGGCATGTGAAAGGCACCTACCATGTTTTTATAGGCATCAAAATCCACGCCGGTTTTCCCGCCGATACTGCTGTCCACCTGAGAAAGCAGTGTGGTAGGGATCTGCACAAAGCGGACGCCCCGAAGATAGGTAGCCGCGGTAAATCCCACCAGATCTCCCGTTACGCCGCCGCCTAAGGCGATGAGAAGATCCTTTCTTTCAAATTTGTTCTCGATCAAAAATGTATAAACCTTCCGGACCGTGTCCAGATTCTTATGCTCTTCTCCCGCATCGATCTGAAAGCTGAATACCTTGTTTCCGTTTTTCTCAGCCTGGGTACGTACCTTTTCCTCGTATAGGGGAAAGACGTTGGAGTCGGCGATGATGGCGATCTTTGTGCTTCCCTCCGTCAGCCCTTTCAGCTCTTCAGACAGCCTGTCGAAGGAATCTTCAAAGACGATGTCATAGCTGTGCTTTCCCTCGAAAAGGATTTCCATGCGGTTTTCTTTCATTTCAGTGAACATAGTTGTTTCCTGCCTTTTTCGTATTCATAAAAAACTTCCTGACATACAATGCCAGGAAGCTCTTTGCTTATAAATTCATATACGCTTTATTCCATATTGATGCTGGGAACATCAAAGGATCCTGCCAGAATATCCTGGAAATCTCCCGAAATATCTACGGAAGCCGGTGTAATGATAAAGATGTAATGAGAAATCTTCTGCAGGTTACCCTTGATGGCATAACAGGAACCGGATGCAAAATCAATGATCCTCTGCGCAAGATCAACATCAATGCCTTCCAGATTCAGCACTACGGTGCGTCCCGCAAGGAGCGTGTCCGTAATCGTTCTAGCATCTTCCACATTAATCGGCTTGATCACACAAACTTCCATTCCGTCTGTCCCCCTTTTGCCTCTGACCGGCTTTGCCTTCTCTCTGCTCTTGAACGCCCTTACAGGCTGTCCCTTGGGAGCGTCCTCTTCATCCTCATAATCATCATCGGATTCCGGTTTGGAAAAGAGGCTCTTTCTCGGTCTTATTTCTTCTTCCTCTTCTTCCTCTTCTTCCTCGTCGTCGTATTCATAATCCAGATCATCCGGATCCTCATTCCAGTTCATCTTTTTGATCATCATATCCACAACACCCATTTTATTATCTCCTACTCCTTATTCTACCTCTCACTGCAACGCGATCATGCTTTGCCGTAATCCCGCATACCAAAGATTGCGGTTCCCACTCTGACATGGGTAGCACCTTCTTCAATGGCAACTTCAAAGTCACCGGTCATACCCATTGAGAGAACATTCATATCTATATTATCAATGTTTTTCCGCATTATGTCAACAGATAATTGTTTTAATTTTTCAAAATATTTACGATTTGACTCCGGATCTTCCGTAAAAGGGGCGATGGTCATAAGCCCGCAGATCCTGACACCGGGCAGAGCTGCTATCTTTTCCACCAGCTCCGGCGTCTCCTGAGGCGTAATGCCGAATTTGCTCTCTTCTCCCGCCACATTGACTTCGATGAGGATATCAATGGTTCTGCCGTGCTTGCCGGCTTCCTTTGAGATCTCACAGGCCAGCTTGTAAGAGTCCACACTGTGGATCATGGTGACAAAGCCTGCAATATACTTTACTTTATTGGTCTGCAAGTGTCCGATCAGATGCCATTTGATGTCCTCCGGCAGGGTTTCATGCTTTTCCTTCAGCTCCTGCACTTTGTTTTCGCCAAAATGGCGGACACCGTGGTCATAAAGGGTCTGGATGTCTGATGCCGGATGGGTTTTACTCACGGCGATCAGGGTGACCTCCCCGCCCGCCTTGCTGCGCATTTGCGCTTCCCGAACTCTGTTTAAAACGGTTTCGTATTGTGTGATCAGTTGTTCCATGTGTATCCCTGCTTTCTTCCTCGCCGCACTCATGGCGGTTGTTTCTATATCCTCGCTGCACTCTTATCGGTGCCCCTCCAAAATCACCCAACTCCAAGATCGTAAGTGGTTTTGGAGGGACCACCTTGCGTGCAGCTTACGTTATGTATGTAACCAATCCGCCATTTCGTGCGGCTTACGTTATGCATATTCAGATTTCATACTTTCGATGAGCCGCGAGTGAGTGCGGCACGTATCCGGATCGGCTTTTGATCTTGGAAAATCATTCATACAGCACCTGGTCCGGCTTCACGCTGTCTGCGTTCAACACGATGAAGTCATATTCGGACAATCCGTACTGTGTATTGGATTTCACGATGGAGTACTCTTCATTCTGGTAGAGGATGTTGATCACCGTAAAGTCCGCATATCCTTTGTTCATGTTGTAGACGCCGGAAACTTCTGCCATGCGGCTGATGACATATTCTTCCGATACGCCTTCCGGCGGTATGATGCGCTCTCCTGCGGAAAAGACTTCGGAGTCCACGTAGAAGAACTGGTCATCGCTGTGGTAGATCTTGCAATCCCGGAACACATTTTTGGGATTCCCTTCTTCGTCAAAGGATTCCACCATAAAGCCGCCGTCTTTGGAGTTCTTGGAATCCATCTTGTATTCGATGGGGATCAGATACAGGTTCTTGTTTACGATGGCGCTGTTGGGCACCTTCAGGCCTTCCTGCTGTCCGAGGAGGATCTCCACTGACAAAAACCGGTCTGATGCAAAGGTGATACAGGAATTGGTAAAGTCAAGCTGTACAAAGGTTCCGTCAGGGTTAAACAGGGTTGTTACCTTTGCCCAGGACTCATATTGGTTTTTCAAAAATCTTACTTTTACGTATTTCTCTTCTTCCAGCTGGGTGGCTCTCTGGGGATCCACCGGGATCACCACGGACCAGTTCTCCGAGTCGATGAGTTTGTAGGCCGTATCTTCTTCAGATACCAGTTCCCCTGTCTGGGGCACTCTTCGCTGGGGCTTCTCTTCAAAGAGCTCTTTGGTGACATTCTCCGGCCTGAGTCCTTCCAGTCCGTCGGAGCCGAACACCACGATGCCGCTTTTGGGGGCATAGACGAAATTAGCGCCGTCCCCTCCGCTGATCACCTGCAACTGATCCAGCATGTTGTAGTTGGAAAGCTTCAGAGCATTGGATGCCACCTGATCCCGGAAGCCGTAAACGCTGTAAAACTGCGTCCTGTCAAACTCCTTTTGGAACTGTATGGCCTGTGACTGGATCTGGGCCAGATCTTCCTCCGACAGCAGCGCATCTTCCTGCTGGGATGAGATCATCTCTCCGATCTTGCCGGAGCCGTCAACAGAATAGATCAGGTCATTGCAGGCAACATGCTCCCCTTCTCTTGCGAAAAAATTCAGATAGCCGGTTCCCGCGCAGGGATAGCTTTCTTCCTGTCTGATGGCTACGCCTTCGTAGATGTTGGAAACACTCAAAGATCCCTTTGTCACCTCATAGCTGACAATATGCTTTGCACGAAGGGACATGATCACGTAAATGATCATATAGGCCAGCAAAAACAGCAAAAAACAAAAGCCCACGTTAAATCGAAAACGGATCGGCTTTCTCTGATAATCTCCGATATTGGAAATATTACTTCTTCTTTTACCGCTCAATTCTATACTCCAAAAACTTAGAAAACAGCCCCGGTTCAGGCCGAGGCTGTCAACTATGCGTTAAATCCGAAATTCTTATAAAGATACGATCACTTTGGATTTCAGTGATTCCGGCAGGTCCGCTTCGTTACGTCCAACGCTTAATACGAAGTCAATACCGAAGGTCTCGCCCATTTTTTCAAGCTTCTCCACAACCGGAGAAATGTCAGAGCCTGCGTCCTCTAAATTAGCCAATGTCAGGAAGTTGTCAAGATACATCTGTTGCAGATCATGATCCTGGGAAATGATCCCGCTTACGAATCCTGTGAATTCATCTGCACTTGTCACACAATACTGAGACAGATCGATCAGTCTCACCTTATTATTCAGTTCATACATATGCTTTGCGCTCTTATCCAGGTATACGATATTGCCGGAAGTTTCCTGCACCTGTGCATTCACTTTCTCAAGCAGATGCTTGGTCTTTCCTTTTCCTTTATTACCTACAATAAGCTGTACCATAGCAATCCTCCTGTATCTGTAAATTTGGGTATTACCTGATATTTAGTATAGCCTCTTTTCAATGAAAAGACAACCACTTTACCCGATTTTTCCTAAAAGAGAAACCATTTCCTGATAAAGGTACTGTCTCTCGCTGGCACCGAGGATCACAGCGACGTAAGGGTTCCCTGCAGAGTCTCTTGAAAGCAGCACGAGACAGTTTCTTGCCGCCGTTGTGGTACCTGTTTTTCCGCCCACTACGGTGATCCCTTCCGGAGACTGATAATCCCCTTTCAGGAACAGATTCGTTGTGGCTGTTTCATAGCTTTTCCCGTTTCCCTGGGCGTCGTGATATACCGTATCGTAGTGGTCCATATGGATGATGGACGTAAAGGTCTCATACTGCATGGCTGCGGCAAAGATCAGATACATATCATATGCCGTTACCAGATGGCCGTCTGCGGTAAGTCCGTGAGGATTTACAAAGTTGCATCCCGTGGCTCCCAGACTTTTTGCTTTATCATTCATCATCTGGGCAAAGCCTTCCACGGAACCGCCCACATGCTCTGCGATCATGATGGCTGCGTCATTGGCAGACTGCATCAATAGCGCGTGAAGGGCCTGATCCATGGTCATGGTATCTCCCGGTTCCAGCCCGCAAAGGGTGGCTCCCGATTCGTTGATCTTCACATTCTCGGAAGCTGTCAGTGTCTCATCCAGGGTACAGTTATCCAGTGCCACCAAAGCGGTCATAACCTTCGTAAGTGACGCAGGAGGCAGCTGCATATTCTCATCTTTTGCATAGATCACCCTGTGTTTGTTCACATCACATAAGATGCCGGACAGGGCCTGACTGAGGTCCACACTGTTGGACGAAAGGGTTGCATCGTCCCTGAGGCAAAGATCATGGGCAAAGGCCTGGGCCCTTCCCTCTCCAAGATCTACGCCGCCGGGGCTTGACAGGGTAAAAGCAGACACCGATGAATCCAGGGTAAACTGCTGGCTGATCTGCTGGCTTGCGCAGCCCGTCATAAGTACTGTGATCAGCAAAAGACACAGGATCCGCGGCCTTTTACCCGAAAAAAAGCGAATCATTTGTACATTTCTCTCCATTCCATGTCTCCCCTAGCGAGAGACTTTATCAACAGTTCCGCTGTTGCCAGGTTTGTGGCCAGTGGAATATTGTGCATATCGCAGAGCCTTACCACATTGTTCACGTCAGGCTCGTGCATTTTCTGTGTCAGGGGATCCCGAAGAAAGATCACCAGGTCGATCTCATTATTCTCGATCTGTGCACCGATCTGCTGTTCTCCTCCCAGATGGCCTGCCAAAAGCTTGTGTACCGTAAGATTGGTTACTTCTTCGATCAGACGTCCCGTGGTTCCCGTGGCGTACAGATCATTTTTACTCAAAATACCCCGATAGGCGATGCAGAAGTTCTGCATCAGTTTCTTTTTAGCGTCATGCGCTATCAATGCTACATTCATGTTGCCTTCTCCTTTAACTACGTAAACTTGCGTTCCGCCTGCAGCCTGACATTGAGTACGATCCCCATACCCAGATACAGACTCATTAATGATGTCAGTCCATAGCTGACAAAGGGAAGCGGAATTCCCGTATTGGGCAGGATTCCCGTGGCAACGGAAATGTTCAAAAAGCTCTGGAATCCCACCAGCGCCGCCATTCCCGAGGCGATCAGTTCTCCCGCCAGATCTTTGGCCCGTCTTGCGATCAATAAACACTCCATTGTGATCAGTAACAGCAAGACGATCACCACACTGCTTCCGATAAATCCCAGCTCCTCTCCCACAACGGCAAAGATGAAGTCAGTCTGGGGTTCGGAAATAAAATTACCGTTTTTAACCGAGCTGATATCCTCATTGTCCAGGCCTTTTCCCGTAAGCTGTCCGCTTCCGATGGCCATTTTGGAGTTATCCTGCTGATATCCTTCGGCAGTGGAGTATTCCTCCGGATTCAGCCATGCTAAAATTCGTGTCTGCTGATATTGCTTGATGATCTTCTGATTCGGCTGCAAGACCAGCGTCAGGAAAATGATTCCCACCGGAACCACGACGATCAGCGTTCCCAGTATGATCTTATAGCTCAGACCACTGATAAACAAAAGGGTTAAGAACACCAAAATAATCAGAATACTGGTCGAAAGATCAGGCTGATGATAGATCAGATACAGCGGCGGCAAAAGCAGTCCTGCCATGGTCAGAATTGTCCGGAAAGAATTGATGCTTTCCTTCTTTTTCATCATATACTGTGCATAAAATAAAATCAATAAAATTTTCGTTGCCTCGGAGGGCTGGAACTGGATTCCCGCGATCTCCACCCAGCGTTTTGCGTTATTGACTTCTCTTCCGAAAAAATGCACGGATAAAAGCAATATCAGAGCCAGCACATAAAAGACCCAGTAAAAGCGCAAAAACACCGAATAATCAAAGAGACTGATCAGAATCAGGAAGAAAAATCCCACGATAAATCCCATGATCTGGCGGGATGTATATCCTTCCTCGGCGCTGCCGATCACCAGAATGCCGATGACGGTGATGGCGATCAGGTACAGGATCAGTTTAAAATCATAATCTCCCAGTCTGTAGTTACGAAGCATGTTAATCTCCTGCATTCTGAACAGCGGCGGTTTCTCTTGCCCGTCCGTTGATCAGATCTTCTTCCTTTTCAACCTTGAAGTAATACTTGATGATATCTTCCGACACCTGGGCCGCATAATCGGATGCATATCCGTACGCGATACGGGTTGCCATGGCGATCTTCGGTGCATCATAAGGCGCATAGCAGACAAAGAGCGCGTGGTTGGCTCTTCTCTTGTTCTCCTGTGCGGTACCGGTTTTTCCTGCCACGGCAATGGGAAGCTCATTGTAATACTCTTTGTCTTCCACCACCTTGCGCATACCGGCATGGAGCGCATTCCAGGTCTCCTGCTTCAGCTCCACGTGATTACGCAGGGTAGGCGTGTACTCTTCCAGCAGATTGCCGTCGGTATCCGTCACCTTGTCGATCATGCTCAGATTGAAGCAGTTTCCGTTGTTGGCAACGGTAGATACATATCTTGCCAGTCCCACGGTGGAATAGTTGTGGGTACCCTGTCCGATGGCCGAACGGATGGCATCATAGTCCGAAATCTTGGGACTGCTTTCCGGCAGCTCAATGCCGGATTTATCGGATAGTCCGAACATGTCCGCGTAATGGGCCAGTTTTTCCAGACCGTATTCACTGTCATATACACCGTTTTTCAGACTCATACGGTAAGCTGACTCGAAAAAGTAATAGTTACAGGAATGCTCGATGGCTCCCGTAATACTCAAAGGTCCGTGTGCTCCCGGAGAGATCCAGCACTTTGCGGGAGGCGTAATGGTATCCCAGACGCCGTGGCAGGTGATCTCTTCTCCTACCGTGACGGTTCCTTCCTCAAGCACTGCCGCCGAGGAGATCATCTTAAAGGTAGATCCCGGTGCGGACAGCTGCTGGGTAGCATAGTTCCACATGGGCTGTGACAGATCATAATAGATCTTGTTGTAGTATTCCGAATCAATGGAATTGGTCAGTCTGTTGTTATCATATCCGGGATAGGTTACGCAGGCCAGCACCTCGCCGTTGTTGGGATCCGTGATCACGCAGGAACCGGAGCAGGGATCCAGAGCCAGCTGTCCCGGGGTGATCTCCAGCTTACGGATCTTCTCCACCATAAAGGCATAGGGGGTTCTTTCTCCGGAGTGGAGCTGGCTTTTTTCCTCATCCGTAACATTGATGAGGTTCTGCTCGATGAGAAGCTCACATACATCTTCTCCCGTGATCTCATCATCCAGCAGCATGTACTTATACAGACGTTTGTTGAAATACTCGTTTTGCAGCAGCATCTCGCAGACTGTATCCACCAGCTTGCCGTATACTTCGTCGGAATTGGAATACTTTTCATCCAGTTCCAGCTTTGTTACATCCAGCCATTCCTTTGAGATCAGGTAGTTCAAAAAGGTTTTCAGGGAAATATTCTCATCCCGCTTCCAGGCCAGATAGGTCTCATCCTCTTCGTCGATCTGATCTGTCAGGATCAGATGATTGTCCTCCAGCATCTGTACGATGGCCAGCTGATACACCTGATACTCCAGATCCAACTGATCGTAAGGCGTGTTCTGGGTCATCATCTCACTTCTGAGGCGCTCAATGGTTCGCTCCTGCTTATTGTGGAAGGCGGAGAAAACCTTACGCTCCGTCTCCTTTGCCCCTTCATGGGTGAAGTGAGACAGGTCTATGACGCTGTTGTTAAACAGGGCAAAATACACATCGTAAATAGGGATCTGGATATGGGAGGAGGATTCGTTTTCTCCCAGCTCAAACTCCTTGATGGGCTGGAGCTTTGATATCAGAATACCGGCGATCTTCTGCTCCAGCAGATGGTACACTGCCTTTTGCAGATTCTTGTCTATGGTCAGATACACGTCATTACCGGTTGTAGGCTCTGTTCGCTGGCTGGTCTCGATCACCTTTCCCAGGTTATCCACATAAATGATCTCTTTTCCCTTTTTACCCTGAAGGGTAGTCTCCATATACTGCTCGATGCCGGCTTTACCCACCAGGTCCGTCAGTACATATCCCCCGTTTTCCTCGGAAAGCTGTTCGTACTCATCCGTGGAGATCTTACCGATGTAGCCGATGAGATGGGAAAAATACACGCTGTCCACATATTTGCGGATGGTATCTTCCGCCACCGTTACACCTTCCAGTCTGTCGCTATTTTCCATGACCATCGCCACGGTACGCTCGGAAACATCCGTTGCCACTGTGGTCGCAATGTATTTCTGGAAGCTGTTCAGACTCATGGCATAGCGGACCGTTACGATCTTCAACAGTTTTTCCTTGGTATAACCGCTTCCCACGATAAAGCCGGATTTCCGGTTGTCCGGATCCATGTATTCGCCGATACCGAATTTTTTACTGGATGCCAGATAATCGATGACCTGCTCAGGGGTTGCGGTTTTCTGGGCATAGTCCAGTTCTTCGATCCTCTGCTTGCCGTAAACGTCTGCCAAAAATCGCTGTAGTCTGGTTCCTTCCTCCGTAAAGGCAAACTCGTTGTTGCCGTCCACGATAATGGAAAAGTCGCTGACGATCTTGTCTCCTCCTGCTTCGATCAGATCGATGAGCTCCGAAATGGTGGCGTTCAGCTTCGCATTTTTATTCCTTCCGGATTCATAAACGTCCTCGATCATCACCGAATAAGCCAGCTCATTGTAAGCCAGCAGCTCACCGTTGCGATCGAAGATCTTTCCTCTGGTACTGTCAAGGGTTTTTTCTTTGCGAATGATCAGCCGAAAGTTGTTCAGATACTCTTCACCTTTCACGATCTGCAGATCAAAAAGACGGTGGATCAACACCGCAGAAAGCATAAAAAACACCAGCATCAGGACGAAGACCCTGCTTGTTATGAAACTGATGACTTCATCTCGAATGGTCTTTAACATCAAATAACTCCTAGTTCAGCTCGAAGCGGCTTTCCTCAAGCCTCAGCGTGATACTTCGAAGAGGCGGATACAAAATCATGGTAAGCAAAACGGTATATACCATCTCCGGAATGATCACATACATCATATAATGGGGGAAATGGAATCTTCCCCGGAGTAAAAACTGCAATACAAAGCAGACGATACCGTACAAAAAATCGCTGACCATGATCAGGATCAGCGGAAGCTTTATGTCTTCTTTGAAAAAGATCTGTTTAAAGCCTCCGTTCATGTAGCCGATGTACATAAAGATCAGGGCATAGTACCCCAGAAGGTCTCCGTAATACAGATCATACAAAAGTCCGGCTCCGAATCCGGCAAACATGCCGCAATAGGGGCCGCACATAAAACCGGAGGCTGCCACCACGATGATCAGCAGATTGGGGCTGATGCCTCCGAAGGCAATCCATTTTCCGACAGTGGTCTGCAGCACAAAAGAAACAAGGACTGCAAAAACAAGAAAGATATTCCGTTTCATTGCTGTCCCTCCTGCAAAGCACCGATGGCATTTTTCTGGGTTGTCACTACCAGCACCTGCTGCAAATGGGAAAAATCCACCGCCGGCGTCATATATCCGGAATTGGTCAGATGGTTGGCATCGGGGTTGATCTCCGTTACATAACCGATGAGGATACCGGGCAGATATTTGGTACTGATGTAACTTGTTACCAGCTTATCTCCCTCTTTTACTTCTCCTTCCTTTGCCACCAGCTTGGAAAAGGTGATCATACCGCTGCGCATGGTTTCCAGATTTCCCTGGACGATACAGTTATCCTCTGTGGAAAGCACCATGGCGCTGACGGAAGAATTGTCATTGATCACGCTTAAGACCTTGGCCCAGTCATCTCCTACTTCGATGACTCTGCCCACAAGTCCGGAGCCTGCCAGCACGTTCATATCCACGCCGATGCCGTCCTTGGTGCCTTTATCAATGACAAAAGAAGAAAACCAGTTCCCCGGATCTTTGGAAATGACCCTGGCACCGATCTTTTCATAGTTTTCATACTGTTTATCCAGATCATACAGTTCCCGCAAATGGTTCAGCTCATACTTATCCTGCTGGAGGGAGTTGTTCTCCATGACCAGCTGATCGATCTTGTTTTGCAGGAGCTCGTTTTTCTCCATGACGTCTTTAATGTTTACAACTTCTTCCTTTCGGCGGCTTAAGGATTCACCGATCCTGCTCACACCGCTCTGAAAGGGAATAATAACGCCGCCTGCCACATTGGACAGGGGCGTTGCAAGGAAATCCGTAAAGAAAGTCGCGCACATCAGTGCCAGGCAAAAAACCGTAAGACCCAGCAGAAGATATTTACTTGGAATCGTAATTTTTCTGCGTTTCCTGTTCATAAACGATTAGTCTGCTCCTCCCGGCAGATAGGCCACTGACTTATAATTATCATCCTCAATGATCCTGCCCAGTCCCAAAGCAACGCTTTCCACGGGATGTTCCGCCACATTCACCTTTAAGTTGGTTCCGTTAGAGATCAGCTGGGACAGCTGGGATACCTGGCAGGCTCCTCCCGTAAGATAAATGCCCTGTCTGTAGATATCCGCTGCCAGTTCCGGCGGAGTTCTCTCCAGGATCAGTTTGATATTGTCAATGATAGTCACAAAATGCTCATACAGATACTCTTCCACAAGATCCGTGGGAATCTCACGCTCCACGGGAAGTCCGGATACGATGTCTCTTCCGTAGACTACGGAAGGCTGCTCCGCATAGGCCATGTCAGCCAGCTCATTTTTCACCTTCTCCGCAGTCTTTCCGCCGATGATCAGGGAATACTCTTTTCTTACAGCGGAACGGATGGCGTCGTCAAACTTCAGACCGCCTACTTTGATCAGTCTGCTGACCACGATACCCCCCAGTGACAAAATGGAAATCTCGGTGGTATCATATCCCACATCCACCACCAATACGCCCTGGGAGTTTTTCACATCGATCTCAAGGCCAAGGCCGTCGGCAATGGCTTTTTCCACCACCATAACGCTTTTGGCTTTCACATTTGCATTTTTGATCAGATCGTAAAATGCTCTTTTTTCCACATCCGTAACGTCTGTGGGCACGGCAATGTAATAATCCGCCGGACGGATATTTCCGCCGCAGATCTCCTCCATAAAGCAATGGATCAGGGTCTGCATGTTGTTGATATCGGCGATAACACCGTTCATAAGGGGATAGGAAATGTGAATGTTGCCCGGTGCTTTTTCATACATTTCATGGGCGTCATCCCCATAAGCAAACAGGTTTCCTTTTCCCTCGATGGCGATCATATTTTTCTGGCAAAAGATCTCCTTGGATCCTTTCGCACAGATCTTAATATTGCTGGTACCCAGATCGATACCGTATGCGCTTGAAGACATATTAAAGCATTCCTTCCTTTCGTAGGCTGTAATATCGGCCGTCGCCTATAATGATATGATCCAGAAGCTGTACATCCATAAACTCAGCTGCCAGGATCAGTTTTTTCGTAGTCTTGATATCATCCTCTGATGGTGCGGGATTCCCGCTGGGATGATTGTGCAGCAGGATCACGGAAGCTGCATTCAGCAAAAGTGCCTGGCGGAAAATCTCCTTTGCACAGATCACCGTGGCATTCATGCTGCCTTTTGACAGGACCCTGTCTTCGATCCTGTGGTCTGCACTGTCCAGATAGACTGTGATGCATACCTCCTGCTCTAAGTGGCGCATCCGCTCCATGTAAGCATCCGCAACTGCCGCGGGGCTATTGAGGCACACATCTTTGGCGATCCTTGCTCCTGCCATCCTTCTTGAAAGCTCCGCTACGGCTTTCAGTTTCACGGCCTTGACTTTGCCGATCCCTTCGATCTGGCAAAGCTGTCTGACCGTCAGGTGAAACAGTCCCAAAAGACCTTTATCCCTGCCGCAAAGATCCAGTACATGGCAGGCCAGTGTCAGTGCATCTTTTCCTTCTGTTCCCGTTCGGATGATGATGGCCAGAAGCTCCTCATCACTCATGCCTTCCGCTCCGTACTGCAGGTATTTTTCACAGGGGAGCATCTGAACGGTTCCGTTTTGTTTTGTCCGGTGCATGGCATTTCCTACATTCCGTGCCCGGTCCCTTACCATTTACACAAACATAGAACAGTATAGCATATCTAAGGCAAAAAGTCATTATGTAATCTCATTTACAGGGTGACCTCCCCCTCACTTACCAGTTCCTGCAGGGCGCGAAGCATGCCGTATTTGGCATGGGGGAAGGTAAGTCCTCCCTGGAAGTAGGCTGCGTAGGGTTCTTTCATGGGACCGTCTGCGGAAAGCTCAATGGAGGAACCCTGGATAAAGGCTCCCGCCGCCATGATCACTTTGGCATCGTATCCCGGCATATCCCATGCTTCCGGGGTAACAAAGCTGTCCACCGGCGATGCAGACTGAATTCCCCGGCAAAAAGCCTCCAGAGCTTTGGGATTTTTCAGCTTGATGGCCTGTATGATGTCGTAGCGGGGGCTTCCCGCAGAAGGGATCACTTCATATCCCAGATTTTCAAACATGGTGGCCGCGAAAATGGCGCCTTTCATGGCAGCCGCCGTAACGGTGGGGGCTAAAAACAGTCCCTGATAAAAGGAAGGCAGCACTCCGAGGGAAGCTCCCACTTCTTTTCCCAGACCGGGACTTGTGAGTCTGACAGCGGCATTTTCGATGCACTCTTTTTTTCCTGCCAGATATCCGCCGATGGGCGCCAGTCCGCCGCCGGGGTTTTTGATCAGGGATCCCACCACAAGATCCGCTCCCACATCCGTAGGTTCGATCAGGTCCGTAAATTCTCCGTAGCAGTTATCCACCATACAGATCACATCGCTTTTAATGCTTTTGATGTAGCTTACAAGCTCACCGATCTGAGCCGGAGAAAGGGTTTGTCTTGTTTCATAGCCTTTGGACCTTTGAATGGTCACAAGCTTTGTTTTTTCCCCAATGGCCTCTTTGATGCCGGGAAGATCGAACTGTCCGTCCGGCAAAAGATCCACCTGCCTGTAGGTTATGCCGTACTCTGCAAGAGAGCCCCGGCTTTCCCTGATACCGATAACTTCGTCTAAGGTATCATAGGGTTTTCCCACAGGGGATAACAGCTCATCTCCCGGTCGCAGATTACTCATAAGTGCCAGGGCCAGAGCATGGGTTCCGCAGGTGATCTGAGGCCGCACCAGAGCGTCTTCCGTGTGAAAGATCCGGGCGTATACCGCTTCCAGTTTTTCCCTTCCCAAATCGTTATAGCCATAGCCGGTGGAGCCCAAAAGGCAGCTTTCCGATACGCCTGCTTCCTGCATGGCAGAAAGGACTTTCAGCTGATTGTATTCCGCGATCTCATCGATTTTATCAAATCGCTCTTTTAATCCTTCCATGGTTTTTTCGCCAAAGGAGATCACTTCCTCTGACAAGCCCATCTTTCGATACAGTTCTATTGCTTCCTGTTTCATGTTCATTTCCTTTTCTGTTGATTCCTGCTTTTTATTTTTTTCATTTGTTAGCATGCGCTAACTTTTTATCCCCTTCTCAGTCAGTACCGACAGCATATATTCCAGGATCTTCTCTTCGCTATAGGAATATTCGCTTTTGGGGATCCAGATCACCTCTTTTTCCCTGCCGAACCAGGTCAGCTGTCGTTTTGCAAAATGTCTTGTATTTCGCTTGATCAGTCTGACGGCTTCTTCCAATGGGTAGTCTCCCGAAAGACAGCTGTAGATCTCTCTGTATCCCAGTCCCTGCATGGAGGTATCTTCTTTTTTCACGCCCATTTCCATCAGCTTCCGGACTTCCTCTTCCAGTCCCTCTTTCATCATCTCATCCACGCGCCTGTCGATGGCATCGTAGAGTTTCTGCCGCTCATCCGTTAACACAAAATAAGCAAAATTGTAAGGCGATTCTTTCTGTCTTTGGGTCATATTATGGGAAAAGATGGTTTCTCCCGTCAGTTTGTAATACTCCAGTGCTCTGATCACCCGCTTCACATTCCCGGCCGGGATCGTCTCAGCGCTTTGGGGATCCACTTCCTTTAGCAGATCATGCATATAGGCCGGTCCCATTTGTAAGGCCTGCTGTTCCAGCTCTCTTCTGAGATCCGCATCTCTTGAATCATCCTCAAATTCAATATCGTAAAGCAGGGCCTGAATATAAAAGCCGGTGCCCCCCACAAGAATGGGCAGCTTCCCACGGCTTCGAATCTGCTCTGCTGCCTCCCTTGCCATGGCCTGAAAGATCGTAACGTCAAAGGGCTGCGTGGGATCTACCACATCCAGAAGATGGTGGGGTACACCCTGCATCTGCTCCCTGCTGATCTTGGCGGAGCCAATATCCATATGCCTGTAAACCTGCATGGAATCGGCGGAGATGATCTCTCCGCCGATCTGTTTTGCAAGGGCAATAGACAGATTTGATTTTCCCACCGCCGTAGGTCCCGTTAAGATCACCAACGGCTGTTTTTCCGATCCATTCTGCATATTCCGTTTCGTCCTTTATCTGTGGAACTTCTTTTCCATCTCCTGCCTGGATACCGAGATCATGGTAGGTCGTCCGTGAGGACAATGATAGGGGTTATCACAGGCTAACATTTCTTTGATCAGTGCTCTGGCTTCCTCTTCGGAAATATTCTGTCCGCCTTTAATAGCTGCCTTACAGGACATGCTGGCGATCTTAAAGAGGATCACGTCGGGATCTTTTCTTCCCACGCCTTCCGCCAGGGCGTCCAGCACCGATAAGAACAATTCTTTTTCACCGGATCCGTACAGATCCATGGGCACACCCCGAAGGGCGTAGGTGTTCTCGCCGAAGTGCTCCGTTTCAAAGCCCAGTTTGGAAAAATCCTTTTGATACTCCTCTAAGATCTCGCATTCCTTCGGTGTCAGTGTCATGATCAGCGGCGGACTTAAGGGCTCTGAGAAAACATCCTTTTCCCGGTAATGCTCCATCAGTCTTTCGTACATGACTTTTTCATGTGCCGCGTGCTGGTCTACGTAGTAGATCTTATCTCCAAGGGCCAGGATCCAGTAGGTATCAAAGATCTGGCCGACGATCCGGAAGTTTTCGATTTCCTGTTTTCTGATATCCACTTCATCAAACAGTTCCATCTGCACCGGTTTTTGTACCAGCACCATGTCTTTTTGTTTGATGACATTGCTTTCTCTGGGCATTCCTGCCTTCTCACCGGGTTTGCCCAAAAGGCGGGAGATATCATAGCTGCTTGCTTCGCTGAGAACCGTTTTTTTCGGAGCACTTTCCGCTTCCTTACGACCGGAGTCGGCACTTGCATCTTCCTTCTGCTCGCTGCCTGCGTTCGCGTCTTCTTTCTCACCGCTTCCGAAGATTTCCTCTTCCTTCTCTTCCACAATGTCGTTTTCTATATTGTCCGTCGGAGCCGCTTTCTGATCTGTCCGCACCGTCGCACCCTGTCCGGTGGTTGCCAATCCGGCGCTCTCCTGCACTGCCGCACCCCGGTCCTGTGCCTCCTGCCTCGTGGGATCCTCCACCCTTCTATGCTGTTCGAAGGGCTGGGGAATCTGATCCGTCAGCTGTTTTGCCTCCTGGCGCCGCTCCATGCTCTCTTCTTTTTTCTCTGCCGCTGTCAGCTCCGGCGCTTCCGGCTGGATCAATGATTTGCCGGCAAGGGTCTGGGCCACGGAGTCTGCCAGAAACTTTAGAAGCTCTCCGGGATCGGAGATCCTGATGTCCAGTTTGGTGGGATGCACGTTCACATCCAGTCTCTGGGGATCGATGGAAAAATGCAGTACCACAAAGGGATATTTGTGCTGCATCAAAAGGGTTCGGTATCCCTCCTCCACCGCAGAGGATAAAAGTGCGCTTTTGATATATCTTCCATTTACGAAAAAGGTTTCATAGCTGCGGTTTGCACGGGCCAGTATGGGACGTCCCAAAAATCCCCTGACCACAACGCCTTCCATGGTAGCCGCAAAGGGAAGCAGCTGGGTGGACACGTCTTTTCCGTAAATGCGGTAAATGATCTCTTTCATATCGCCGTTTCCGGAAGTAAAGAAACGGGTCTGTCCGTTGGAGACAAACTGAAAGGCTACCCCCGGCGAGCTCAGTGCCAGGTGCTGCATATATTCGCTGATATAATTGCCTTCCGTTGTGGGAGATTTTAAAAACTTTTTCCGGACAGGGGTATTGAAAAACAGGTTTCGCACCACAATGGTGGTTCCCGTAGGTGCTCCCACTTCTTCCGGTTCCTCCAGACTTCCACCTGCGATCAAAAGCCTTGATCCCACCAGGTCGTCTGCCGTTTTTGTGATCAGTTCCACCTGACCCACAGCGGATATGGAGGAAAGCGCCTCACCGCGAAATCCCAGGGAATGGATACTGGAAAGATCCTCAGCGGTTTCGATCTTGCTTGTGGCATGGCGGTAAAAAACTTTTCCCAATTCACTTTTTTCAATTCCGCTTCCGTCATCCGTAACCCGGATCATGGAAACGCCCCCATCTTTGATCTCTACGCAGACATGGGTCGCGCCGGCATCAATGGCATTTTCCACCAGTTCCTTTACCACGGAAACCGGACGTTCCACCACTTCGCCTGCGGCGATCTTATCAATGGTTGCCGAATCTAAAACATGAATCACTGCCATGGGATCACCTCACCTTTTCACTTGCTCCATCTGTTCTTGATCATATTTTGCAGCCGGTACAGAGTATTCATGGCATCCAGCGGCGTCATCACCGTGATATCCACTTCCTTCAGCTCCCTGATCACGTCTTCATCGGTGCTGGTATCAAACAGGGAAAGCTGTCCTCTGTCAACGTCGTCGTATTTGACGGGCTGCGGTTTCTTTCCGCTCTTTGCCTTCGTGCCCGCAGCAGCCACAGCCACATCACTGATGTTTCTTGTGATATCACTGCCCGCCAGCTCGGCCACGATCTCTTTGGCTCTGTCTATTACCATATCCGGTACGCCGGCCAGTTTTGCCACCTGAATACCGTAGCTTTTATCCGCACCGCCTTTTACAATCTTGCGTAAAAATACAATATCGTCTCCTTTTTCCTTTACGGCGATGCAATAGTTATTCACATTGCTGATCTTGCCTTCCAGCTCCGTCAGCTCATGATAATGGGTGGCAAACAATGTCTTTGCCCCCAAAAGGCGCTTATTGGAAATATGCTCTACCACTGCCCATGCAATGGACAGTCCGTCGTAGGTGGATGTGCCCCTTCCGATCTCGTCTAAGATCAAAAGGCTTTTGGATGTGGCGTTTCTGAGGATATTGGCCACTTCATTCATCTCAACCATAAAAGTGGACTGGCCGCTGGCAAGATCATCCGAGGCTCCCACTCTTGTAAAGATCCGGTCCACAATGCCGATCCTGGCGGATTTGGCCGGTACGAAGCTTCCGATCTGGGCCATGAGCACAATAAGTGCACTCTGCCTCATATAGGTGGATTTACCCGCCATATTGGGGCCTGTGATGATGGAGATCAGTTTGGATCCTCCGTCCAGATAGGTATCGTTGGTAATGAACATACCTCTGTCCATCATTTTTTCCACCACGGGATGACGGCCTTCCTTGATATCGATGATGCCCTTTTTGTCGATGACGGGGCGAACGTAGTGATTAACCTCCGCCACATAAGCCAGGGATGCCAGGGCATCCAGCATGGCTATCGCCTTGGCCGTTTCCCGGATCCGCTCCACATTTGCCGCGATCCTGTCCCTGACGGAAACAAAGATCTCATATTCCAGACTGTAAAGTTTATCCTCCGCATTCAGGATGGTATTCTCCATCTCCTTCAGCTCCGGTGTGGTAAAACGCTCTGCATTTGTAAGCGTCTGCTTACGAACGTAATGCTCCGGAACCAGAGAAAGGTTGGAGCTGGTCACTTCAATGTAGTAACCGAAGACCTTGTTATATTTGATCTTCAGATTCTTAATGCCGGTCTGCTCTTTTTCCCGCACTTCCAGTTCCATCAGCCATTGACGTCCGTCTGTTTTGGCTGCCCGGAGTCTGTCTGCTTCCTCGGAATACCCTTCCCGGATCAGTCCTCCGTCTCTGGATGAGATGGGGGGATCATCCACAATGGCTTCCTCAATGAGGACCCTCAGGTCATCCAAAGGATCCAGACTGTCTGTCAGATCTTTTACAAGCGATGTATCAAAAACGGAAGCGGTGTCTTTGATGGGGCCTAACATTTTCAGGGAGTTGCCAAAGGCGATGAGATCTCTGGGATTGGCAGTCTGATAACAGATCTTGCCCATCAGGCGCTCTAAGTCGTAGATCGGACCTAAGTACTCCCGCATTTCATCCCTGTCCACCATATGGCTGTTCATGCTCTCAATGGCGTCCAGTCTTGCATTGATCTTTTCTTCTTCGATGAGGGGCTGCTCCAGGAAAGATCGCAGCATGCGGGCTCCCATTGCGGTCTTGGTTTTATCCAGCACCCATAAAAGCGTACCGCGTTTCTGTTTGTCCCGCATGGTCTCACACAGCTCCAGATTTCTTCTGGTATATCCGTCCAGCACCATAAAACGGTTGCCGTGGTAGGCCTTCACCGACGTAATATGGGACAGATCGCTTTTCTGGGTTTGGATCAGATACTGCATCAGGGCACCGCATGAAAGGATTCCCGTGGGGAAATCTGCAATTCCCAATGCAGTCATGGAAGATACATGAAAATGTTTTTCCAGAAGGCTGACGCAGGCATGTTCATCAAAATAGCTGCTGTCCAGGCTGCCGAGGGAAATATGATGTCGTTCCCGAAGCTCGGTTACGGGAAATCCGGAAAGTAAGAACGCCTCATTACAGATGATCTCCGCCGGCTCGTATTTCAGCACTTCATCCATCAGTGCTTCCACGTCGCCAAGCTCTGTCAAAAACAGATCCCCCGTCAGGGCATCTGCCACTGCAAGCCCCACCGTATCATCCAGATAGGTGACGCTCATCAGATAATTGTTTTTGTCTTCCTCCAGGGAAAGCATGTTCAGATTGGTACCGGGGGTCACGATCCGGGTAACTTCCCGTTTTACCAGTCCTTTGGCAAGCTTCGGATCCTCCACCTGTTCGCATATGGCAACTTTATAGCCACGTTCCACCAGCTTTGGCAGGTAGGAATCTACCGCATGAAAGGGCACGCCGCACATGGGCGCACGCTCTGCCAGACCGCACTGTTTTCCCGTCAGGGTCAGTTCCAGTTCCTTCGAAACGATCTTTGCATCTTCAAAGAACATTTCGTAGAAATCACCAAGCCGGTAAAACAGGATACAATCCGGATACTCGGCTTTGGTTTCCATATATTTTTCCATCATGGGAGAGAGTTTTTCTTCTGCCATGGGTCTTCCTTTCCGTATATGGTTTTCTTTCGGGGAACGCTGGCTTTTACACCCGTTCTCCGAGATAATAAAATCCTTTGCACTCCGTAAGTTTCACGGGCAGGATCTGTCCGATCAGGGAGGGATCTCCCGGAAAATGTACGGTGGTATTGTTGGAAAGACGGCCGGTAAGAAGGCTGCTGTCCTGCTCATTTACCTGCTCCGCCAAAACATCCATGGTGCGGCCCGTAAAACGGTCTGCCATGGATCTGGCCGTTTCCTGTACCGCCGCAAGCACCATATCAAAGTGTTTTTTCTTTATCTCTTCGGGCACCTGCTCCATAGCGGCTGCCGGGGTATTGCTCCTGATGGAGTAAATAAAGGTAAAGGCGTTGTCAAAGGCAGCGGTCTTTACCGCATCAATCGTCTCCTGCACATCACTCAGCTCTTCTCCCGGGAATCCCACAATGATATCCGTGGTAATGGCGATATCCGGAATACGGTCCCTGAGCTTTTTCACAAGTCCTAAGTACTGCTCTTTGGTATAGCGTCTGTTCATCTTTTCCAGGATCCTGGTGGAGCCTGACTGCATGGCAAGATGCATGTGACGGCAGATCTTGGAACTATTTGCCATAACATCGATTAGTTCATCCGACAGATCCTTGGGATGGGAGGACATAAAGCGGATCCGCTCAATGCCTTCCACTTTCTCTACTTCCTGCAAAAGCTGAGGGAAAGACAGACCTCCCTGCAGGTCATTGCCGTAGGAATTCACATTTTGTCCCAGCAGCATAACCTCTTTGACGCCGCCGGCGCTTAGGGTCTCGATCTCTCTGATGATATCCTTTGCATCTCTGCTGCGCTCCCTGCCCCGTACGTAAGGTACGATACAGTAGCTGCAGAAATTGTTGCAGCCGAACATAATGTTTACGCCGGATTTAAAAGGATATTTGCGGGATACCGGCAGATCTTCGATGATCCCCTTTTCTTCCTTCCAGATGCTGACGATCATCCGGTCTGATTCCAGCATATCGCAGACCAGCCTGGGAAACGTATACAGATTATGGGTGCCGAAGATCAGATCCACAAAGCGATAGCTTTTTTTGATCTTTTCGATCACTTCTTCTTCCTGCATCATGCAGCCGCAAAGGGCAATGCGCATGTGGGGATTCTTTTTCTTATATCCCTGCAGACCGCCCAGTCTTCCGTAAACCCTTTGATTGGCATTATCCCGCACGGTGCAGGTATTATATACCACGAAATCGGCTTCTTCGTTTTCTCCCAGATCCTCATAGCCCATGGCCAGCAACACGCCGCGCAGCTTTTCGGAGTCCCTGGCGTTCATCTGACAGCCGAAGGTGATCACGCTGCAGGTGGGCTTTCTGCCAAGCTTTTGCTGCAGATCCTCCACCAGATGTTTCCCTTTTTCAAGATATTCTTCTAAAAATGCCTGCTGATCATTCTCAGCCATAACTTACCTCTTTTTTTACAATCCTTGTTTATATCCTGTTTGTTGCTTATATCAGAAGTTATAACAGATACTGCAGCCCTTCTTCTGTGACAATGCAGGGGACTTTCTGATCCGTATCCTCCATGGGAAGGATCTCATCTTTCATCAGCTGCAGATCAAATGCAACGGCACAGATCTTCAAATTTTCATAAGACACAAGGTTTGCGATCCTTTGCAAAAATCTGTCATAAAAGCCTTTACCGTACCCGATCCTTCCGCCGGCTCTGTCAAAGACAACCCCGGGCAAAAGTAAGAGGCTGCTAACTATTTTTTCCTCCGATTCCGGAAAAATATCTGCTTTTTCCGAATCCGGTTCCCGGATACCCCGATACCCTTCCACCAGGTCCCCTAGATCTTCGATGCGGTAAAAATGCATCTCATCTCCCTCTACCTTCGGCAGATATACTTCCTTTTGATCTGCCAGGGCTGCCCGGATCAAAGGGTCAAGATCTGCCTCCGATCCGAAGGATGCAAAGGCCAGGATCTGCCCGGCATTTTTGTACAGATCCGATGCCAGAAGGATCCTTGTGATCCTTTCGTTTTTCTCATTCCGGCACTCTTTCGTCAGGGTATCTCTTTTTTCCAGGGTCTGTTTGCGAAGTCTTTTTTTCTCTGCAGCTGTTTCTGTCATCTGTTCTGAATTCTGTTATTAATTCTTTTCTCTGTTTCCGAATTTTTCTCCCAGATTGGTTACCGTTCCGTCCGCTTCCACCATATCGATGTTATTCAGCTGGGCTCTCAGATTCCCTCTGACGGCTGCCAGGTACTCTTCCCTAAGAAGTTTCTGCTCTTTTTTCTCTTCCTCGGTGAGTCCTTCCGACTGGGATTTATGATACAATTCATTGATCCGTTTGATCCTGCTCTCTTCCATGGTTCTCCTTACTGTTTATACGATCTTTCTGCCTTCATTTCTTACTGATTCATATTTTCCACAAAGGATAACAGGTCAAAGCCCTCATCTTCATGGGCCGCAAACATGGTTCCGATCTCTCTTCCGTCCATGATGCGGTGCAGGATATGCATATCCGATGCATTGGCGATGATCATATCCACCCCGGAACAGGTGGCGATCTTGGCTGCCTGGAGCTTAGTGTTCATGCCGCCGGTTCCCACTGCTGATCCGGTGGATGCTTTTCCCATATCCATGATCTTCTCATCCAGCCGTTCCACATAGGGGATGAATTCTGCATCCTTTACTTTCCTCGGATCATCGGTATAGAGTCCGTCAATATCGGAAAGAAGGATCAGAAGATCCGCTCCCACCAAAGATGCAACGATGGCGGAAAGGGAGTCGTTATCACCAAATTCGATTTCGTAGGTCGCAATGGTATCATTCTCGTTTACAATGGGAATGGCACCCAGCTTTAAAAGCTCCTCAAAGGTGTTTCTGGCATTAAACCGGTTCAGATCATCAATGATGGTATTCTTGGTCATCAGGATCTGTGCTGCTGTATGATTATACTCGGAGAACAGCTTCTGATAGGTCATCATAAGTCTTGCCTGTCCCACTGCGGCGCAGGCCTGCTTAACGGAGATGGCCTTTTCACTCTGGTCGATGTGAAGCACTCTTTTTCCCACGGAGATAGCGCCACTGCTGACAAGGATCACATCTTTGTCCTGGTTGTTGATATCACAAAGCTCTCTGACCAGCACCTCCAGTTTGGTATAGTCCAGACCACCTGTCTGTGCATGGGTCAGGGAAGATGATCCCACCTTCACCACGATCCGTTTTTTCTCCGGTATTCTCTCTCTTGGATTCATTGCTTTTGTACTCTCCTTTATTCTTTACAGATCCTTGAAGTGGAACTGCGACCTGCCCGATGCGTAATCTCCCACGATCTGTCCCTGTCCGTAAAGCTTATATTTGTAGGTCACAAGCCCTTCCAGCCCTACAGGTCCTCTTGCATGGAGCTTGCTTGTGCTGATCCCCACTTCCGCACCGAATCCGTAACGGAATCCGTCAGCAAACCGGGTGGAACAGTTTTGATAAACGCCTGCGGAATCCACCAGCTCCATAAATCTGTCCGCCGTCTCCTGATTCTGTGTCATAATGGCATCGGTATGATGGGAACCGTACCGGTTGATATGATCAATGGCTTCCTTCTCATCTGCCACCACGGCAACGGAAGCGGTAAGGGCCAGATATTCTTTAAAGTCGGAAACCTCTGTCTGTTCCAGATGGTCCTTCTTTTCACCCTTTTCAATGATCTCAACTGCTTCTTTTGTGCCCCGCAGCAGGATTCCTTCTGCCGCCATGGCTTCATGGAGTTTCGGCAAAAATTCCGCCGCGATGTCTCTGTGTACCAAAAGGGTCTCCACTGCGTTGCAGGCTGCGGTATACTGGGTCTTGGCATCCAGAATGATCCGGATGGCCTGATCCTGATCCGCATCTTTGTCCACATAAATATGGCAGATGCCGTCTGCATGGCCCATTACGGGAATCTTTGTATGATCCATGATATAGCGCACAAATGCATTGGAGCCTCTGGGGATCAAAAGATCCACATATCCGTCGCATTCCAAGAGTTCGTCGATCTGGCTGTGGGTCTCTGCCAGTACCAGGCATCCCTTCTCAAGACCTGCGGATACCACTGCGTCGTGGATCAGTGCAAACAGCGCTCTGTTGGTATTGCTTGTTTCTTTTCCGCCCTTTAATACAGCGCAGTTTCCGCTTTTAATGCAAAGAGAAGCGATCTGCACCATGGCATCGGGTCTTGCTTCAAAGATCACGCCGATGACACCGATGGGGCAGGTTACCCGGTTTAAGGTAAGGCCGTCATCCAGCTGTCTGTAAAGGGTTTTCTTTCCCAAAGGATCCGGCAGGCTCATGAGCTGCTCAATTCCCTTGATCACATCCGAAAGCTTTCCTTCGTTAAACACAAGGCGCTTTACGACGGCAGGTGCAACCCCTTCTTTTTCCGCCAGCTCCAGATCTTTTTTATTTTCTTCAAAAATCTCCGCCTTCTTTGCGGCGAGGGCCTCTTTAATGGCTTCCAGGGCCTTGTTTCTTTGGGCATTGGTGGTATTGGCCACATAGGGCGATACCAGTTTCATCTCTCTGACCTGTTCTTTAATCGTCATTGGCTTCTTCCTTCTCCTTCCCAAAATACTGCCTGCAGATCCGCTCTGCTGCCAGCAGTCCGTCCATGGCTGCGGAGGTAATACCTCCCGCATATCCTGCGCCTTCTCCCACCGGATACAGTCCCGTAAGCTGTGACTGTCCGTCGGGCCCCCTTAAGATCCTCACCGGTGATGAGGTCCTGCTCTCGATGCCGCAAAGTGGTACTGTATCGTCGTCAAATCCGGGAAGCTTTTTCCCGAATTGCGTCATTGCCTGTATGAAAGAATTATTATACTCCGAAGGAAGCATTTCATGCAAGGGGGCTTCCTGCCACCTGCCTTTGACCGGCAGATCTTCAATTGTTAGCTCCTGCTTACTTTTTTTGCTTCCGTCGCTGCCTTTTACGCCGGAAACAAAGTCTTTATAACGCTCTACCGGAACAGCGCCTCCCGCCATCTCATAGGCCTTTTTTTCCAGCTGCCTCTGAAAGGCGATGCCGGATAAGGGATCATTGCCCCCTCCGGGATAATCCACAGGATCTATGGATATGATGATGGCACTGTTGGCATAGCCGCTGTTTCTGTCATGATAACTCATTCCGTTGATGCAAAGACTTTCCGGTTCGGATGAGCTGTTTACCACATATCCCCCGGGGCACATGCAAAATGAGTATACTCCTCTGCCGCTGTCTGTCCGGGCTGTCAGCTTATAGGCTGCTGCCCCCAGCGCCTCTTTGCTCTTCTCATCCGCGTTGCCGTACTGGTCAAGATCAATGACATTTTGGGGATGGATCACGCGAAAGCCCACTGCAAAGGCTTTTGCTTCCAATTGGATCTGCTGTCTTTGCAGCATGTAGAATGTATCCCTTGCACTGTGACCGATGGCCAGCACCAATTGATCGCAGGAAAGATTTTTCGTCTTTCCGTCTTTTCCCTCGATCTCGATACCGCATATTGCTCCGTCCTTTTGCAAAAGGCCGGTCATCTTTGTTTCAAACAGCACCTGTCCCCCCAGCTGCTCTGTCTTTTTTCGAAGATTTTCCACCATGCCGATGAGCAGATCCGTTCCCACGTGGGGCTTGTGATCATAGCAGATCTCCTCCGGCGCTCCCATGGATGCAAACAGGGATAAGACCTCCCTGCATCTTCCGTCTTTATCTTTGATCAGGGTATTCAGCTTCCCGTCGGAAAAAGTTCCGGCGCCGCCTTCTCCGAACTGCACGTTGGAATCCGGATCCAAAACGCCTTCTTTCCAAAACCGTTCCACATCCCTGCGTCTTTCGGATGCTTTTTTCCCCCGCTCGATCACAAGGGGCTTAAGGCCTGCCAGCGACAGATAATAGGCACATACCATTCCTGCGGGACCGTATCCCACAACAATGGGCGGTTTTTTCCCTTCCTGCAGGCTTTTTTCCGCCATCTCTTTCATTCCGGAATAGGGGAACCTGTAAGGCTTCGGAGCAGGATTGATATCGGGATCTTTTTTCCCTTTCAGGATCCTTGTCTCCTCGCCGCCTGCCAGAGTCACATCCACTGTACACACATAACAAAGCTCCGGCTTTTTCCTGGCATCCAGGCTCCTTCTGATCAGCTTCAGGTCCCGGATCTTTTCGGAAGGGATCCGCAATTTCTTTGCAGCTTTTTTCATCAGATCCTGCTCACTGTATATGATTGGCACTTTCAGTTGCGTGATGCGCAGCATATCAGGCCTTCCTCTTAGTATAGTTTAAAGTATTTTGCAAAGCTTACGGGAAAGGCAGATCCCGGTACATTATGCCATTCGTGGGGATCAAAGGTATGGGTCATGACGATGCAGATCACATAGGACAGGCTGCCCAAAACCGCTCCCAAAAGCACGCTGATGGGATTGTCCGGCATTACATGACAGATGATAAATGCCAAAAGTCCCAATACCACGCTGCTTACCATGGTCAGCACAAAGATCCGCAGCAGGTCTTCGCAAAAATGCAATCTGTTCCAGATCAGAATTCCATGGACCACCAAAAGCACCGCCATACTGATCAAAAGTGACAGCATAATGGCTTTTTCCGGTGCCATCTCCTGTTTTTTCAAAAATACGATCCCCAGCAACAGAATCATGATGCTGCCTCCGGAAAGAAGCAGGTTGGCGCCTGCTTTCGAAAAGGTCACAGAGATCACCCCATTGGCAAACAGGGCAAGAACGGCAAAGAGGGACACCCATACGCCGAAGCGGATGCTCATGGCAAACATCTCTTCTTCCGTATCAAACAATGTCTTTCCGATGGGACGTGCCATGGAAAGAAGCAGGGTAAGATAAGGCAAAACGCAATACATCAGCACCTTCAGGCACAGTGCCATCCGTTCCCGCAGGCCGGGAAGATTCCTTGCCTTGATCTCTCTTGTCAGACCCCGCATGGTAACCATGGTGATGTGCCTTTGCAAAAGCAGAGGCGGTAAAAACAAAAGGAGAAGCGCCGTCATAAAGCTTCCGATCCACATACCGTCTTCTGTCCTCGTATGCATGGCTATGCCGCAGATCAGGATCAGGGGCAGATACAAAAAGCACTCTCTCACGCCCCGGGAAAGCAGCTGCTGCAAATAGTCAAAGACGATCTCCGATACGGGCTTGGAATTTTTACTCGCGCCGCCGTCATAGATCCTGTGGATCCGCTTCATAAGCGCTGCCTTCAGACACAGCATCACAAGGGCAGCAAGCAGGTTTCCGACAAGCACGCTTCCGGTGCCCAGAACGGACATATATGCGTAATAATAGCTTTCCGTACGCATCAGGTCCGAGATTTTTTTTGCATAATCCGACAGAGGGCCGGAGGTAAAAAAAGCCACAACCAGCGAGGATACGGCTGCTACCAGATTCGCCACCTTCATAGGCGCTCCGATACCCATCCCTTCCAGATAGCCTCCCTGGGCCAGGGTCCAGATCCGGATCAGGGTCGCGACGCTTACAAGCTTTAATCCCAGAGAACAAAGCACTGTATGGAACAGCAAAAGGGAAATCTGATCCGACAGTATAAATACCGCCGCCAGAATGCCGATCATCAATATGTTTTCCGCAATACAGATCACATGAAAGCATTTATTGGCACTTAAAAAAGCATCTCTTGTCCTGTAAAAGCTGACTCTGCGGGCGATCATCTCTCTTGAGGTCATTCCCACCCACCTTGAAAGCAAAAGATACAACAGCACCGGGAAAGCCAGATAGGATATTCCCTGCATGCCGATCCTGTGGGACAGATATACCGTCAGGATCCCGAACAGCAGAAGGCAGGGCCATTCCCATACCGAAGCCGTTCCGCTCTGTCTGATCAGATTTGTTCGTTTTTTTCGTTCATTCATATTGCATCCTCAGATATTGTCACGAAGGATCCCCATTTTTGTCAGGATCTCTTCCTGTCTTCCAAACATTTCCTTTTCTTCTTCCTCTGTCATATGATCATAGCCAAACAGGTGCAAAAAGCTGTGGGTCAGCAAAAAGGCATACTCCCGCTTCACACTGTGGCCGTATTCTTCGGCCTGTTTGATGCACCGCTGGGCACTGATCATGATGTCCCCCAGCATCAGTTCCTTTGTTTCCGGATCCAGATAAGATAAAGGCTCCGCTTTTACCGCGGAAAAGTCGGAGGGCTTTTCAAAATCCACTCCGGGAAAGGAAAGCACATCCGTGGGGGCATCGATCTGCCGGAATTCCTTGTTGCAAGCATGGATCCCCTCATCATCGGTGATCACCAGATTCACCGAAATATCATAGGGACAGTTTTCATATTCACAGACCGCTTTTGCCACTTCTTCCAGAAGGCCCTTTTCATCTTCACAAAGGGTCAGATCCGTTTCTTTCTCAACGTAAAAAGTCATAGTAAAGTTTTTCCTCCATAAAGCAGCGTTTGATGGTTGACAGCTCCGACATGGTCAGATCGCATTCATCCAGATAGCCGCTTTCAAGCTGCTTGGCAAATACCACGGATACCAGCTGCTCATAGTTCAGTCTGGCATCTTTATTCTTCTCAAACAGGAACATAACGGAAGAAACCATGGCATCCGAGATCAGTACGATGGCCGCTTCCTTGGACCGCAGCGTTGTATTCTTGGAGCCGTATTCCCGGAGGAGACTGATAAGGGACGGGGGGAAGCTGTACTCTTCCGCGATCTTCAGCGCATTTACCAGATTGCTCTGTCCCCGCATCCTGCCGATCTTGTGATAATAGCCGCCGGCCTTGCAAAGCTGGGGATCCGCCCCGATCTTTTCAGCCAGTTTTTCGCAAAAATGAGCCGTATGGACTGCATGATAATAAGCCCGCAGGTTCTTTTCCTTCAGCTGCACCAGCAGTTCAAATTCGGGATCATTGATCTCGGAGAACCGGTCGGTACTCTTATGGAGCACCCGAAAACTGAGGTATTTTAAAAGCCCCGTCAAAAGCAAGAAGCTCACCAGAAGGTTGGTACCGGTGAACACAAAGGTCCGGAATATAAACTCTCCCCTAACCGAATACTCCATGGAAAACAAAAGCAGCGTCTGCAGCAGCATAGCCGCAAACAGGGGCATTCCGAAGAGAAATTCCTCATCCAGAAACCCAAAGAGCAGGATCCCGGAAAGACCGATGAGGGTCATGGTCACAAAAACTTCCGCCGTCATCCCGCATAGATAATACTGGGCCGTCAACAAAAGCAGCAGACCACTGATGGCCTGGGGCCTGTGGGAAAACAGCATCAGGGAAACCCCGATGGGAAGATACAGCCACAAAAGAGGCGGTATCATACAACAAAAAAGCATAAGACAGATGCACCCAAGAAAAATCAGGGCAAATCGGAGCTTATGCTGCTCATTATTGTATTTCCAAATATGTTTGCTTTCACAAAAGAGGATCACAAACAAAAACACAAGGCCCGCGGCGGCTGTCTGCGCCATGGCTCCCATGGAAACGCTTTGCATATGGGCTATCCTTGCAAAAAGCAAAATAACGGTGGGAAGAAAAGACAAAAAAAGCCACAAAAACACAGAAAGGATACGGTTTTCTCCCCTATCCTCCTTGGTTTCGTTTTGTATTGTCTCTTCTTTATCTTCCCCGCTTTGCGCGTCGGTCTGCACCTCTTGCGTTTCCGCGCTCAGACCGATCACGTCCAGCTCTGCTTTCTTTTTTTTCATATTCTTCATAAGCCTTTACGATCTTCTGTACCAGCGGATGTCTTACCACATCCCTGCTGGTCAGGGTACAAAAAGCAATCTCTTCCACATTTTTTAAAACTTCAACAGCCAGATCCAGTCCGCTTCTGACATCTGCCGAAAGATCCTTCTGAGTCGGGTCTCCGGTAATGACAACCTTGGATCCGAATCCGATTCTGGTTAAAAACATCTTCATCTGGGACTGTGTGGTATTCTGGGCCTCATCTAAGATAATATAGGCATTATCCAGGGTACGGCCGCGCATATAGGCAAGGGGTGCCACCTCAATGAGTCCCTTTTCCATATTCCGGACAAAACTCTCCGCCCCCATGATCTGATAAAGAGCATCATATAAAGGACGAAGGTAGGGGTCTACCTTACTTTGCAGATCCCCGGGCAAAAAGCCCAGCTTTTCACCTGCCTCAATGGCAGGACGGGTCAAAATGATCCGCTCTACTTCATTTTTTTTAAAAGCCTGTATGGCCATTGCCATGGCAAGATAAGTCTTTCCCGTTCCCGCAGGTCCCAGTCCGAAGACGATCATATGATCCCGCATGGCGGACACATAATCAGCCTGTCCTTTGGTTTTGGGATGGATGGGTTTGCCTGCTATGGTATGGGCAATGCAGTCGCTGTCCATGGCGGACAGCTCCGGGTCCTGCCCTTCGTTTGTAAGCTCTATGGCATAGTCGACCCTTTGCATATCCAGATCGGAGCCTTTTTCGATACTGTCAGCCAGTGACAGGATCAGTTTCTCCGCCTTATTTACATCCTCTTCTCTTCCCTGGATCCGCAGCGCACCGTCTCTGTCGATAAACAGTACATGCATCTGCTTTTCCATTTTGGAAAGATAGCTGTCATACTGGCCGAATAAGGCCTGCATGATCTCTGTATCCAGTTCGATCCTTACTTCTTTTTCTTCCAAGCTCAAATCCTGCTTCCTCTGATCCCGGCCTGCCTGCCGCTTATGACTCTCAGATGATCTCCCAGATCAGCGGCCGGGGTTCCGGCTCCTGTTTATCAATGGTCACAGCCTTCAGATATCGCTGCGCCGCCTGCTGCGCCGTTTCTTCATCGGCTGCATAAAGAATGGCGATCACATCTCCTTCCGTAACCCGGTCTCCCACTTTTCTTGTCAGTTCAAGACCTACCGTCAGATCGATCTCGTCTTCTTTGGTCACTCTTCCGCCGCCCAGCATCAGGCAGCAGTTACCTGCTTCATCACATACGATCCGGTTGATAATGCCGCTTTCGGGTGCTGTCACTTCATATCTGACTGGGGCCTTCGGAAGCTTCTCCGGCTCGTAAACATAGGAGGAATCTCCTCCCTGGGCACTGATCAGATCTGCCAGGCGATCCAGTGCGCTTCCGTCCCGGATCACGGAGTTCAGTCTGCCTCTTGCCTCTTCTTCGGTTTGAACGATGCCGCCCAAAATCAGCATCTGACTTCCCAGAGTCATCACCAGCTCCGTAAAGTCCTTCGGTCCGTTGCCCCGCAGGGTGTCGATGGCTTCCTGTACTTCCAGGATATTACCGATCTTTCTTCCCAGGGGCTGATCCATATCGGAGATCACGGCTCTCATTTTTCTGCCTGCATCTTCTCCGATCTGTACCATTTCCTTTGCCAGTGCTTTGGCATCATCCAGATTCTTCATAAAGGCGCCGGAGCCGGTCTTTACGTCCAAAACGATAAGATCCGCGCCGGATGCCAGTTTCTTACTCATAATAGAGCTTGCGATCAGGGACATCTGATCCACTGTGGCCGTCACGTCACGCAAAGCATACAGCTTTTTGTCCGCAGGGGCCAGCTCCGCCGTCTGTCCCATGAGTGCGATCCCAAGCTCGTCTGCATTTCTCTTAAATTCATCAATGGCGATATCTGTCCGAAATCCCGGGAAACTCTCCAGCTTATCGATGGTTCCGCCGGTATGTCCCAGTCCGCGGCCGCTCATTTTTGCAATGGTAAGGCCGCAGGCAGATACCATGGGAAGGAGTGCTAAGGATGTCTTATCTCCCACACCTCCTGTGGAATGTTTATCAGCTTTGATCCCGCTGATACTGCCCAGATCCAGCATCTGGCCGCTTTTTGCCATGGACAGGGTCAGTTCCACCGTCTCCTGACGGGTCATTCCCTGAAAGTAGATTGCCATCATCATGGCAGACATCTGATAATCGGGAATACGGCCGGCCGTAAACCCTTCTACCATAAAGGCAATCTCTTCGGCGGTAAGCTCTCCGCCCGTTTTCTTTTTCTGGATCAGATCATACATTCGCATAAGCTATCCTCGCTTCCCTAAAAATAAGTCTTTTCCACCCTCCTGCGTATCATATACACCTTTTCCTGTAAGGAAGGGTTTTCCTGCAGGATCTCCATTACTTTGTCGATCTGCATTTCGTTGATACAAAAGGTGCAGCGGGATCGTTCCCCGCCCCAGAAAAACCGGTGGATAAAGGTGATCTCCTCCCATTTTTCAAAATAGGATATCCGGTTTTCCAAAAATAAATGCTCCAGCTGTTTTTTAGTCTTCATGTCGCTGACGCAAAACAGTTCCACCTCATTATGAATCTTTACGTTTGAAAATGAAAGTTCTTTCACTTCGTCTCGTATCTCCCCTCTGTTACTCTGCTTTCTCTGCGATCTCTTTTTCGTGAAGCACCTGAATATCTTCCAGTGCGGAGAGCATGGGCTTAATATCCTCTCCCTTGATCTTACGCTTTACGTAGTTGGATGTGATCTTCATGACCGTACCGGAAAGGGCCAGCACACCGATCAGGTTGGGAATGGCCATAAGTCCGTTAAATGTATCGGAAAGATCCCATGCAAGGGTCAGATCCATGGTAGCTCCCATCACGATAAAGAGCACGAAAAGCACCTGGTATATGATCACGGCTTTGCGGCCGAAAAGGTATTCAAACGCTTTGGTTCCGTACTGGCTCCAGCCCAATACGGTGGAAAAAGCAAAGAGCAAAATGGCAACTGCGATAAAGCTTGCTCCAAACTTGCCGAATACCGTGGAAAATGCCTCTGCCACCAGTGCGGTTGACTGGTTTTCGGAGATCACGGCGCCGGTCTCAAGATCCACAAGTCCGGAAGAAAGAACCGCAAATGCCGTCAGGGAACAAACGATGATGGTATCGGCAAATACCTCGAAGATTCCCCACATTCCCTGTACAACAGGCTCACGCACGTTGGATGAGGAATGGACCATAACGGAGGAACCAAGACCTGCTTCATTGGAGAACACGCCTCGTTTCATACCCCACTGCACTGCCAGGGATACGCCGTATCCTACCATACCGCCGCCTGCTGCACGCACGCCGAATGCTCCTTTAAAGATGGCAGCAAATACAGCACCGAACTGATCGATATGAGCTACGCAGATCACAATGGCTCCGATGATATATGCAATGGCCATAAAAGGCACCAGGGTCTCTGTTACCGTAGCGATCCTCTTCAGACCTCCTACGATGACAAGGGCCGCGAAGATCATCAGAATGATACCGGTTGCCAGAGTAGGGATATTGAATGCCGAATTCATATTGGCGGCAATGGAATTCACCTGACTCATGTTACCGATACCGAAGGAAGCCAGCAGGCAGAATCCGGAAAAAAGCACTGCCAGGATGGCACCGATCTGTTTGCATCCCTTTTTGGCCCCCAGACCGTCTTTCAGGTAATACATGGCTCCGCCGCACCACTCGTCTTTCTCATTTCTTCTGCGGTAGTAAATACCCAAAACGTTCTCGGAAAAGTTGGTCATCATTCCGAAAAATGCCACGATCCACATCCAGAAAATGGCTCCCGGACCGCCGGATACGATGGCTGCGGAAACCCCGGCGATATTACCGGTTCCGATGGTGGCTGCCAGGGCCGTACAAAGGCTCTGGAACTGGGTGATCTGTTTATCTTCTTTGTCAGTGTGCTTCGTTACATGGCGATCAGAAAAAATACCGCCGATGGTGTTTTTGATCCAGTGTCCGATGTGGCTGATCTGAAACACCTTGGTAAGCGTGGTCATCAAAATACCGGTGCCCACCAAAAGGATCAGCATGGGAAGTCCCCAGACAAATCCGTTGACTTTCCCGTTGATACTTTCTACGCTAGTTAAAAATGAACTCATACATACTCCTGTCGTTTAATCTTCTTATGCGCCGATCAAAGATGCGAGTACGTTTTCCGCTTCCTTCAGGCAATCCGGGATCCCTGCAGGATTCTTGCCGCCTGCCTGAGCCATATTGGGACGTCCGCCGCCGCCTCCCCCGACCTTGGGTGCAATGGCTTTGATCAGGTTTCCCGCATGGGCACCTTTTGCTACCACATCATCGGTAGCCATTACCATCAGGCTGACTTTACCGTCGTTTTCTCCCGCAAGCACGATCACGCCGCTTCCGATCTTTTCCTTGAGCTGATCGCCCAGATCACGAAGGCCGTTGCCGTCCACGCCTTTAACAGCAGTTGCTAACAGTTTGACACCGCTAACTTCTTTTACCTGCTGCGAAACATCTCCGAGAGCTTCTTTGGCTGCTGCACTCTTTAAGGATTCATTCTCACCGGTCAGGCTCTTTACCTGCTGCTGGAGGCTTTCGATCCTGCCGGCCAGCTGATCCGGTGAGGTTTTCAGCAGAGCACAGGCTTTTGCAAGCTCTTCTTCCATCTTCGCATAATATGTCGTCACGTTACTTCCCGTTACAGCCTCAATTCTTCTTACGCCGGCTGCAACTCCGCTTTCGGAAAGGATCTTGAAACTGCGGATCTTTCCCGTATTTTCCACATGTGTTCCTCCGCAAAGCTCCTTGGAGAAATCACCCATGGACACGACTCTTACAGAATCGCCGTATTTCTCACCGAATAATGCCATAGCCCCCGTTGACTTGGCTTCTTCGATACTCATCACTTTTGTTTCCACCGTCAGATCTTCCGCGATCTTCTCATTTACGATGGCTTCGATCTTTGCCAGATCCTCACTCTTTACGGCTTCTCCGTAGGAAAAGTCAAATCTGGTCCTGTCGGGATCCTGATAGGAACCCTGCTGATGTACATCACTGCCGAGAACCTGCTGCAGTGCTGCCTGCAGAAGGTGGGTTGCGGAATGGTTCATGCAGGTAGCTTCTCTGGTGGCTTTGCAAACGCTAAGCTGCGCCTTGTCTGCCATTTTGATGCTGCCCTTTGTCACCTTACCCACATGGCCGATCCTTCCCTTGGGAAGCTTAACGGTATCGGTTACTTCAAATTCACCCTCCGCTGTTTTGATCAGGCCTACATCGCCTTTCTGTCCACCCATGGTGGCATAGAACGGCGTAACATCCGTAACGATGGTTCCTTCTGTTCCTTCACTTAAGACATCAGCCAGGCCTTCACCGCCTGCAAGCGCGATGATTGTGCCTTCACCGGTCAGGGAATCATAGCCGGTAAACTGACTTGTCTGATCATCTCCCAGGCTGTCAAATACAGATGTTTCAGCACTCTTCTGGGAGAAGTTTGCATTTTCTCTTGCCAGTTTCTTCTGAGCTTCCATAGCTGCGTCGAAGCCCTCTTTATCCACGCTGAGGCCTTCTTCCTCGGCCATCTCTACCGTCAGCTCATAAGGGAAGCCGAAGGTATCGTAGAGATAGAATGCGGATTTGCCGTCGATCTTGCCGGAAGCCTTCTGCTCGGAAAGGATCTTTTTGAATTCCTTCATACCGTTTTCCAGCGTAGATTCAAAACGCTCGATCTCTTTTTTCAGTTCTTTTAAGATAAACTCCCTGTTCTGAGTAAGCAGCGGGTAACTATCCGCGAATACGTCATCAATATAGATCGCTGCCGAGGAAAGGATATCCTCTACCTTCATGCCCAGCACTCTTGCATGACGGATGGCACGACGGATCAGACGTCTCAATACATAGCCGGGGCCGCCGTTAGCAGGGAGCAACTTTGCCTCATCGCCGATGAGCATAACGGAAGTACGCAGATGATCCGCAACGATACGCATGGATCTGGTGAGTTTCTCGTCTGCTCCGTACTTAGCGCCGGAGGCTTTTTCGATATTTGCGATAACACCGGTAAACAGGTCTGTCTGATATACATCATCAATGCCGTTCAGGAACATCAGGTTACGTTCCAGACCCCAGCCGGTATCCACATTCTTCTGGGAAAGTGGCTTTAAGCTGCCGTCCTTTTGCTTGTCATACTGCATAAATACATCGTTACCGATCTCGGTATATTTTCCGCAGTGGCAGCCCGGTCTGCAGTTCGGACCGCAGGGCTCCTGATCGGATACATAGAACATCTCGGAGTCGGGACCGCAGGGACCGTATTCAAGCCCCCACCAGTTATCTTCCTTAGGCAGGAAAAATACGTTCTCAGGCTTAAAGCCGGAGGCGATCCTGTATTTTGCACCCTCTTCGTCTCTGGGTGCATTCTCATCCCCTTCGAAGACGGTGGCTGCCAGATGGTCTCTGTCAAACTCAAAAACATCTGTTAAAAGCTCGAAGCTCCACTTACATCTGTCTTCTTTGAAATAGTCTCCCAGACTCCAGGAGCCCATCATCTCAAAGAAGGTCAGGTGGCTCTTATCACCCACCCCGTCAATATCGTTGGTACGAACGCAGCCCTGCACGTTGCAGAGTCTGGTTCCCTTGGGATGCTTTTTTCCAAGCAGATAAGGCATGATGGGCTGCATTCCCGCTACATTGAACATAGCGCCGGTGGAACCGTCCGATACAAGGGAAACAGCTCCCACGTCCACATGGCCTCTCTTTTCATAAAACTCGATCCATTCTTTTCTTAACTCTTTCGATGTAATTTTTCTCATGACATTAACCTTTCCCGATGCAATGTATTGATATCAGAATGAAAATTTATCTCTGAAATAGCTGTCCAGCTCGTCGATCTTCACACGCTCCTGCTCCATGGAATCACGGAAACGTACGGTTACGCAGCCGTCTGTCTCGGAGTCAAAATCGTAGGTAACGCAGAAGGGCGTTCCGATCTCATCCTGACGACGATAACGCTTTCCGATATTTCCTCTGTCATCAAATTCGCAGTAGTAGGTCTTGGAAAGCTGCTCATAGATCTTCTCTGCGCCTTCGTTGAGCTTCTTGGAAAGCGGCAGGATACCGATCTTAACCGGTGCCAGTGCGGGATGGAACCGCAGCACGGTACGCATATCGGGTTTGTCCTCGGTGCCGATGTTTTCCTCATCATATGCAGCACAAAGGAAGGCCAGTACAACACGGTCCGCGCCCAGTGAAGGCTCGATAACGTAAGGCACGTATTTTTCGTTCTTGGTATCATCAAAGTAGCTCATATCCTGACCGGAAGTATTCTGATGCTGGGTCAGGTCGTAATCGGTACGATCTGCAATACCCCAAAGCTCGCCCCATCCGAAGGGGAACAGGAACTCAATATCCGTGGTTCCTTTGGAATAGAACGCCAGCTCTTCCGGATCATGGTCACGAAGGCGCATCTCATCTTCTTTGATGCCGAGGGAAAGGAGCCAGTCACGGCAGAAGCCGCGCCAGTACTCAAACCATTTCAGGTCTGTTCCGGGCTCACAGAAGAATTCCAGCTCCATCTGCTCAAACTCTCTGGTACGGAAGGTGAAGTTACCGGGTGTGATCTCATTTCGGAAGCTCTTTCCGATCTGTGCGATACCGAAGGGGATCTTTTTCCGGCTGGTACGCTGTACGTTTTTAAAGTTTACAAAAATACCCTGTGCGGTCTCCGGACGAAGATATACGGTGTTTTTCGCATCTTCCGTTACGCCCTGGAAGGTCTTGAACATCAGGTTGAACTGTCTGATATCGGTAAAATTGTGCTTGCCGCAGGTAGGGCAGGGTACGTTGTGATCCTCGATAAACTGCTTCATTTCTTCATTGGAATAAGCATCAATGGGCTTATC
Source organism: Lachnospiraceae bacterium (assembly GCA_024685005.1). Classification (GTDB taxonomy): domain Bacteria; phylum Bacillota; class Clostridia; order Lachnospirales; family Lachnospiraceae; genus RGIG7926. The sequence continues at coordinate 90,534 of JAIKWF010000012.1, forward strand.
CAGCGTGATATTGTTCTCGCCTGCAAAGGCCTCGATGATCTGATCCGCACGGAATCTCTCATGGCACTCCTTACAATCCATCAGAGGATCGGAAAAGCCTCCTAAATGTCCGGAAGCGACCCAGGTCTGGGGATTCATCAGGATGGCGCAGTCCACACCCACGTTATAAGGGCTTTCCTGTACAAACTTCTGCCACCATGCTTTTTTTACATTATTTTTCAGCTCCACGCCGAGATTACCGTAATCCCAGGTGTTGGCCAGTCCGCCGTAGATCTCGGATCCGGGATAGATAAATCCTCTTCCTTTTGCCAGCGCGATGATCTTTTCCATTGTCTTTTCCATTGTGCTTCTCCTTTATATATGTTCTTAATATACTGTCCTGTTTTGCCGGGCCTGTCTATTCATAGATCACAAAGCCCTGCTGCATATCTGCATTCAGAACTGCTTTTCCTGTTTCCGTAATGTCCATATTATCGCTGACGGCAATGATCTTGCCGGGAACAACAACCTGCAGCGGCTCTTCAATTACCGCCACTTTTTTCTCTCCCATCACGGAGAGAGCTTCTTCCCCTACGGTCTGTCCCTGGTCATCCTTCATCACCGGCAGCTTCATACCGGCTGCAGTCATCTTGGAAAGGGTGCCTACAAACAGTTCTTTGTGATTGAAGGCTGTGTAAAGATCTGCCCGGTCATAATCGATCTCGACCCGCAGCATCTTGTCTTCTCCTAATCCAAACTCCTTTAATGTGATCTCTTCCTTCTCCCCTGTATTCAGCGAACCGATCTGCTCCTCGATCTGGGCTTTCAGCTCGGTTTCGTTGTAATAACTCTGGTCAAAGCTTTCCACGATCACCTGGGTGACCTTGTCGTTTTTATCTAAAATGATCCCGTTGCCGTCACAGCTGACCGCTTCCTGTCCCGGCGCGCTGCATCCCATCAGCAGCACTGCCGCAAGTACAGGCAGGATCCTTCTTTTGTATTGTTTCATATATTTTCCTCTGATCTGCCCTCCGGGGCAAAAATTAATGCCGCTGACACTGCCTCGCAAAAGCAGCATCATGCGACAATATATTATACAGACAAACGGGCTCTTTTTCAAGTGAAATAAAATATCTCTATCGCCACTCTTCCTCTGCTTTATTATAATACTCCATCAAAACGGGCTTTGTCAGACGGTTAACCTCCACATCCTGCGCCATCTCGTCTTTTCCGAAGCAAAACAGGGCCGAAACATTCTCTCCGGAAAGGTATTTCGTTTCCACATCAAAGTCAATGGTTTCCGTCAGATCCCGGCAGCTGGCCATATTAAAGCCCCAGTCGCCGAATGCGGGCACCTCCAGATGGTAAGCCTTGACATGCAATCCTTCGCTGGCAATGGTCTTGTTGATGCACCAAAAGGCCTCTGTTGCATAGTAAGGGGAGGTGGACTGAACCACCAGCACCCCCTCCGGGGTCAGGCAGTTTTTGCACATCCGGTAAAAGACATTGGAATACAGCTTGTTTAAGGACTCGGAGTTGGGATCGGGAAGATCCACAATGATCAGATCATAGCTTTCCTTGCAATGCTCCAGATACTCATAAGCATCCTGATTGTAAACGGTAAGCTTTTCCGAAAGAAGGCTGTTTTGATTGATCTGTGTGATATTTTCATTGGTGCTGCAGATCCGGATCATTTCGGCATCCAGATCGCACAGGTCGATATGCTTTACCTCTCCGTATTTCAGCACTTCCCTTACCGCCAGGCCATCTCCGCCGCCCAGGATCAGCACCTTTTCCCTGGTTTGCAGCTCGTTCATGGGAACATGAACAAGGGCCTCATGATAGCGGTACTCGTCTGCGGTGGAAAACTGGCAGTTGCCGTCAATGAACAGTCGAACGTCATCCTTATGCTTTGTCATGACGATCTTCTGATAAGGCGTCTGCTCCCGCAGGATCACCCGGTCCTGATACAGCCCCCCTTCAATGGCATCCGAGATGTTATCGGAAAAGATCATGCCCATCAGCATTGCGCCTCCCAAAAGGACTGCAATGGTCCGGTAGACCCCTACGGGTTTGATCCTGCCGGCGAATTTCCACATGATCAGAAGTGCCGCACAAATATTTAAAAAGCCGCATAAAAAGGAAGTGGCAAAATATCCCAGCTTCGGCAAAAGAAGCAGGGGAAAAGCGATAGATCCGATGAGACCTCCGATGTAATCAAAGCTGAAAATGGAGGAAAGTGTGACCTTTAAGTTGTTTTCATCCTGCTCTATGATCCTGGTCATCACCGGGATCTCCGCCCCGGCAAATCCTCCGATGATAATGATCACCAGATACATGACCACCGCATAATTGGAGACATAGATATTGGCAAGAAAAAGGATCAGCGAGCTGACACCGCCGATGACGCCGATCCCCAATTCTATGGTAATAAAAATATGAAACAGATTTTTGGAACAATACTTGGACAGATAAGACCCCAGTCCCAGGGACGCCATGTACAGTCCTATAGTAACGGAATACTGCAGGGTACTGTTTCCAAGAAGGTAAGAACTCACTGCGCTGATGATCAGTTCATAGCACATGGAACACCCTGAAATGATCAGGGTCGTCAGCATCAGCAGTCTGTATTTTTTGCTCATAAAAACATCCTTCGCACGTTACTGGATCACACCGCTGACAATCATTGCAACGCCCATAAAGATACCGAAGATCATGATGCCGGCAGCTTCATTCTTTTTCTCAAGTTCCACATTAAAGTTGAATTTCCGGTTTACGATATCCACTGCGAAATAGCCGATGATGAATGCCAGCACACCTATAGCCGCATAAATGACCGTATTGAGGACACCGTCCAAAAGCTGTTCATGCTCCGATACGGTAAAGGTAAGGATGGCGGAACGGATGATCAGACCAAGTCCCATATAGATTCCCGCTGACACCCAGCCTACCGCTTTGTTTCCTTCCTGAATTTCCTTGGGGAAATCCGCCGGAATGATCAGGTCGATGATCAGATAACCGATCATCATCACCGCAAGTCCTACCACAAGATACACAGCTGTCTCCAATGCAAACATATTTTTTCCCTCCTGTACTTTATACGATATGTTTTCTCTGCTGTTTTTGCTTCCGTTTTCTTCGCCCCGCCGGTTTATGATTCCCGGCAGACCGGCTATTTCCCTCCCCCGCTGGAAGAGCTTCTGCTGTTGATGCTGCTCTGCCTTACGGAGCTTGAATAGGAATCAAAATACCCGTTCCCCAGGTTGTGGATCGTATCTCCCTGATAAGAGGTATAGGCCGAAGGCGTTCTCTTAAAGGAGCTTGCATCCTTGCTGTAGCTGGAAGAATAATAGTGGCTCCGGTACCATCTTGCTCCGGTTTTGGAGGCTTTATATGGGGTATTGTCCGAAGTATAATTGTACTTCCTGTTGGAGATCTGGACTAAAACCCTGTTAGGTTCATTCTCCGGATGGTAAACGAGACAATACTCCTTTTTCGTTACGATGGCGATCTCTTCATCGGGGTTATCGTCCTTTTGGGTGACGCACTGGGTATCCCCTTCGATGCCGTCTATGATCTCCTTTGCCACCTGATCTGTGGTGAAAGTCGCTTTGCTTTGGTATACATCCGCTTTTTGTTTTTCATTTCCGGTTATGGATGTCACATAGCTGTAATTGTTTGATTTTTTCAAAAAATTGTCGATCCGCTTGTGAGTCAGGCTGAATCCCGTTGTATCCATCCAGGCTCCCACCACGGTGAAGCATACATATAAGAACACAACTGCTGTCAGCCATCCCATGCCCGATTTTTTCTTGGGCGGTTCTTCAAATCCCGTTACTGCAATCTCATTTGCATCCAGATAATATCCGGTGGAATACTCCGTCCCGTCATCCCAGATCTCAACCGAAAGGGTCTTTTCTTCCGTTTCGTCCTCAAACTCCACGAAGTTGGCACTATCGCCCCGCTCCACGTCCACGTCGCCGCCACAGGAGACTACCACCTGTCTGCCTTCGTCCACTTTCTTCCATTCCGGTCCGATATTGCCGCCCACTTTATTCTCCGGCTTGGAAATGGAATACTCTTTATACACCTCGTCAATAGACAACCAGCGCTCTCCCTGATTTGTGGAAAGCCGGTATTCCTTCCACCGGTTATTGCGATCCTGGGGATTGGCATATTCGATAAAGCCTATGACTTTTGCATCGATGCCATCCACCCGAAGTTTTGTTCCGACTCTGATATCCATTTGTTTCTCCCCTTGGGTTAAGTGTTACTGACCGATCCTGCGTTCAACCGTCTGCACACAGATTTTTTCTGCGCCGAACAGCTGCTGCAGTTTTGCTGAGATCCCCTCAGCCACGCTGCCTGTACAGGAAAAAATATCCACCGCCGCATATCCGTGTTCCGGCCAGGTGTGTATGGAAAAATGCGATGTGGTGATCACCGCAAAATAGGTCACTCCTATGGGCTCAAATTCGTGCATACACTCTTCCACGATATCGGCGCCCACAAAACGGATCGCTTCCCGGGCTGCCTTTCTGATCCGCTCAGGATCATCCAGTATTTCGCCGCAGCCGTACAGATCCGCAATCAGTTGCTTTGCCATCTTTTTACCGTCTCCCGATTTATTTTTTCCAAAAAGAAAACCCGGTGAGTTTATGACGTGTTCCGTAATTGCCGTCTGCTTCTTTCTTCAGGGCACCGCAGCCTTTGCAGACCGTGGCATCCGATCTGTTATAGGTGCTGCAGTAAGAACACATCCAATCCGGTTCATTTGTGGTTTTGGCGGCTTCCTCTTTTGTAAGCACCGCTCCCTGCAAATCATCCGGAAGATAAAACCGGGTTTCCGGTCCTCTGGGACTTCCGCACTGCTGACATTCCCCATACCTTGCTTTGATGCCGGTATTCCCGCAGTATGCGCAGTCCCACAGGCCTTCAATTCTCTTAGATTCCATAGTTTCCACCTCATTGATAGTCTACTATTTCCCATCCCAAAGTGCAACAAAAACGTAATACGGGTTGCATTCTTTTGGGGTTTCTGCTATGATACTGAAAAATCATCACAGGAGGAAACCAATGAAGAATATTTCTTGCAGATAAACTTAAACAGTTACAGCCTGCTTTTTGTTTTGCCGGCATTTTTATATGCCCGAACTATCCTTTCACAGGCTGACATCGCAAGGAATAATTCACATGGTTTGACATAGGAAACGCACGGTAATGGTTTATTGACGACGCTGTGGCACCGTAGGATTATCCTGCGGTGCTTTTTTGTTCGGAGGTGTATCTTATGTCTATATTACAGGTAAATGATCTGACCTTCTGCTATGAAGGCAGCTTTGAGAATATTTTTGAAAACGTGTCCTTCCATGTGGATACGGACTGGAAACTGGGACTTGTGGGAAGAAACGGAAAAGGAAAAACCACCTTTTTAAATCTTCTCATGGGCAAATATGATTACAGTGGCAGTATTACCTGCAGCAGCCGCTTTGACTACTTTCCCTATCCCATCCGGGAAGGCGACCGCATGCGCAGCATATCGGAGCTGTGCGAAACCTGGAAAAGCGGCGTGGAACAATGGCGGGTGATCTGCGAGCTGGGAAGCCTGCAGGCTGATCCGGAGATCCTGTACCGGCCCATATCCACCCTTTCCCAGGGACAACTTACCAAAGCCATGCTGGCGGTACTTTTTTCCGGAGAAAATGAATTTCTGCTCATAGACGAGCCTACCAATCATTTGGACCGCACCGGTCGGGAAGTGATCACGGAGTATCTTTCCGGCAAAAAGGGCTTTATCCTGGTCTCCCACGACCGGGTGCTTTTGGACGCTCTTTGCGATCATATGCTGGTTTTAAACCGCAGCTCCATCGAAGTTGCATCGGGTAACTTTTCTGTCTGGTGGGAAAATAAGGAGCGCAAAGACAGCTTTGCCAAAGCGGAAAACGAAAAGCACCTCAAGCAGATCAGCAAGCTGCGCTCTTCCGCTGACAGGACCCTGCGCTGGGCCGAGAAAAGCGAGCAGACCAAGATCGGCTTTGATCCCGTCAAAGAACACGACCGCTGTCTTTCCACCCGATCTTACATCGGTGCCAAAACCAAAAAGATGCAGTCGCGGGTGAAAAACTTTGAAAAACGGATGGAACAGGAAATTGCCGAAAAAGAAGGGCTGCTCAATGACATCGAAAGCGTGGCCGATCTGAAGCTGATGCCTCTCTCCCACCACAAAAGCTGTCTTGTGGAGGCAAGAGACCTTTCCCTGTCCTATGATCCCGAGGGCGCTTCCCCTGTTATAAAGGATCTGACCTTTTCTGCCATGCAGGGAGATATTCTGTTTTTGAAAGGCGAAAACGGATGCGGTAAATCCACCCTGATCAAAGCCATCCTGCAGACTGCAGAGTGCCGGATTACGGGCGGCTCCTTAAGCGTTGCCTCCGGACTTGTGCTCTCCTACGTCAGTCAGGATACCTCCTTTTTGAAGGGGACCCTGAAAGATTACGCCAAAGAAAAGGATCTGGATCTTTCTCTTTTGCTCACCCTCCTTCGCAAGCTGGATTTAGGCAGATCGCAGTTTGAAAAAAACATGGAGGATTTTTCCGAAGGACAGAAGAAAAAAGTTCTGATCGCAGCCAGCCTGCTGACGCCGGCCCATTTGTACATCTGGGATGAGCCTTTAAACTATATTGATGTCTTTTCCCGGATGCAGATTGAAAAACTGATCGAAACCTATCATCCCACCATGATCCTGGTGGAGCACGATGATTATTTCAGACAAAAACTGGCAACGAAGACCACAGAGCTTTGATCCGGATCAAAAAGAATGCTGTAAAATGTATCATAATTCGGGTATAATAGGTGAAAAGGCGGGTAAAAACTATGATAAAAGTAAGGGAGTTATTATTGATTATGGCAGCAACCACATTACTTGGCGGATGCGGACAGCATCCCGAAAAGCAGACAGCTTCAGATGGCAGCTCTCTCATCAAAGACGTGGTGATCCACGCAACAGTTCGTACCACAGGTCAGTACCCGGAGCAGATCGTGATCTCTCTTGGCAAAAAGTTAGCAGACGCTAATCTTTCTGCGGAAGATTTTTCCATGAAGGGACATGCGGATTCCTGGATGAATACTTCCCTCCATGAGTTTTCCTCGGCTTTTGAAAAGGCAGAGCTTACGGATACGACCCTGACCCTATATCCCAAGGACTTCCCGGAGAAGTTTTTCTACGTAAAGGATTTCACGGTGGAATGCAGCAAGAACAGCGATCTTCACTTTACCTATGAGGATGTATCTTCCGTTATCACTCCTGTGGCTGATGATTTTGCGTATATCAAAAAAGAGGACGGTCCCGGCTTTGATCTGCGGCTCTTTACGCCGGAGAGTACGGAAAAGATGCCCGTTGTGGTTGTCTTCCACGGTTTTTCCGATACCGCCAATCTTCTGACCTACCGGACCGCAGTGGAATGGGCGGAACCTGAAAACCAGAAAAAGCGCCCCTGCTATATCGTGGCGCCTGTCATCGACGATGCAACTTACTACACCGCTCCCGGAAGGGATAAAGTATTTGAACAGCTCAAGGGCATGCTGGATGATATGATCGCAGAAGGAAAAGCAGACCCCGACAGGATCTATGTTATGGGCAATTCCTTCGGCGGTATGTCTTCTGTTGAGTTCGGAGAAAAATATCCGGATTTTGTAGCAGGTATCCTGTCCCTTTGTCCCGCCCTTAACTACTCTCAGGGCGCCGCTGCAAATATTGAAAAGATCAAGGACATCCCCACCCGGTTTGCTCATGCAAGCGGTGACGGTACCATTCCCGTTACCGGCACCAGAGCTGCCTTCGAGGCGCTGCAAAAAGCCGGTGCTAAGGATGTGGATTTTAAAGAGTATTCCGATGATGAGATGAATGCGGCCGGAGCCGAACCCGGAAAAGATTCCACCTACAGCTATCATCATGTGGAGCTTGCCGTCATGGAGGATGATTCCTACATGGAATGGCTGTATTCACAGGTCAGAAATCACTGACCCGGCAGTTTTTACTGATTTTTTTTATTGATCATTTTTATTGATCGTTTTCATTCGTATTCTGCTTGCCGGTGTGGCAGGTTTTTCCTGTCACATCAGCGAGTCCCGCAATATATCCAGACTTTTGAAATGATGTCCGATAAAGTCCCGTCTGTAGATTTCGCACTCTCCCGCCAGTTCCCGGATCACTTCCTCCGATACTTCAATACCGTAAAGCCGCTCTAAGGGGGCGTTCATGCAGTGGGCAATGGTTTTTGCCGTTGCCGGCAGGATCTGTCTTTGATTGGTGATCCCCGGGAATTCTCCCTGCAATACCAGCATCTTCATTTCATAGAGGTACTGCACCAGCTTATAAGGCAGTCTCTGTTTCTGCAGGGCTTTTAACGATACGTATAAAAGATTCAGAATCTGTCTTTCATCGTTGTTTTCCCGGCAGTAATAATCCGCCACATCGGCAAAATACATGCCGTACATGGCTCCTTCGAAATCCTCCCGCAGGCTTTCGAAATACTCTGTCACAGAGGCTTCCGAAAGGGTGTAGGCATTCTTTCCGGGAAACACCTTAAATTTGCCCATGCAAAGCGGATTGGTGGCAGCCATCAGCCTGCTGGTGGGCCTTTTTGCTCCGTGGGCAAAGGCTGTGATCTTGCCCCGTTCTGCCGTCAGCAGGATCACCCGTTTGTCATTTTCCAAAACAGGGACGGCTTTTAATACCATCCCTGTTACTTCCATCAGATCACTCATATAGGTCACTCATTTTCGGAAATTTCCTTTTGATCATAACCGAAATTCTTGATCAGATAATCACTCTCCCGCCAGTCTTTCTTTACTTTGACCCAAAGCTTCAGATTCACCTGGCTTTCACACAGTTCCTCAATACCGTACCTGGCTGCGCTGCCGATCTTTTTCAGCATGCTGCCGCCTTTTCCGATGATGATACCCTTGTGGGAATCCCGTTCGCAGATAATGGTGGCATCCACCTGGACGATCTTTTTCCCCCATTCCATCCGGTCAATGACCACCGCGATTCCGTGGGGGATCTCGTCGGACAGATTGCGAAGGGCCTGTTCCCGGATCAGCTCCGCCGTGATCTGGCGGATCGGCTGATCTGTTACGGTGTCCTCGTCAAAGAACATGGGGCCGCTCTTTAAATACCGGAAGACCGTATCCATCAGGTCCTTTGTGTTGTCTCCGGAAAGGGCGGATACCGGAATGATCTCGGCAAAATCCATTTCCTTTCGATAGGCATCGATGACGGAAAGCACATCCTCTTTTTTGATGGTATCGATCTTGTTGATGATCAGAAATACCGGCGTATTGACCTGGCTTAACTGCTCTATGATCATCTGATCGCCTCTTCCCACCTTCTGGTCAGGCTCTACCAAAAACAGCACGATGTCGGCTTCTTTCAGTGTATGATAGGCCACCCGGACCATATAGTCCCCCAGCTTGTTTTTCGCCTTATGCATTCCCGGAGTGTCAAGGAACACCACCTGTCCCCGGTCATCGGTAAAAACTGTCTGGATCCTGTTTCTGGTGGTCTGGGGCTTGGATGAGGTAATGGCGATCTTTTGTCCGATGAGCTGATTCATCAGGGTGGATTTGCCCACATTGGGCCTGCCTACCAACGCCACAAAACCGGATTTTTTTGTTTCTGTACGTTCCATATTCCGTCGAATTTCCTTTTCTTTTGTTTCCTGTCTTTTTCTATTTTATTTTTGATCCTTGGGCTGGTCCTTCTGCTCACCTGTCTGATCTGCGCTTTGCTGCGTGCTCTGCTCTCCGGGTTTATTGCCGGGCAGGATCAGCTCCTGGGGCTCATTTTGCATCGTATACTGTCCGCGCTTTTGTGCTGCCTTCTGCGCTGCTTTTTCCATCTTTGCCGCTTTTTTGGCAGCTCTCTTTTCCGCTCTCTTACCTTTGCCGCGGATGATCTTGCGAACGATCAAAAAGCCGATAAGGATCACAACTGCCCATACAAACAGGTAGGGAAGGGCGATAACAAGGCCGATGAAGAAGTTGACAATGCCTCTGCCCACGCTCTTTAAGGAATGCATAAAGCCTTCAACCATGCGATCCCAGTCGGATACTTCCTTCACAGGCTCAGGGGTGTAAACTTCCACTTCATTTACGGTAATGGATACAGTGGCAAAGTCCACCAGGTTGTCATAGGTACGCAGTTTGGATTCTATGTTCTGGATCTCATAGCGCACATCCGTGATCCGCTGCTCTAATGCCACAATGGTGTCCACGTCCTCTGCCTGCTTTAAGATCTCCATCAGCCGGTCCATTTCAACCTCAAGGGCTTCTTTCCGGCTTTGATTATCCACGTAGTTCAGGGTTACATCTTCCGCACTTTCGCTTTTGTTGGTAACATTGCCGTTTTCTCCCACATCCTCCACCAGATCATTCATTTTTGCAACGGGAACTCTGGCGGTATAGCTTGCATGGCGCACTGTTCCGGCGCTTGTTCCATAGGAGTTTCCGCTGTAAACTTCGGAATTCTCCATATAGCCCCCAAGCTTGCTGACGGTCTTTTCAATATGAGAAGTCAGTTTGTCAAACTCTCTTGTTTCAACCTGAAGGGACACCCGTTTGATCAGCTTCCTGTTCTGGGCAACATTTTCGCCTTCCTCCTGGGCTTCGGGCGCGCTGTCATCTGCCTCGACATCTTCCGTTTCTTCGTAGGCCTCATCTCCCGCAGCATAAGCCTGCTTTGCCATGGTGGAACTGTCTCCCCCATCATAGGCGCCTGCGCTCTCCATATCCGCATAGGAATCCGCTGCCATAGACGCGCTGTTTTCAGCCGCTCCGCAGCCTGCTATCATAGCAGAAAGTGCCAGTGCAAGTCCCATTACTCTGATCGATTTCTTTTTCATAGTATTGTCCTCCTCATGATCCTCAGCGATAACCTGAGCTTCTTATTTTTTTGCCCGGGGAAAAGTCTGTTTTTCCCCTTTCATTCAATACAGTGTCCATTGCCTCTGCATCTGTTGCAAAAAAAATCAAAGAATTTTAAAACATGGGTCTTACCGAATCGAACAGGCCGGATGCTTCCCTGATCTGCTCCTCTTTTCCGTTGACAGAAAGGATCCCTCCCTGTAAAAATCCCTCCAGGTAACGATACAATCCCCGAAGCTGCTCTGCAGTGCAGCCAATGATCTCGTCACGTTCCTTTTGCTCGGAGGCAAAATCCTGCTCCGTGATCAGCGCAGCCCAGCTTCTCTGGCCCTGTGCCTGGGGAGGCATAGGCATATCCTGGGTTGCAATGGCTCCGATCACATACTTGGTCAGTGTATCTTCATCCAGATCAAGCGCCTTAATATACGCGGGTGCTCCTTCGAATACTTCGATGGTCTTTTCCAGATTGGGATCTCTGTAAGATACAAAATAAGCATAGCCTGTCCGCAGGAAGTTGGACAAGCATCCGTAAGCACCGCCCTGTACCCGGACATTCAGCCACAGATAATCGTAGCCCATCAGTACTTTCAGCACCTTCAGACCGCCGGTATAAGCCAAACCTTTGCTCTTAAAATCTCCGGCCCGGCACACATAGCAAACATCGGAGCTGGTCATAAGGCCTTCTTTTGCGGTTATGGTATCATCGGTAAAAAATCCCGCACCTAACCCGGCGCCCGCATCGCTCTTTGCTTCATTTCCCGCTTCGATGCGGCTAAGCAGCGGCAGCACCTCTTTGGATAGAAGCTCTCTTCCCTGCTCCTGACCCGTATAGTCTAAGGTAACAGGGGCCTGCTTTAAGATCTTTTGCAAAATACCGCTAAGCCGCTGCGGCAGAGATGCTTTTTGCTCGTCATAGTTTGAAAGCAGGTTGGAAAGCCTGTCTGAAAAGGCAATTCCGCTGAACTGATCTGACAGCCAGCCTGCTTTGGACAATTTTGCCAGGGCTCTTCCCGCAGCACTTTGATGTCCTGCCGCCTGAAGGGAAGCCTGCATACCCGCCTTTGTTTCAGCCAGGATCTCCCGGAGTCTGTCCGTATCGGAAAAATTGCTCTCAAAGAGAAGCTCTTCCATCAGCGAAACCGCATCCTTCGTGTTTTCCTCAAAGCATCTGGCCTTTACCTCAAAGAACACCCTCAGTTTATCCCGATCCTTTGCACTTGCCGAAATAGAGGTAGGTGTGGTGATACCGCCTGTCTTTAAGTGGATCTCGTTGTGCAGCTTTCCATAGGAAAAATTGGTTGTGCTCACAAGCCCGATGCAGTTGCGAAGCAGGGCCAGATCAAAGATATCCTCATCGGAAAAATCCGTGATCTCAAACAACAGTCTGAAATAGGATACCCCGTTGGTAAAGTAATCATGCTGCCAAAGATCCACGGATGTCTTTTCCGAAACAGTCAGCACATGCTTATCATTTTTAAAGGGTGCTGCTTCTTTTTTCAGATCCTCCCGTTTGAGCATGGGGATCTTCTTTACATCCTCCGGATCATCTTCCTGTGCCTGATATGCTTTCAGATCCGCTGCATGCTGTCTGATCTGCTCCATCTCATCATCCGATAAGGTCTGTTGATACTTTGAAAGCTTCTCCTTCAGCTTCCGGTCCTGCTCTGCTGCCAGTGTTTTGGACGGGATCAGCGTCAGAATAGCCTTATGGGGATTCTCAAGGATCAGAGATCTGATCAGCTGTTCAAAATACCCTTCTTCCGCTTTTTTCCGCAGGCTTTCAAAAATACCGTTCTGCTCTATGTAAAGGAAGGGCGCCTTATCATCGTACAGCCAGGAATCCATGGCCTGAAGACCGTACATCAGGCCCTTCGGGTAAGATCCGAAATCCGCCTCTTTGTATTTGAATGCGAAATAGTTAATGGCTGCAAACAGGGCATCTTTTTCAATTTCCTCTTCTGCGATCTTTTGCAGGGTATCTTCAATAATGGAAATGAACTGCGCTTTATCTTCCTTTTTTGCATTCTTGGCAACAAAGGAAAAATAGGGCTGCCGGATTCCGCTTTCACAGACACTGTAGTCATCTTCACCGATGCCTGCGGCCAAAAGCGCCATTTTCACCGGCGCCCCCGGAGAAGAACAAAGGGCATAATCCAGCACATCCAAAGCCACGTAAAACTCCGGATCCAGCTCTCCCTTTGCCGCTACGGTATAGGAATAGTAATACAGGTTTTCCCGCTCTTCCGTCTCCAGCACAGGATACTCTTTTTCCAGCTCCTTTACTTCGGTAAAGGGCTTTTGCTTTTTCACTTCGGAATCAATGGGCATGGCATCATAATGGGACAGATATTCCTTGTCCAGATAGGTAAGACGCTCCTCCACATCCATGTTTCCGTACAGATAAATGTAGCTGTTGCTGGGATGATAATATTTTCTGTGGAAATTCAGAAAAGCTTCATAGGTCAGATCCGGAATAAACTCCGGGGTTCCGCCGTAATCCGAACCATATGGATTATCGGGATACAGAGCGTTCATGATCTGACGCTCCAGCACATCATCCGCCGAAGAATAGGCACCCTTCATCTCGTTATAAACCACACCGTTGTAGGTCAGGTTGCCTTCCTCATCTACTTCATAATGCCATCCTTCCTGTTCGAAGATCTTTTTCTCCTTATAGATGTTGGGATGAAAAACCGCATCCAGATACACATCCATCAGATTGGAAAAATCCTTGTCATTGCAGCTTGCTACCGGATATACGGTTTTATCCGGATAGGTAATGGCATTGAGAAAAGTATTCAGGGACCCCTTTGCCAGCTCCACGAAGGGATCCTTTACCGGATATTTTTCGGAACCGCATAAAACGCTGTGCTCGTTAATATGCGCAACTCCGGTGGAGTCTGCCGGCGGTGTACGAAAGCCGATATAGAATACTTTGTTTTCATCCTCATTAGACAAAACGCAAACCCTGGCGCCGGTCTTTTTATGACGAAGGATGGCGCCTTCCGAATTCAGATCCGGAACCGGTCTTGTTTCAATGATCTCATATGCTTCCAGTTTCTCAAGATTCATGTTATTTGTATACTCCTGTTCTGTTTATATTGTTTTGGGCATCATACCCGAAGGAACATCAGGTTCCTCTTTTTAAAGCGTACCTCGGAAATCTCACTTTCCTGAAGATCCGCCTCCTTCCACTGCTGTGAAAAAAGATCCGTTGCCTTTACGATGATCTGCTTGCTGCGGCCGGCTTTCTGATTGGGCAAAACCGTGATCTCCGCCTGCAGCTGATCGTAGATCATGGCTGACTTACTTTTGGGATCCATGGAAAGTAAGTGCCGGGCAACTGTTGTGTCCATAGACACTTCATCTTCCATATACCGAAAAATGGCACTTCGAAACTTTCCCGGCATATCCTCGTGATCGATGAGCTCATCATAAGTCATTCTCGCACCGATATAGTACCTGGAAAAATCCTGCAGAAGGTATTTAAAAGCCATATCATTTCCTGCTGCGTTACTCAATTTGTTTCCTCCGATCTTTTATTCTTTCCTGAAACTTCTCCATTATAGCATAAATCCCTCTCTAACAACAGACCGTATATTTCCCTGTCCGGCCCCGAATTTGTTCTCTTTTCCCGGTTTTTGGATCGTATTTTACGCTTTTGTACCTGCCCGCTTCGGCTTGCAGCGTCCATGCTCCTGATGCTGCTTCTTTTGGGATGCAACGCAGCCAGTGCCAGGGCGGGCGGAAGAACCGGAAGGTGCTGTCAATGTCAAAACCCTTGGTGCAAAGGGCGACGGCGTAACAGATGATACGCAGGTCCTGCAGAAGATTTTTAAGGAAAATCCCGGAAAGACCATATATTTTCCGGAGGGTACTTATATGATCTCGGGAACACTCAGACCGCAAACCGGCACAAAGATCCTGGGTGAGGGAGACGGTTCCATTGTTATGGCTGTGAAAGACTTCGGTAGCGGAAAAAATATGTTCCACGTTGGTAATGCAAAAAATGTTGATTTTTACAAGATCAGCATCAGCGGAAATATTGCAGAAAATCCCATCGGAGAAAAATACAATGCAAAAGACGGCATTCACACGCTGGACATCTGGCACAGCTCCTTTATCACTGTCCGTGAATGTCATATTCAGGACAATGCATATGTTGCGATCAGGATCATAGACACCTTAAATGAACACATAACAGTGGATCATTGCAAATTCACTACCGTGGATTGCGGCATAGAAATATTGGGTTCTACGGATGTTACGGATCTGAAGGTCACAAACAATCTGTTTGACGGCCATCCGAATTCCGAACCCATTACCCTGTACGGAAGCGGCCATTACAAAGATATCCTGATCCGGGGCAACACCATAAAAAACAAATTTTACGGAAACGCCATCCTTTGCGGGGTCTCAGAGTACAACCCTCTCATAGAAAACCTGAAGATTTTGAATAATACCATTTACGACTGTGCCACCGGTATCGTTGTGTACAACGCCCACGGCGCTGTCATTGAAGGAAACATTATCAACAACCGGAATAATTGCGGCGCGGAAACATCAAAAAGCGGAAGCGCGATCAAAATAAGTCACTGCTCCGACCTGACTGTTTCCGGCAATGATATTTCAAATATCCGGCAGTTTGGAATGCAGATCAAAAACTGCGAAAACACTCAGGTTCAAAAGAATACCTTTACTAATACCGCATACGTAAACATTGATTTTTGTCCTGTTGATTTCAGAGGCGGTAATAAAAATGTGATCTTTGAAGAAAATATCATAGATCAGAACGATCCTTCCATCCCATGCTACGGAAAATATTATATCCGGGTACACGGCGATGGAAATCACACAACAAAGATCAAGAATAACAAGATCGGCAATGGTACTATTTTCTTAGAAGCTGACAGCAGCAATTTTATCGTGGTGGGAAATGACGGAAAGATTCTGGATAAAGGAAAAGGAAATATGTTCGTAGAACCTGTCACCACCAAAGATGACAAGCCGGGCTCCGGATCTGTGACAAAGGATCCTTCCAAGGACGCAGGCACCGGAACCCTTACAGGCTCTGAAGATGGTAAGGATGAAACTGCCGCTCTTCCCATGACGGTGGCCCTGAACGGTATTACCTATACCATCCGCGCCGATAAAACCGCAGCTGTTACCAAGATCGATAAGATAAAAAAGGCCACCATCGATACGGTGACCGTTGGTGGCTCTGTATATCCTGTAACCGAGATCGCTGCCAATGCCGCAGCAAAAAACAAAAAGCTTTCGAAACTTACCATCGGCTCCAATATAAAAAAGATCGGTAAGAAAGCATTCTTTCAATGCGGAAAGCTTAAGAAAATCACCATCAAAGCAAACAAATCCTTAAAGACCGGGAAAAAGGCCTTTGACAAGATTCATAAAAATGCTGTCATCACCCTTAAGGGCGTGAAAGGAAATACCAAAAAGAAACTGATCAAAAAGATCCAAAAACAGACAACTGCCAAAGTAAAGTAAAAGCTAATCCAGCAGATATAACAGCTCGGATAAGGAAAACATATCATAATCCGCTTTTCCGCTTTTTACTGCATCTCCGATGGCAGCTGTGTACATGCCCCCTGCGTTGCCCGCCAGGATCCCTGCCTTTGCATCTTCTACCACAAGGCAGTGCTCCGGGGCTTCGCAAAGCATGTCCGCCCCCTTTAAGAATACTTCGGGATCCGGCTTGCTTTTGGTGATATTGTTGCCGTCGGACACCGCATCGAAGGCATCCTTCAGCTCCGTCTTTTCCAGAATGAGACCTGCATTTTTGCTGGAGGATCCCACCGCCAGCTTGTATCCCCGCTCCCTGATATCGGAAAGCACTCTTCTGACGGACCGGGAAACATCTTCCCTGCTCATCTGGGATAAGAGATTCACATAGATGGCATTTTTCTCTTCCGTCAGTTTCTTTTTATCTTCTGCCGATAAAGGATCGCCTTTATATTTTTCCAATATGATCTCCAGGCTTTCCTCTCTGCTGACACCCCGAAGTCTGTTATTGTCTTCTTCATCAAAGGGAACTCCCAGTCTGTCAGCTACTTTTTTCCACGCCTGATAGTGATATTTGTCCGTAAAGACCAGCACTCCATCCAGGTCAAAGATCACTGCTCTGATATTTTTCATTTTCTATCACCTTTCCTCAGCTAATCCTGATCTTCTCATTTCCCAAAAACAGTTCCAGACTTTCTCCCTCCAAAAGGGATACGGAAACCTCTGCCTTGTTTTCGCGATTCACCACTTCCACGGAAAGCTCTCTTCCTCTGTAGCAAAGCTTAAAGCGAAATGCCTTCCAGCAGGTGGGAATCACGGGATCTAAATGCAGTCCGTCTTCTTTGATGCGAAGACCGCCGAATCCGTAAACCACCGCCATATAGTTTCCGCCCATATTGGCGGTATGGATCCCGTCCTTGGTATTATGATGCAGATCAAACAGATCCAGTTTTGCGGAATCCCCGAAATACTTATAGGCTTTCTCCACCTGTTTCAGTCTGGCTGCCACGATACTGTAAATGCAGGTTGACAGAGACGAATCATGGGTTGTGACCATTTCGTAAAACGCAAAGGATTTACGGATGGTCTCCTCATCCTGGGCATCTTCATAGATAAAATGCGCCAGCACCGTATCTGCCTGTTTACATACCTGATATCTGTAGATATACAGAGGATGATAATGCAGCAAAAGGGGATAATCGCTTACCGGTGTTCCGGCAAAATCCCATTCCTTCTTACTGAGGAAGGAATCATCCTGGGGATTGATTCCCCGTTCCTTGTCATAGGGCAGGAACATTTTTTCGGAAGCCTTTGCAAACTCTTTTACCTCTCTGCCGGTCAGTGAGATCTTGGCAATGGTATCCAGGTCTCCCTTTTCCACCAGCATGTAATAAAACTTTACGGCCCAGTCCAGATTGTACTTGGCAGTCACATTGGTATAATAATTGTTGTTCACAAGGCAGGTATACTCATCCGGTCCTGTCACGCAGTTGATCACGAACCTGTCTCCGTCGTAGTTTCCCACATCCATCCAAAGACGGGCCGTTTCAAAAACGATCTCCGCTCCTTTTTTCGCAACAAACTCATAATCATTCGTTGCCAGATAGTAAGCTACTACGGAATAGGCGATGTCTCCGTCAATATGATACTGGGCCGTTCCGGAAGGAAAATAGCCGCTGCACTCGCTTCCTTCAATGGTCCGCCAGGGATACAGTGCTCCCTTTTTGTGTCCCAGGAGTCTGGCATTTTCCCTTGCTTTGTCCAGAGTGGAATACCTGTATGAGATCAGATTCTTAGAGATCTCGGGATTCGTCATGGTAAAAAAGGGCTGCATATACATTTCCGTATCCCAGAAATAATGCCCTTCATAACCTTCTCCGCTCAGTCCCTTGGCTGCAACGTTGGAATGCTCGTCTCTCCCGGCAGACTGCAGAAGCTGATAGGTGTTGTATTTCAGCGCCATGTCAAGCTCGTCGTCTCCTTCTATGGTCAGGGCAGATCTCTCCCAGCAGGCCGTCAGATAGTTTTTCTGCGCCGCATAAAGCTGCGCCGGATCTTTTCCGATCAGTTCCGTAATCAGCCGCTCTGCTTCGCCGAAAGGATCCTCGCATCTTAACGAGTCCGTAAATACGGAGTACTTATATACCGTCAGTTCCTCGGAAGCTGCGATCTTTGTATGAAGGGTTCTGTAAAATCTGTGCCCTTCCTTTTCGATGCGGACCGAAATGGAGCCTTCCTTTTGCAACGCTCCATTTTGCTCCGTAAAAAGCTGCTCCGTAACGGCGCTGCAGATCTTAAGGCCGGAGGCTGCTGTGGCGGTATACAGATAAGAAATATTATCTCTTTGCACCGCTTCTATGGGCACCAGATGTTCCTGGCTTTCTCCTGCCACTCTGGGATCCATGGGATCGCAGAAGTTATGGGTATCTCCGAAATGCTCCGATGAGAAAAAGATCTCCCCGCAAAAATCCAATGACTTCACCTTGTACTCCATCAAAAACAGATTGGGGATCTCAAAGGATGCCATTCTTCGAATATTCAGTTCAAACCGGTTGCCGCCGGGAGATTTCCAGATCACATGACGTTTTGAAAAACCGCCGCCCATATTCAGGCTTCTTACCGATTCCAGCACGCTTCCTTCAAACATGGAAAAGCGCTCTCCGCCTGCGGTAAAGACCATTCCCTGGGTATCTGCCACATTCAGCATGGTCTGTTTTTTGTCACACAGACCGTACAGCTTTTCTGCCTGGGGCATATCGGCATAGTCATATAATCCGTTGATATATGTTCCTCTTATGGTTTTGTAGCCGGGATCATACCCTTCCTCATAACATCCCCTGATACCGATGTAGCCGTTGGCATTGTGAAACAGAGTTTCGTTGAGCATCAGCCTGTCATTATCGAGGGTCTGATCCGGCACTTCATAAATGTAATTGTTCATAAGTCAGCCCTTTTATTATTTTACAGCGCCTGCTGCAATTCCCTTGATGATGTACTTCTGTGCACACAGATAGAAGATCACCACAGGAATGATGGTAAGCGTCAAACCTGCCATTGCCAGATTCCACTGCACTGTATACTGTCCGAAAAAGTTAGCCGTGGATAACGGAATGGTCCGGTTCTTTTTGCTGTAAAGAATCAGTGACGGAAGCAGGTAATCATTCCAGATCCAGATCACGTTCAAAATGATCACGGTCATGGTCACCGGCTTAAGCATGGGAAATACGATCTTAAAGAACACACCCAGCTTTGAGCAACCGTCTATGATGGCAGCTTCTTCCACTTCGACGGGAACGGATTTGATAAACCCGTGAAACAGGAATACCGACATTCCGGTTCCGAATCCGATATAGCAAAAGATCAGTCCTCCGAGCGTATCCGTCAACTGGATCCCGCAATAGTCCCTGAAAAATCCCAGCACCTGCAAAAGAGGCATCATCAGGGTCTGGAAGGGGATCAGCATGGTAGCCACAAACATCATAAAGATAAATTTGCTCAGCTTCCCGTCATTTCTTGCCAGCATCCAGGCACACATGGAAGTTAATACCACTATGAATACCAGAGAGATACAAGTTACGATCATCGAGTTCATAAAAGCATGGGAAAAATCCATCTTATCCATTGCTTTCGTAAAATACTTAAACGATGCATCCTTCGGAAACGCCAGGATATTCTCATAAAGCTCTGCCCTGTTCTTGAATGCATTCACCACGATGATGTAGACCGGGAACAGATATGCAAGGCCCAGTAAGATCAACACCACATTCAGCAAAATCTTCTTTGTCTTCATTACATCTGCACCTCTTTCTTCTTGGTGATGGATACCTGCATCAGCGTAAAGGATGCAACTACGATCAGAAACAGGATCGCCTTTGCCTGTCCGTATCCGTAATTGTTCAGCTTAAAGATCTCGTTGTAGATATTCATGGCGAACATTTCCGTGGCATTGTTGGGACCGCCCCCGGTAAGGGAAAGGTTTGTATCAAAGATCTTAAAGCAGTTGGACAATGTCAAAAACAGACATATGGTAAAAGATTGCATGATCAGCGGAAGCTTAATGTAGATCAGCTGCTGGAAAAAATTTGCTCCGTCAATGGACGCCGCCTCAAGTACATCATCCGGAATTCCCTGAATACCGGTAATGTAGATGATCATGATATATCCCGCCATCTGCCAGATGGCAACAATGATCAGTGCCACCAGGGCCATCTTTTTATCCACCAGCCAGTTAAAGAACAGGCCGGTATTCCCCATTGCTTCGCCGATGGCCTTTAAACCTTCTCCCAAAATAAACTTCCAGATGTAACCAAGGATCAGTCCGCCGATGAGATACGGCATGAAAAGCATGGTACGAAGGATATTACGTACTTTGATCCTGCTGGTCACAATGATGGCAAACGCAAGACCCAAAAGATTGATCAGCACCACCGCAATGACGGTAAATACCAATGTATGTCCTGCGGACACCATAAATCTGCTATCCGAAAACAGCCTCACAAAATTGTCCATTCCCACAAAGGTCTTTTCGTGAACCGGGAGGCCATCCCAGGAGAAAAAGGAATAGCCCACACCGATCACAAACGGGATGATCACAATGATCGTAAATACAATGACCACGGGAAGAACAAACAATGCATACCATGCTGCTTCTTTTTTCTTTCTTGCGTTCATGTATAACCCCCTAAAAATCCCGTTTTACTTAGTTGCCCTGATTTGCAATCGCATCTGCATAAGCCTGGTCGAGCCCTGCAAGGAAATCGTCAGCACTCATATCGGAGGTAAAGAACTCCTGAGCCAGAGGTGCGAAGTATACGTTAATGGAATTTGCAGGCCACTTTGCCATGTTCCAGCCGATGGTCTTTCCTGCTTCTACGTAAGACTGCATATCCTGGGAAAGAACATCCAGGTTTTCATTTACGTCGCCCTTGATGACGGGTACGAAACCAAACTGATCATAGAGATAGCTCTTTCCGGTTTCGGATGTATAAAGCCAGGTTAAAAACTTCTTTCCTGCTTCCTGCTCTGCTGCGTCAGCGCTGGCATTGATGGCCCAGTAATAAGGAACGGAAACTGCCAGCTTATCATTTCCCGCAAGGGGAAGGGGTGCCATACCGGCATCTTCAAATTCATAATCCGCAAACATACCTGCGCACCAGTTACCCTGATGGATCATTGCTGCTTTGCCGGTTGCCAGATCACCGATCTGTCCGTCATAGTTCTGCTCCAGCGGATTGCTGCAGTTTTCTCTGATGTCAACCATCATATTTGCAAACTCTTTAAATACGTCCTGGTCTGCCATTTTAGACTTGCCTTCTGCCAGATCTGCAATGAACGCATCGGGATCATCCATTAATGCAAAAGGTGTATTCAAAATATGTCCGATAAGGAAATAATCTTCCTGGGTCAGCTCAAAGCCTTCGTTACCGGCTTCTTTCTGTTCTTTGATCAGATTGATGAAATCATCTGTGCTCTTAAGGGTGGTGGCATCACAAAGAGATTTGTTGTAAACGATGCCGAAGCCTTCCATGGTATAAGGGATACCCATGGTCTTGCCGTCTTTTGTGATATCTGCGGTCAGGCCTTCGGGAATATCCTTCATGCACTCCACATCGGAAAGGTCCGCACAGTAATCTTTCAGACGCTCTAAGATATCGCCGCTCTGCTGGGTGAAAATGGTCGGTCCCTGATCATTGGCCAGCTTGGTCTCCAACTGCTGCTGATAATCATCGCCGGTGGTTCCCCAGATCTCAACCTCAATTCCTGTCTCATCCGTAAAAGCTTCCGCACAATCCTCCAGCTGATCCTGGATCTCTGCCTTACTCTGGAAGATGATGATCTTGTCTGCTGTTTCAGCTCCGCCTTCTTCCTTTTCAGCACTCTCGCTTTCGCTGCTCTCGCCTTCTGCGGCTGCAACAGGTGCATCTTTCTGCGTAGAAGCACTGTTTCCGCATCCGGTAACTGCCATACCGATGGTGGTCATGGTCAATACAAGCGCTGCCAGTTTCTTTTTCATAATGTAACTCCCTTCCTTCATGATTTGTGTTTTATGTTTTTTGCTCTTCGTTTTCGTTGTTAAACGCCGCGCACGTTTCTTACGATTGCAAGGTAACCCCTTTTGCCATCCTGCGTCAACGCACTTTCCCGGCTTTTGGCTTTTTCGTTAAATTCACCAAAAGAAAGCAAAAGAGCGGACATTCATCCGCTCTTTTTTGTGCACATTCACAGTTCGTTTTACTAAATTTTACTAATTTTACTTCCGTTTTACCTATCACTCATACAGCTTATCTTTTACGCTGCCCCGCCATTTTACCTTTGCATTGATCTTAACCGGGCCGCTGCGGCTGTCATTCTTCATTCCTTCGATAAGGTACTGGGCGGCGATATATCCTCTCTCGTAATTGGGGATGCTCACCGTGGTAAGTCCCATGGGACCTGCCAGCATACAGTCATCAAAGCCCGTTACCGCCACATCCTCCGGCACTCGGTATCCCGCCTCATTCAATGCTTTCATGGCTCCGATGGCCATCAGATCATTGGCACAGACGATGCAATCCGGCAGGTTTCCGCTCAGTGCCATCATTCTGGTGATCATGTACCCGGATTTTTGCCGGTAATCTCCTGTGTGATACCGCTCCGACGGAAAGCGGATGCGGTTTTTTTCCAGGACATCCGTAAAAGCTCCGTACCGTTCCATGTTGTCATCGGTCTTCTCCGGTCCGCCGATAAAATCAAATCTCCGATAGCCGCGTCTTACCAGCCCCCGGGTCAGCTCAGCCATTGCATCGTAATTATTGATCAAAATTCCCTTGATATAAGGGTGTTCCACGTACCGGTCCAGGGTAATGATGGGATATTCTTTGCAGGCAACAGACCGCAGGAGGCTGTTATTCATAGCCATGTCCAGTATGATGCATCCGTTGGTCAGGCCGCTTTTCATGAACTTTTCGCAGGAGACCCTGGTGCAGATCATCAGATCGTATCCGTGCTCACGAACGTAGGAGTTTACTCCGTTTATGATCTCTAAGTAAAAATTCCTGTCAAAATCACTGAAATTAAACAGAATGGTTTTTATGCCGCCGTTGCCGCTGCTCTCTTCCTGATTGATAGCAGCATGAGCGTAACCATGCTCTTTGCACAGATCCAGTATTTTTTTCCGGGTGGCATCTCCCACATTTTTTTTGCCGTTCAGCGCATTGGATACGGTTGCTACAGAAACGCCGGCCATCTGCGCGATGTCTTTGATCCCGATCATCTACTGTCCTCCGATCCGTCCTTTTTTCGGATCATTCGTCTTCGGGTTGAATATCGATTGCTCCTTTTTCCTTGCCGAGGATCTGCATCACCGTGCGGATGCTTTCATTGTCGATCCCCGTATTCTCGGAAAGTTCCGATACGGTAACTTTTCTTCCCAGCTCTTCGGAAAGGCTTGTGGCGGCCTCTGCCACCTGATTTACCATATCCGCCATTTTTTCGTCTTCTTCCTTAACGGACATATGGCCCCGTACCATTTCCTCCAAGGCATCCATCATTCTGGTGCCGAAAAAGCTCTCTGCCTGGGAGTGAAGTTCTTCTATGGGCAATGTTTCATCCAGATAGCTTTCCATGGACAACACCGCTTCTGTCAGGGCAAGATTCGCTTCTCCGATCAAATCTTCCATACAGGGGCCCTGTCCGGCGTAGGTTCTGGCAAGATCCGCCGCCATGGGAAGGAACTGTTCCAGCACCTGTCCCCCTGCTGCCTTATCTCCGGCAACGGCATCCCTGATGCGGATCCCCAGCGCATCTTTTGAAAGAGGCACGATTGCCTCCAGTTCTTCTCTGTATTGTTTGATGTAATCCCGATCCGCCGGATCAAAGGAAAACTCTTCTTCCACCGCTTTGGCAGCCAGGATCTCGTCTTTCTCATCCTCTCCGCTGTAGACGGTTACTTCTTTTGCTTTAAAATAGGCCAGCAGTATTTCCCTGTGTTTTTCGTCTCCGGCCACATCGCCGAAGATTTCTTCGATCTGGGAAAGCTGCAGGGTATTGTGATTTCGACGGGCCAGATCCAGGGCTTTTTGCAGGCCGGCCTCGAATTCTTTCTGTTCCATATGTGGGGTCCTTTCACAATCATGTTTACCGTGTTGTTGTGTGTATCCGCAGCGGTCTCCTCGGTCAGGGCTTTCGAACCTCCGACGAGCTGCGCTCGAGAGTCGGTTTGGAAGCCCTGTTCCTCGGCGCCCGCTGCTGGGTTTATGTCATTATTTCATGATACGTACTCCCGTATCCTGTTGTATCGATATTACTATATCTCCGACGAGTTTCACTTGGTGAACGTGTCCCGATATTCCAATGAGCGGCGCTCGAGAGTCTCCCGGAAATCCTGATCCTCGGCGCCCGCTGCCGGGTTTATGTCAAGCTCTCACTCCACGTGTTTGTGGGTGTAGATATGATCCTGGCAGTATTCGTAGTTTCCGTTGCATTTGCTGCAGAAGCGGAATTCCAGATCCGGAAATTGTTTTTCGGTTCTTCCGCAAATGGCGCACTTATGCTTGGAGGGGCTTGTGGCAGGGCGTATCTGCTGCTCGAATTTTCTCTGTCTTTTGATCTGCGAGGGTGTCCTGAAGGAGGATCTCGTGGTCACGAAGAACAGTATAAATGCCAGCAGTGAGAATACGATGGCCACTGCTTTTCCCGCAAAGAAGCACTTTGCGAAGGCATCTTTCGATCCAATGGCGTTTACGATGTTCTGGAGGAAATCAAATCCCAGCATGATGGCGTATATGATTCCCAGTATTTTGATCTTAATGGGGATCACATACATGACCAGTACCCGCACTTCCGGGAAGGTTGCCGCAAAAGCCAGTGTAATGGACATACAGACGTAGTAGGTGGAGAATCCGTGGGCGATATAGGCCCATTCGTCCGCAATGCTTGTGACGTATCCGTTGCCCACGGAATCAGCCAGTGCTGCAGCTATGGGCGGTGCCTGGCACACCAGGTAAAACAGGATCGCTCCCAAAACGGTCATCAGCATTCCGCCGATAAGATACACATTATATCGGAAGGTTCCCCAGGTTCTCTCCAGGGTGGATCCTATGGAGAAATAAAAATACAGCATGATCAGTGTAAAGATGCTCATACCCGACGGCGGGATCACCAGCCAGGTCACGAGGCGCCATACCTGTCCGTGAAAGACCTGATACATGTCCAGGGTCAGATTTGTCTGAAATTCAGGGTTTATCATCTGAATCAGATAGCCGAAGGCATAACAGATGATCAGATACAGTGTTACATTGGGAATCGCATATTTCCCGAATTTTCGTTCCAGTTTGCTAAGCCAGCTCATACTTTTTCCCTTTTCCTTTTATAAAATCGCTTTAAGCTGTAGTATACACTTTCTTAGGGCGTTTGACAAATGTTTGCACTTTTGAGTTTCATATATTATAATTGTTTGGTGTGTCAATTGAATTATGAAGAGGTATTCTTTACTATGAGCAATAAAACCGACTGTATTTACAGAGTTGGAATTGATATTGGTTCCACTACAGTTAAAATCGCATTTTTGGATGAGCAGGATCAGCTTGTCTTTTCTGATTATAAAAGGCACTTTGCCAACATCCGCGAAACCCTGCTGGATCTGTTTGCTTTGGCAAAGGAGCAGCTTGGAGATGTATCCATCCGCCCCATGATCACAGGTTCCGGCGGGTTAGCACTGGCAAATTATCTGGACGTTCCTTTTACCCAGGAAGTGATCGCGGTTTCCACCGCTTTGAAAAAAGCCTGTCCCAAGACGGATGTAGCCATTGAGCTGGGCGGCGAGGATGCCAAGATCATTTATTTTGAGCACGGTAATGTGGAACAGCGTATGAACGGAATCTGTGCCGGCGGTACAGGCTCTTTTATTGACCAGATGGCTTCCCTGCTGCAGACTGATGCACCCGGACTGAATGAGTATGCCAAAAGCTATCAGTCCCTTTATACCATTGCTGCCCGCTGCGGCGTGTTTGCCAAAACGGACATCCAGCCCTTGATCAACGACGGCGCCACCAAAGAGGATCTTTCCGCCTCTATCTTTCAGGCAGTTGTAAACCAGACCATCTCCGGTCTTGCCTGCGGAAAGCCCATCCGCGGCCATGTTGCATTCTTAGGCGGTCCTTTGCACTTTTTATCCGAACTGAAGGCTGCCTTTATCCGGACACTGAAGCTGGATGATGAGCACGCCATCACACCGGAGCATTCCCATCTCTTTGCAGCCATGGGTTCTGCTTTGAATGTAAACGATTCCTGCAGAGTGGTTGCTCTTGAAAAGATGCTTCTCTTACTGGAAAATGAGATCCACATTGCATTTGAAGTAGAGCGTCTTGCCCCTCTGTTTTCTTCCCAGACGGAATATGAACTGTTCCAGACCAGACATAAACAGCATAAAGTCCGCACCAGGAAACTTTCCGAATACCGTGGCAATGCTTATCTTGGTATCGATGCGGGATCTACCACCACGAAGATCGCTCTCATCGGCGAGGACGGCAGTCTCCTGCATTCCTTCTATTCCGGCAATAACGGAAGCCCGCTTAAGACTGCCATTGCGGCTCTTGATGAGATCTACTCTCTTCTGCCGGAAGGTGTTACCATTCGTCACTCCTGCTCTACCGGATACGGTGAAGCACTGATGAAGGCTGCCTTTTTACTGGATGAAGGAGAAGTGGAGACCGTTGCCCATTACTATGCGGCTGCCTTTTTCTCTCCGGATGTAGACTGCATCCTGGATATCGGCGGTCAGGATATGAAATGTATCAAGATCAAAAACGGCAGTGTGGATTCCGTTCTTCTGAACGAAGCCTGCTCTTCCGGCTGCGGTTCCTTTATCGAAACCTTTGCCAATTCTTTGAATTACGATGTCAGAGACTTTGCTTCGGAGGCTCTTTTTGCCCAGCATCCCATTGATCTGGGAACCCGCTGTACCGTATTTATGAATTCCAAGGTAAAACAGGCTCAAAAGGAAGGCGCCAGCGTTGCTGACATTTCCGCCGGTCTTGCCTATTCCGTTATCAAAAACGCCCTCTTTAAGGTGATCAAGGTATCCGATGCCGCATCTTTGGGTAAAAAGATCGTGGTACAGGGCGGAACCTTTTACAATGATGCGGTTCTGCGTTCCTTCGAGATCATCGCAGGCTGCGAAGCAGTAAGACCCGATATCGCAGGTATCATGGGTGCTTTCGGTGCGGCGCTCATCGCCAAAGACCGCTATCATGAAAAAGAAGTGGTCAGCACGGATGAAGTGATCTCCACCATGCTTTCCCATGAAAGACTGCAGGCTTTGGAGTTTACCACCCGCATGGCCAAGTGTCAGGGATGTACCAACAATTGCCGTCTTACCATCAACCAGTTCACCGGCGGCAGACAGTATATCTCCGGTAACCGCTGCGAGCGCGGTATCGGCAAAGAAAAGAATAAAAAGAACATTCCCAATCTGTTTGAATACAAGCTGAAGCGCATTTTTGACTACGCTTCTCTTCCTGCTGATCAGGCACCCAGAGGAAAGGTGGGAATCCCCCGGGTTCTGAATATGTATGAGAACTATCCCTTCTGGCATACCTTCTTTACCCAGCTGGGCTATCAGGTGGTTCTGTCCCCTGTTTCCACTCATAAGATCTATGAGCTGGGTATTGAGTCCATTCCCAGCGAGTCGGAATGCTACCCTGCCAAGCTGGCCCACGGTCATGTACAGTGGCTCATCAATCAGGGTGTGGATTTCATTTTTTACCCTGCTGTCTTTTACGAGCGTGATGAAGTAAAAGGTGCCGGCAATCACTACAACTGCCCCATCGTTACTTCTTATTCCGAAAATATCAAAAATAATGTTGAGGAGATCGGCGCAGGAAAAGTTACCCTGTGCAACCCTTTCCTTTCCTTCCGTGACAGGGATCTGATCTATTCCGCCTTGGCTCCGGTATTTCCCGAGATTCCCATGCAGGAGCTTCGGGTAGCCATTGCAAAGGGCTGGGATGAACTGGAAAATGCCCGGGAGGATATGAAAAAGAAAGGGGAAGAAACCCTGGAATGGCTGAAAGAAACAGGCCACCACGGAATCGTGCTTGCCGGTCGTCCCTACCATATCGATCCCGAGATCAATCATGGTATCCCGGAACTGATCACCTCCTATGATGTGGCGGTTCTGACCGAGGATTCCATTTCCCATAAGGGCTTTCCCGAGCGGCCCCTGATCGTTTCCGACCAGTGGATGTATCACTCCAGTCTGTACGCCGCAGCCAGCTACGTGCGCACGGTGGACAATCTGGATCTGATCCAGCTTAACTCCTTCGGATGCGGCCTGGATGCCGTTACCACGGATCAGGTATGCGACATTCTTTCGGACAGTAACAAGATCTATACCTGTCTTAAGATCGATGAAGTAAATAACCTGGGTGCAGCAAGGATCCGTGTTCGTTCCCTTTTGGCTGCCCTTCGTGTAAAAGCCCGTAAAAAAGAGGAACGGGTGGTTCGTTCCACCGCTTATATCCGTACGGAATTTACGGAAGAAATGCGAAAAGAGTATACCATTCTCTGTCCGCAGATGTCTCCTTTCCACTTTGACGTGATCGAAGCTGCCTTTTGCAGCGCAGGATACAATCTGGAGGTTCTTCCTACGGACAGCCGTTCCATGGTCAATACCGGACTGAAATACGTAAATAACGATGCCTGCTACCCTTCCCTTATTGTGGTGGGTCAGATCATGGATGCCCTTTCCAGCGGCAAATACGATCTGAACAAGGTAGCTGTTGTCATCACCCAGACCGGCGGCGGATGCCGTGCCACCAACTACCTCGGCTTCATCCGGCGTGCCCTGATAAAGGCAAATATGGGACATATCCCCGTGATCTCCTTAAACCTGACCAAAGGCCTTGAGACCAATGAGGGCTTCCATATGAATGCGGATCTTCTCCTGCGCGCTGCCTGCGGCTGCGTCTTCGGAGATCTGTTCATGCGCTGCGTTTACCGCATGCGTCCCTATGAGCTGACCACCGGCGCCGTTAATGCGGTCCATGAGAAATGGGTGAAAAAATGCCGCGAATTTGTTTCCGGAAAGCATTTGAATCTCTTCACCTTCCGGAGCATGTGCAAAAAGATCGTACAGGACTTTGATAAGATTCCCATCAGCGAGGAGCGCAAGCCCCGGGTAGGTATTGTAGGCGAGATCCTGGTAAAATTCCTTCCCGCCGCCAATAATTATCTGGCAGAGCTGTTGGAGGCTGAGGGCGCTGAGCCTGTTTGCCCGGATCTGATCGATTTTATGCAATACTGCTTCTACAATCAGATTTATAAAGCAGAACATCTGGGTACGTCCAAAAAGACTGCCCGGACTTCCAGACTGGGAATCGAATTTGTGGAATTCATTCGCTCCGCTGCTACGGATGCGCTGAAAAAATCCAGACATTTTGATGCTCCCGTGCGGATCGAAAGCCTGGCTGATTATGCCAAAGACATCGTATCCATCGGTAACCAGACCGGTGAAGGATGGTTCCTGACAGGAGAAATGCTGGAGCTGATCCATTCCGGCGCTTCCAATATCGTTTGTACACAACCCTTCGGCTGTCTGCCCAACCACGTGGTGGGCAAAGGCGTGATCAAAGAAATCCGCCGCAGACATCCCGATGCCAACATCGTGGCCATTGACTACGATCCCGGCGCCAGTGAGGTAAATCAGCTGAACCGTATCAAGCTTATGCTCTCCACCGCAAACCGGAATATGGCAGAAAACAAGAACAATGCCTGATCCGAAGGGATACAACCACGGTAAAAATGATCAATCATTTATGATAAAGGAGGATACCCCATGACCGAATTAAAACCTGTAAAAGAAGGCAAAGTAAGAGAGATCTATGATAACGGCGATTCCCTGATCATGGTTGCCACAGACCGCATCAGCTGCTTTGATGTGATCCTGCACAACGAGATCGTAAAAAAAGGCACCGTACTGACCCAGATCTCCAAATTCTGGTTTGACTTTACCAAGGATCTGGTTCCCAACCATATGATCAGCACCGACACCGCTGATATGCCTGAATTTTTCAGACAGCCCCGCTTTGAAGGAAAGAGCATGAAGTGCAAAAAGCTTACCATGCTTCCCGTAGAGTGCATCGTCAGAGGCTACATCACCGGCAGCGGCTGGGCAAGCTATCAGAAAAACGGCACTGTCTGCGGCATCACCCTTCCGGAAGGATTAAAGGAATCCGACAAGCTTCCTGAGCCTATCTACACTCCTTCCACCAAGGCTGAGATCGGTGACCATGATGAAAATATCTCCTATGAGCAGAGTATCGAGCATTTGGAAAAAGAGTTCCCGGGGAAGGGAGAAGAATATGCGAAAAAGCTTCGTGATCTGACCATTGCCCTTTACAAAAAATGTGCGGATTACGCTGCTACCCGGGGTATCATCATTGCAGATACCAAGTTTGAGTTCGGTCTGGATGAAGAGGGCAACATCGTACTGGGTGATGAAATGCTCACACCGGATTCCTCCCGTTTCTGGCCTGCTGACTCCTATGAGCCGGGACACGGACAGCCTTCCTTTGACAAGCAGTTCGCAAGAGACTGGCTGAAGGCAAACGACGGCAATCACGACTGGACTCTTCCCCAGGATGTTGTAGACAAGACCATTGAGAAGTACCTGCAGGCTTACAAGCTGCTTACCGGTCAGGATCTGTAAAAATCGGCCTTATTGCTGTTTTATGCATACCTGATCAGGGTGGACCTGCGTCTGGCGGCCTGCGGCGGGGTGCCTGTGGCGGGTGCCTGTGGCGGGGTGCCTGTGGCGGGGTGCCTGTGGCGGGGTGGACCGGGGGGACGGAGTCAGTGGGTCATTTTTTAAAAATGACCCACTGACTCCGTCCCCCCGGTCCACTTTTTATACAACTACCTTCTTCGGCGGTCATGGGTTTCATAATATCGCTTCTTATCTTCGTACATCAGACTGTCGATTCTGGATATGATATCTGTCTGATCATTCAGGTCAAAGATGCTGCCACCCATGGCAGCCGACAATTTGTAGGGTTTGCCGGAGGTTTCATTATAAGCATCCAAAGCTTCCCTGATCTTATTGCAATACGTCGGAATGGTTTCTTCCTCTCCGGAATTAAAGATGATCACAAACTCATCTCCCGCAAACCGGATCACGTTACCGTCGTTTTGTACGACCCCCGTCAGGATGTCCGCCATGGCTACAAGGGCCGCATCTCCCTCCGTATGAGAGTAATTGTCATTGATGGCTTTAAAGTCGTTCATATCCAGCATAATGGCTGCGATCTTCTCATTTTTTCTTTTCCGGTAGTGTTCTCTGATCTTATCCAGCTCATAACGGTTGTAAACACCCGTCAGCTTATCCAGAAACAGATATTCATTCTGCAGGCATACCACAATGCTGCAAAAAGCCACCGCAAAGCATACAGGCTGCATGGAAACCCCGTAAAACAGGGTCTGAATCGTAACACCTGAAATAATGGGCAGCAAAAATTCCCAAACCGGAAAAAAACGCAAAGCTCCCTCTCTGATCCGGCCGTTTAAATACACCACAAAACTGTACGCGATCAGATAAAAGGCTGCAATGATATAAACGAAATAGCAGGGGCCTCTTTTATAAACATTATTTTCATCGATGGAAAAAACGATCGGAGAAAAGAGATTGATCACAAGGAGCACTGTTTCGATGGTGGTAAGGGCCCACACCGTAACATATTGCACCTTGGAAATTTTTTTATTGATATGCTTTACGATCAGTGCCAGGACGCCGGTGCCCATGACCAGATTGTACAAAAAGAGCAGAGAGTTGCCAACTGTATTGTAAATCCGGTTAAACAGTCCCGGTCTCCCGTCTACAATAAAAATGAAAGGATCTATCAGACAGTCTATGAAGGTTGCCACAATCAGCGTAAGCAGGATCTTGCTCTCTTCTCTCCTTGCCGGAAGTCTCCAGCCTTTGGTAAGAAGAACAAGACCCATTAGCATAACGCCAACATAATCAGCAATAAATACGGCAGTCAGATTGATGTTTGATACCATATTACCTCCCAAGGATTCCTGTCATTTTTTACCGATGGAATTCAGTTCATAGGGTGTAAGCTGATAAACGTAATAATTCAGCCAGTTGGTATAAAGATTATTGCTGTGTGACCGCCACTGCAGATGCGGCTTTTGTGACGGATCATCGTCTGGGAAATAATTCACCGGAATAGCCGGATTGATTCCCTTTTTCATATCCCGCTCATATTCATTTTTCAAAGTCAGTCTGTCGTATTCCAGATGTCCCATGACAAAGATCTGTTTTCCGTCCGGCGTCATGCAAAGGAGCACACCTGCTTCTTCAGACTCGGCAAGGACCACCAGTCCTTTTTCCTTATGGATCAGTTCCCTGGGAACATCGGTGTAACGGCTGTGCGGTGCTACAAAATAATCATCAAATCCCCGCACCAAAGGAACTTTTCTGTTCATCACTCTGTGGGAATAGACCCCGGAAAGCTTCGCATCAAGCCGCACCTTCGGCAGTCCGAAGTGATAATACAACCCCGCCTGGGCGCCCCAGCAGATATGGAAGGTGGAGGTTACATTCTCCTTGGACCATTCCATGATCCGGGTCAGTTCTTCCCAATAATCCACCTCTTCGAACTCCATCAGTTCCACCGGCGCTCCCGTAATGATCAGGCCGTCGTAGGTGTTTTCCCGCAGTTCTTCAAAGGAAGTATAAAAGCGGTTCAGATGGTTTACCGAGGTGTTCTGGGAAATGTGGCTGCTCATTTTCATGAACTCCACATCCACCTGCAGCGGTGTGTTGGACAAGGAACGGAGCAGTTCCAGCTCCGTATCCTCTTTCAGGGGCATCAGATTCAGGATACAGATCTTCAGCGGTCTGATATCCTGACTCTGGGCCCTGTTTTCATCCATCACAAATATATTTTCGTCTTCCAGAATCTGTTTTACAGGTAAATCATTTTGGATCTTAATTGGCATTGCAAATACCGTCCTGTCTTAGTTTTCTCCCTTTTCCAAAGCCAGGGTTCTGGTAGTCAGGTCGCATACCTGTGCCGGTCCGAAGTACTGAATTGCACCGGGATAGGTAAATGCAGTCTCAACAGCCCATTTTTCTCTGTTTGCCGCAAAGAATTTGAAGGGTGCGCCATCAAGCTCTACCAAAGCCTTTCTGATAACGGGCTTGTCTTCACCGTTTCTTCTTTCCATGTTCATCATCTTAGTGATGGGCATACCGCCTGCAACCCACTCTTCTGCAGGTTTGGACAGGTTGGAAACCTTGGAAAGATATCCGGTGTAACCATACTGGATCAGCATAAATGCATTGTATCCTAAGGAGTAGCAGTAATCAGCATCGAAGTTGGAAGGGAATGCACATCTTCCTTCATAACCGAAGAAGTGATGCTGCGCGCCGAATTTACCCTTGTAAGTGCCGGCTGCTTTTCTGGCTGCCAGTTTCTCTTTTACCATCTCGGAGAACAGCTTCTCGGACTCGATGAGGGATACCTGTACGTTTCCGTGAGGATCTCTCTCCAGGAACAGCTGCTGCTGAACGAACTGGGGAAGGATCTCAAATACCGCAAAGGACTCAGCGGTAAGACCCTTCTTGATGAAGTCATATTTTGCTGCCCAGTCGGGAAGCGCATTAAACTTTTCGGTCTTCTCACCTGCAAGAAGCTCGTTGATCTCTGCGATCAGCTTGGAGAACTCAGGCACGAACTCTACGATACCCTCGGGAATAATGGCCACACCGAAGTTCTCACCATTGTTGCCTCTCGTCTCTACGGAATCAGCGATGTAGTCAGCAATAGCAGAAAGAGACATCTTCTTGGCTGCCACTTCTTCACCGATGAGGCAGATGTTGGGCTGGGTCTCAAGTGCGCACTCAAGTGCAACGTGGGAAGCGCTTCGACCCATAACCTTGATGAAGTGCCAGTACTTCTTAGCGGAGTTGGCATCTCTTTCAATGTTACCGATGAGCTCGGAATAGGTCTTGGTTGCGGTATCAAAACCGAAGGAAGCCTCAATATCTTCATTCTTCAGGTCGCCGTCGATGGTCTTGGGGCATCCGATCACCTGAACGCCGGTGTTGTTTGCTGCCATGTACTCTGCCAGCGTTGCAGCATTGGTGTTGGAATCATCACCGCCGATGATCACGATAGCGGTAAGGCCGTTCTTCTTTGCATTCTCGGCAACGATAGCAAACTGCTCCTGGGTCTCGAGCTTGGTTCTTCCTGAACCGATGATATCGAAACCGCCTGTATTTCTGTATGCATCGATAAATGCATCATCAAACTCTACATAATCATCCTTCAACAATCCGTCCGGGCCACCCTTAAAGCCCAGCAAAACATTCTCGCTATTGGTGGCTTTTAATGCATCATACAGACCGGAGATCACGTTGTGTCCGCCGGGTGCCTGTCCACCGGAAAGGATCACGCCTACTACCTGCTTTTTCGCCTCGGAAGTATTGCTGCCCTTCTGGAAGGTGATCTCATTCTTACCGTAAGTGTTGGGGAAAAGCGCTTTGATCTTGTCCTGATCGGCTACGCTCTGGGTAGGAGCGCCATCCTTAACACAGATCTCGGAAATGCCGCCGCGCAGCATGCCGGGAAGCTTGGGCTGATATTCGTATCTTGTTTTCTGAAGCGGTGAAAGATTCATTTGTTCATTTCTCCTTTTTTGATTTGCTTTATATTTTTCACATCTTGTGTGAAATGCACTAACACTGATTATAGCATATCCTGTCAAAGACTGCTATACGAAATTACGCGGGATCATTTTACTTTAAAGGTTTTTTTCAGGGTCTTGCAGCCGCTTTTTGTCACTTTGATGGTGATCTTCGTTTTTTTCTTCAGCTTTCCTGTTTTTAACGTAAACTTCTTTCCCTTTACCGTGGCTTGTTTATACTTCTTTTTCCCGACTTTAACAGAAACCGTCACCCCTTCTTCGGAAACCTTTCCCGTGATCTTTTTACTGCCTTTTTTGCATTTCACCCCTGAAAGGGTAATGGTCTTTTGCGTGATTGCTGTGCTGCCGCCGGAGCCCCCTCCGGTTCCCGTCTTCTTTTCTTCCTCCGGATATCTGGTTTCCGCCTGCCCTCTGCCGGATTTTGCCGGCTTGTCCGAGGAGCCTTCATAAGGGTCCTTCCAATCCGTATATGCCGGACTGTCATCCGGGATGTTTACTTCTTTTTCCCTGACGATCTTAAACTGCTTTGACTTGGCATATCCTTTAAAAGAATTGATCCCTTTGATGCTGGGGGTGCAGGATCCTTCTTCCAGATTCTTGTCGTTGTAGTCAACCACATAATCCGTTCCCTCAATGAGTTCATATCCGTCCAGCACCACCTTGATGGTATCCAGAATGATCCGCTTTCCCGTAAACTTTACTTCATCGGGTATCCCCGTCACCGTAGCCTTGGAGATATCCAGCAGTGCCCATTTGGGATACACCGCTTCCACCGGCTCCTGTATGATGGGTTTGTCCCCCTTAAAGCTGATATGAAAGTCTTCCTTTCTTCCGTCATCATAGCAAAGGGTTACGGTGTGATTACCCTTTGTCATGTAAGGGTATACCTGGTTTTCCGTCTTTTTGTCCGCTTCGCAGGGCGAAAAAGTGCCGTCGATCTGCATACCGGTCAGGCCGAATCCCGCGGGAAGAACTACCTGATAAAGGCGCTCGCCCTTTGTGTTTTTCACAGGCACCTCTTTATTCTTGCAGTAAAAATTGCCGCCGATATAGGTTACGCAAGCATCCTTGCAGGGGCCGTCTGCGATCACCGTTCCGCTGCCTATGGTCACGTCTCCGATATCCGTGATCTCATGGAAACCGCCTTCAATACGATAATTCCTGACGCCGGCTGCGCCCATGCCGCCGGTGATCTTTCCGCCTTCCACCAGCACGTTGTCCGAACAAAAATACTCGTACGTGCTCTTTTCATCATACTCGTCCCGGATATGGCCGATGCCGTGTCCCCCTTCCAGCTTCAGGATATCATCCTCTCCTCCGTAGGGGCGGATGGTGAGGGTTCCTCCGGTCACCCCGCTTGCCACATACTTGTTAATGGCAGACCAGGTATTCTGGCCTTTCAGATTGCATTCCCCTTTATAGGTGATGTTCACATTTGTCTTCTCATTATGCCAGAGCCAGATGGCCGGCGCGCCGTAGTTGCCCGCCGTATCATAAATCCAGTCATACTTGGGGTAAATGGAAACATTGTCCAGAAGGATATTAACCTCTCCTTCCGTATAGGATGTCTCCACCATGATCACATCTCTGGTATAGTCCGCGCCTTCCGCCATGGAAACGGTGTAGGTACCGGGCTTTTCGATGTAGTAAATATGTCCCTGATAGTTGATCCCGTCAGGTGTGGTATTGGAGCTTACCACCAGATTACCTTCCACCTGCGCAGCTGCCATGCCCTCTGCGGAAAACAGCATAAAGACCATCTGCCAGAGCATCAGCGAAAGCAGGGTCCTTGCGGTCTGTACAAATCCGAATTTTATATCATGCTTAGCCATCCTTTTCTCCCTTCTCATAACATCCACAAACGGATAAACGATGTCGTGATCGAAGCCTGCCGGAATCTCACAGTTTCCTGAACCTGCGCTTTTTGCCCTTAAAGCCTCTGGCTTTTAAGTACTTCTTGTAGGTTCCGTACATATCCCGAGGCACTGTGGCGGTAGCCTTTTTTGCCACGTTTTTAAAGGCATTTTTCCCCGGTTTTTTCATCCGGGTAGAAAGGATCTTGATCTTGGAAAGCTTCGTGCAGCCGCTGAAGGCATCTTTGCCGATCTTTTCCACATTTGCGCCGATGACAACGCTCTTTAAGTTCAC
The DNA here is from genome assembly GCA_024685005.1 of Lachnospiraceae bacterium. Lineage (GTDB taxonomy): Bacteria > Bacillota > Clostridia > Lachnospirales > Lachnospiraceae > RGIG7926. Next base: position 127,797 of record JAIKWF010000012.1, read on the forward strand.
CCTGTTTTGGAAGGCTCCCTTGTCAATGGCTGTTACTTTGCAGGTAAAACCGTCTATCTCAAAGGAGTCACAAACCACCGCTTTTTTCAGATTGAAGTTGGCACAGTTATAGCAGATGGCAGTGCAGGTGCCGTCCTGATTAACCGCCGTGATCTTATAATTCAGATCATCGATGAGCTCTGTCCTGCCCACGTTGGGCGGATAGGGATCGCCGGGCTCCCGGTCCTTTACCCCGTTGCGGATCCAATGGGCGTAAAGGTAGATGTAATCTTCCTCTCCCACCTTGGTATCCGGCAGGTATTTTTTCCCCTTCGAATCCATCCAGTACAAAAACTCATAGCCTTCTATGGTGTGATCAGGCCTTGGCAGTTCTCCTACGGCGCTGTTTTGATGGGCGTAGCGACAGCCCAGATTCTTCATGCATACACTGTCGGATAAATAGATTTTTACCATCTTTCCCTGAGAAATGTATTTGCCGTATTTGCGCTCATGCATATCGCTGGGACTGTTATCATATCCTCTGATCTCTATGTCCTGCTCGTAAGTCACCACGTTGCTGCCCATTTCAAACAGGGTATCCGGGAAGGTCAGGCTTTTGATCTTCTTACAGCCGGAAAATGCCGCGTCTCCGATGCGCTCCACATAGGGCGGGATCTTGATATTTTTCAGATTGGGGCAGACGGAAAAAGCACTTGCTCCGATGGTGATCACCGTGTTGGGCATGGCTACGCTGCAGAGTCTATCACAATGTGAGCAGCAGGCATAACCCAGCTCATAGGTGTTTTTCGGGAAAACGATGCTCTGCAAATAGTTAGCATGCCAAAACAAATTCTTCGGCATGATCCCAAGATCCGGAATGGTAATGTTGTAGGAATTGCCATCCCCCGCAGGACCTGCGGTTTTCAGATCCGGACAATTGTAAAAAAGATATCCTTCGCACTCCGTCAGGTGGGAAGGTATATTAACAGATGCCAGATTACAACAGCCGTCAAAGACGCTGCTTCCCAGGAAGGTGATGCTGTCCGGCAAAACTACAGCCTTCAGGTTTTCGCAGTCTTCAAAGGCGCTGCCCTGAATGGCGGTAAGAGTGCTTCCGGATGCAAAGGTTAAACGTTCCAGATTGCTGCAGCCGAGGAAGGCCTCCTTGCCGATTTCAGATACATCCCCGGCAACCATCACTTCTTTGATATTTTTGTTTCTTGTACAAATACTCGAATCCGTGGTCCTGACGCCGGCCAGAGTAAAGCTTTCGATATTTTCACAATTACCGAAGGCGTAAGCCGGAATACTGTCTGTCCAGTTGTAATTCAGATTGTATCCCTTCTTCGGTCCCACGGTTTTGATCTTCGGACAATTCTTTACAATGCTGCTGTAATTGAATTTTTCCAGCGAAGCCGGGATGGTGATCTCGGTTAGCCTGGGGCAATTTACCGCCACGTGGGAAAGCCCTTTCGGTCCCTCCCCCAGGGTGATCTTCTTTAAGTTTGTACAGTCTCCGGCGATACCGTCTGTGATGGTTTCCACTCCTGCCGGAATATTGATCTCTTCGATGCCGGTGGCACCGTAAAATACATTCCCCAGCTCTTTGATGGTTCCCGGAAGTACAACCTGCTTTAAGGACTCGCAGGAAGAAAATACTTCCTTTCCCATGGATGTCACTCCGGGATGCAGGGTTACCTGCTTAAGAGCCGTGCAGCCTGCCACCATACGATCGGGGATCCCTGCTATCCCCGCAGGAATGTCGATACTCTCAATGGGCAGATTGGAAAAGCAGCCTGCTCCCAGGGTCTTAACGTTTTTTCCGAAAACCACTTTTTTGGCATTGGAACATCCGCTGAATGCATTCTCTCCCACAGTGGTCACCGAATCAGGTATCCGGATCTCCTCAAAGGAAAGGCACTCGGAAAAAGCTCCTTTGCTGATCTCCTTCAGATTGCCGGAAAAGGTGATATTCTGAAACTTTCCCTTTGCAAAACAGCTATCCGTAAGGGTGGTAACAGAAGGGCCGATATGAATGTTCTCGGCATTTCGCATCACATCTCCGGTGCCGCCTGACTGAAAATTGCCTACGATGGTTACACCGTCTATATACAGATCTTTGATATGGTAGGAATAGTTATTCTCACTCCACCAATACCTGGCCAGTTCCCGCAGGGGCTTGGAAGATCCGTCCGCAAGAACCTTCTGCATTTCATCTGCATAGCCGGTTTTACCGGTGCCTGTGATACGTACGGTCTCATACACCCGGTCATTGTCCGTATCATAGAGGGTATATTTTGCCGTTTCCTTTCCTCCTGTGGAACGGTCGCCGCAATATCCCCAGATCACAGGAGGTGTTTCCCCGTCGCCTTCCGCATCCACAAGGGCCGGGTCCATGGTATCTTCCGCTGCAAAAGAATCCGCAGTAGCAAAAGTTTCAGGAATGGAATCTGCAAATACGTTTCCTGCCAGTGCAAAAGACAGAAGTCCTGTCAATACAACTGCCTTTAAGCCGCAAGCCCTGCCTGTTATCCTGTTCCTCATAGAAGATCTCCTTTCCCCCTGATCTTTTTACACTGATCTGTTTGCGCTGATCTTTTTACGAAAGCATTTCCAACAATCCGGCCTCATCGATGACTTTGATCCCCAGATCCTGCGCCTTGGTAAGCTTTGACCCTGCCGCTTCTCCTGCCACCAGAAGATCTGTTTTTTTGCTGACGCTGCCGGTACACTTACCGCCGTTTTTCTCGATGAGTTCCTGTACCTCTTTCCGTCCCAGGGTTGGCAGTGTGCCTGTCACCACAATAGTTAGCCCCGCTAACTTTTCTGATGTACCTTCCGCCACGTCTGCCGTCATCTTCACGCCGGCCTTTTCCAGTCTGTCTATTACCGAACGGTTTTCCGGATCTGCAAAAAACGAAACAATGCAATCCGCCGTTGTCTGTCCGATATCATTGACCTGCATCAGTTCTTCCGCCGTTGCTTCCATCAGCTCCCTGATGCCGGAAAAGTGCTTCATCAGATCCTTGGCTGCACCCTTTCCCACATTCCGGATGGCAAGGGCTGTCAAAAGTCTTACCGCATCATTCTCTTTGGAGCCTTCAATGGCCTCCAGCACCTTATCCGTGTTTTTCTCTTTTCCGATGATGCCTTTTTCGATCAGTTCTTCCCGATGGTTTTTCAGATCGTAGATATCCGCATAATCTCTGATATACCCCTCTTTTACCAGTGCTTCCACAATGGTCTCTCCAAGACCCATGATATTCATGCAGTTTAACGAAACAAAATAGGATACGGTTCTTGTCAGCTGGGCCGTACAATAGGGGTTCACGCAGTAAATATCGGGAATACCCTCTTCCTTTTGCAGGAGGCTGCCGCAGACAGGGCAGCATTTCGGTGCTTCAAACACCGTCTCCGGCTCGCTTACGCATCCGTTCAGTTTCGGAATGATCTCTCCGCTCTTAAACAGCTTATAAGCTCCGCCGATTCCGATCTTCATCTCACGGATATAGTCCTGATTGTGAAGGGTAGCCCTTGAAACACTGGTACCGCAGAGCTTTGCGGGTTTCCCGGTCTCTTTGTCATGAAAAATGCCGGTATAGGTCAGCTTCCCCGTTCTGCCCACGTCCACAAGAATCTCATCCATCACCACCACCCGCTCTTCCGGCGGATATTTATAGGCAATGTGGCCGCTGGAATACTTGCTCCCTGCAGGGAAATCATCCCGGTACCGGATCTCATTGATCTTGACCACCGCACCGTCTATGTCATAGGGCAGATCTCCCCGCATATCTCCGATCTCATCGATGACCCGGAGGATCTCTTCCGGTGTTTTGCACTGTTTGTGGTAAACAATGCTGACTCCTTTCCCGGCCAGAAGATCAAGTCCCTTGATGTGGTCAGTGCGTACTTCATCCGGCCCTACCTGTACGTTAAAGAAAAATACCCGGAGCCCCCGCTCTTTGGTGATCTTGGGATCCAGCAGTTTAAAGGTTCCCGCCGCCAGATTTCTGGGATTGGCTGCGGTCTTTTTTCCCGCCTCTTCCTGCAGCATATTATAGCGTTCAAAATCCTCATGACTCATATACACTTCGCCCCGAAGCTGCAGATTATCATAAGGCAGATCTATGGTATCCAACACATCGGAGATCACCCGGGCGTTTACCGTCACATCTTCTCCCTGCATACCGTCTCCTCTGGTCTCGCAAAGAGTAAGGTGCAGCTTACCATTCTCTCCCTTTTGATACCGGAAGGTAGCGGACAGACCATCGATCTTGGTCTCCACGGAAAAAGTGCACTCCGGATGCAGATTATGTACCTTCTCTACCCAGGCGGTCACATCCTCCTTGGTAAAAACGTCCTCAATGGACAGCATGGGAACATCATGGGTGATCTTAACCCCCGCTTCCCGTTTGGTAAACTCCACCTTCTGGGATGGAGAATCGGGGGTGATCCAATCCGGATGTTCTTTCTCCGCCGCCTTCAGCTGCTGCATCATTTGATCGTATTCATAGTCGCTGATCTGCGGCGCATCCTGGTTATAATATAAATTCATGTGATAGCGGAGAGTCTCCGCTAACTTTTCGTACTCTTCCCTGGTCACTTCATTTTCCTCCTCAACATCTGCCGAATGCCTTCTACTTCCTCGGCAGAAAGCTGCCGGCAGCTGCCTTTTTTCAGTCCCTCCAATGTGATATTCATAACGCGCACCCGCTTAAGCCTTAGGACCTTCATTCCGAGGGTTTCACACATTCGTCGGATCTGACGGTTCAGTCCCTGGGTCAGAATGATCCGGAAACTTCTTTCTCCCGTTTTTTCCGCAAAGCAGGGCCTTGTGGTCACGGATAATTCCTCCAAAAAAATCCCTGCTCTCATCTTTGAAAGCATCTCATCTGTCACCGGCCGGTCCACCGCAACTTCATATTCCTTTTCGTGGCCGTTTGCTCCCCGCATCATGCCTTCGATGAGGTCACCGTTATTGGTCAGAAGGAGCAGCCCTTCCGAATCCTTATCCAGCCTGCCGGCATACTTCAGGGATGGATCCAAACCGGGAAGTTCATAGATCGTCTTTCCGCCGTGATCGTCTTTTGTGGTGCAAAGATATCCTTCCGGCTTATAAAGGGCAACCACCCGGGTTTCCTTTTGCAGGGTCACTTCCTGTCCATTCACCGTGATCCGTTCCCGGCCCGTTACCTTCATGCCTGCACTTGCTATCCTGTCGCCGACCTTCACCCTTCCTTCTTCGATGAGCCTGTCTGCTTCTCTTCTTGAGCAGATGCCACAGGAAGCCAGATACTTATTGATCCGGATCTCTTCTGTTGTATTATCTGTTATGTTGTCTTTCATGGAATCCATTATACCATAGATCAGGCATTACATTGTAGCCAAGATTCCACAAAAAAACCGGGAAAGCTTTCGCCTTCCCGGTTTCTGTTGTCTAACTTTTTACGAAGAAATTATTTCTTCTTTGCACCGTTAACGGTATCCTTGAGTGCCTGTCCAGCTTTGAACTTAGGGCTCTTGGAAGCTTTGATCTTGATCTTCTCGCCGGTAGCGGGATTGTGGCCGGTTCTGGCTGCTCTCTTAGCTACTTCGAAAGTACCAAAGCCGATGAGCTGAACCTTGTCACCCTTCTTCAGAGCGCCGGTAACTTCCTCAACGAAAGCCTTAAGCGCTTTCTCGGAATCCTTCTGGCTCAGGCCTGCATTTTTCGCCATAGCTGCTACTAATTCTGTTTTGTTCATGATAATTCTCCCTTCTTAACGGCTGCCGTTATTCGCACCTCGTGCGGACATGCCTCTTTGTTGGGCCGCTCATACGTTGCGACCACATATAGAATACAACAGATTGCCCTATCTTTCAAGTAAAATCGGCATTTTCCTGTACAAATTCCCCTAAATATCGACCGAATTTGCAATAAAACGCAAAAAAATCCCGTTATTGCGGGCTGCAAAGCGCAATGCTATAATTAAATTGTTACAAATTCTTCAGAAAGCCGGGGTTTGCCATGTTACGATTTTTCGGAAGAGGTTCTGCCTTTTGCAAGGACAACAACAGTGCTTTTTTCATTCAGGACGGTGCGCTGATCCTTCTGGATCTGCCCATGTCCTCTTTTCACCGGCTGATCGGGATCGGCATTGACAAGCTGGCGAAGGAAGCCGGTCTTGACCGTTTTTCAGCCATCCAGGTCCTTGTTACCCATACCCACAGCGATCATATCGGCGGTATTCCCATGCTGATCCATTATGCTTACTATGTGCTGGATAAGCTGCCCGTTACCGTTATCGCCCCAACCCGGGAGGTTGCGGATGACCTTCGCTTTCTTCTGCAGCGTCTGGAAGGCTGCGAGGATACGGCTTACACCGTCACCTGTGCTGATGCGTTAGCCGAAGGTTCCTGCAGCTGGCTTTGTGATGTGATTCCCACAGTCCATACGCCGCAGCTGTCCGGCAGATGCTTTGGCTATCGTCTTTTGATCGGCTCCCGGTATGTGCTCTATACCGGGGATACCAATACCCTTTCTCCCTTTGCTTCCTTCCTTACTGAAGGAACCATCCTGTATACGGAGATCAGCGCCATAGACACCCCCGTGCATCTTTGCCTGGCAAAGGAAATGGGTAATCTGGAATCGCTGCTTTCCCGGGGCATCAGTGTGTATCTGATGCATTTGGATAACGAAGAGGCTGTCAAAGAAATGATAGCAGGGACGGGATTGCAGCTGGCGCCGCTGATCTGAAACATATAATCAAATACATAACACGCAACATGTGTAAAACACAATACAAATAACACAATATCTCAGGAGAAAAATAAGGAGGCTAACAAAATGACCAACCCGGAAACCATGCTGTCCGACATCTTTACCGTATCCGAGAAACTCTATCACGATATGAGCATCTCGGGCATGACGGATCACAAAAAGCTCTTTTCCTATCTGACGGATCTGGGCCGGATCCTGACCCAGTCTGACCGGGCCAGCTTCTGGAAATGGGACAAGGCATCTCATACCTTATGGACCCTGACCGCAACCGGTGAAGATACCATCACCATTCCGGATACCACAGGCCTTGTAGGACAGGCCCTTACCACGGGAAGCGTCATCGTTACCAACGATCCCTACAATAATCCCTATTTTAATTCTGCAGTGGATAAAAAGACCGGCTATGTGACAAAGTCCATTCTGGTAATGCCTGTTGCCAATATCAACGGAGAGTACATCGGGGCTTACCAGGTGATCAACAAGCTGGCTGGCGACGGTACTTATGATGAAAAAGAGGATTGCAGAAAGCTTTCACTTGCTGCTACCATCTGCGGTCTGGCTCTGGAATCCGATGTGTTCCTGGAGGAATCCCATACCGACAAGCTGACCCATCTGAAAAACCGCATGGGCTTTTTCCATGATTTTGAGCGGATCTACCGCCCCATTATCGAAGATCCGGACAGAACCCTGTCCCTTTTCATCTGCGATATCGACAAATTCAAATCAGTCAACGATACCTACGGACACAATGTAGGGGACGAGGTTTTGGTCCATGTCTCCTCCATCCTGCATGATAACAGGCCGGAAGACGGTGATGTATATCGCTGGGGCGGCGAAGAGTTTATTATGATCATGCCGGATGCCGACCTTGCAGCCGCCGCCCAAAAGGCGGAATCCATCCGCGCTTTCATAGAAGGCAATGACTGTGTTACCGCCGAGCATATCATCCACCATACCATGAGCTTCGGTGTGACGGTATTTGATCCGAAGACCTCCATTGAAGGAAATGTCAGCGTAGCTGATGAAAAACTCTACAAAGCCAAAGAGACAGGAAGAAACCGGGTGATCAGCTGATCACCCGGCTTTTTAATTGCCTTATTCATGACCTTCAACTTGCGTCACTTCATAGACCATAACGCCGTTGCTCTTTCCTTTCAGCGGGATCCGTCCGATCTCATTGACACTGATCCGGTCCTTCAGGCGTTCATACAACACATCACTGATGAGCACCTGGCCTTTCCCCGCATTGGCCTCCAATCTGGCTGCGGTATTCACCGTATCTCCGATAGCCGTAAAGTCCATACGGAATTCACATCCCACATTTCCCACCACGGCCCGTCCGCAATGCACGCCTACGCCGAAGCCCACGCAGCGACCGTATTTTTCCAGTAACACTTTTTCCAGTTCCTGTCCGCCCTTTACGATATCCATGGCTGCACAAACTGCCTTGTATTCGTAGTCTTCCACATCAAAGGGAGAATTAAACACCGCCATGGTGGCATCTCCCACGAATTTATCCAGGGTTCCGCCGTTATCAAAAATGGATTTGGTAGTCAGGGCCAGATATTCATTCAGGATCTCCACAACCTTCTCCGGTTCTAAGGCCTCGGACATGGTGGTAAAACCGCGGATATCCACAAACAGCACTGCAATATCCCTGTTCTCTCCTCCCAGCTTGATCTCAAAATTCCCTTTTTTCGCAATCTCTTCCACTACCTCGGGGGCCACATATTTTTTAAAGGCCTGCAGCACTTTTCGCCGTTTAGACACTTCTTCCACATAATGCACTGCCAGGGTATAGATATAAAAGATCAGCGCTACCAGAGGCAAATACAAAATCGGATAGGTGCGCCCCCGTTCATTGAGCATCACAACCGAAGCGATCACTGCCCCGTCCGTCAGAACCATGATCAGGAAGGACTGCCAGGGCTTAAACCGTCTGAAGCAAAGCTGCAGAAGGATCATCAAAAGTGCCAGCACCAATGCATAATGATAGGGATTTCCGTTGATGGAAAAACGACCGTCCAAATAGCTTTGCAGGATATTGGCATGGATCTCAACTCCATACATCTGGTCACTGCCGCTGTTGGGCACTTTGTAATTGTCCTGCATGCCGGGTGCATACGCGCCTACCAACACAATACTTCCCGCAAATGCCCTGGGATCGATCTTTCCTTCCAGCACATCTTTTAAGGGGATCATCTCATAATCTCCGGGTTTACCGGAGTAATTGATCAGGGATCTTCCGGATTTATCGCTGGGTATGGTCTTTTTCTCAAGACCCTCTTTTTCGCAATAGGCGTCATAAAGGACTCTGGAAAATGCTTCATGGGTGCTGCCTCCGAAATTCTCCGCAGGCAGGATCCTTCTAACAATGCCGTCGGAATCCTCCGATACATTGCTGTATCCCACCCTGCATGCGCTGCCCAGTCCGTCGTAAGGCTTTGAGATCCCTTCCACGGGAAAATGCATTACGCCGCCGGCATCCCGATAGCCTTTTTCCCCATAGATCAGTTCCTCTACGATGACCACATTTCCGCTTTTGGAGGCTGCCTCGGCAAACCCGTCGTCTCCCTCCCCCGTCAGGCCGGAAAACTGAATATCGAAGCCGATGACGGAAGGCTGACTCTCAGCGGTTTTGCCCAGCACTTCCAAAAGCTCTGCATACCTGCTGCGAGGCCAGGTCTGTAAAGGCCCGTAGGCATCCAGGGTTGCTTCATCAATGCCGATGATCTTAATGCTGTTGCTGATACCTCTTGGAATCTGATAGAGCTTATCCCGCAGAAAATAATCCGGCTTGCTGAAAAGATTTGTAACACACAAAAGAAATACCAGCAGCGATGCTGCCAGTATTTCCGGTATTCGTGCCATAGCAATATGATTCTTCTTTTCCCTCATTGTAATTATCCCCCGTTGTTTGTTATTGTTTCAGGCTCAAAAGTTAGCGGCCGCTTACTCTTGTGTAAATGTGTACTCTCCTTCGGATCCCACATAGAAGGTTGCTCCGCCGCTGTAAACGGTGGAATCCCCGGAGATCTTCCATTTGCCTTCCTTCAGCTTATAGGCTTTGCCGGATTTCAGCTTCAGCTTTTTGCCGGAAGGCACAATGCCCTTTTTCTCCCAGGCTGAAACCACTGTGCATTCCATCTTCAAAGTGTTTCCGGCCTTGTCCTTTGCCACAATCATAAAGTCCTTGCTGTCGCCTTCCTCCGGCTCCAGTGTAAGGCTTGCGGTTTCTCCCTTAAAGGAGATGCTGTCACCATTCAGGGTAACCTTATAAAGATAAGCGTCGCTGATCTTCACTTCAACCCGATCGGCATGAATGGTCTTTTTGTTTGTAAGCGTTACGGCTTCTCCGTCTTCGTCCTTCGCGCTTTTTATCACCGGCGCTTTCTGATCGATCAGGAGCTCTTTTACGGAGATTGCTGCTGTCAGCGCACCGTCTCCGGTACGTTTTAAGTAGATCTTTCCCTGCTGATCCCCATAGGCGATCTCTTTTTGCCAGCTCTCGGGAAACTCCGAAGCGGCAATCTCAAATCCGTCAGGAGCGGCCAGATACACATCGCTGACATAAAAATCATTTTTTCCTTTTTCTCCGCGGATCAGATAAGGCTGCCCGGGCTGGTCCAGATAAGATACGATAAAGTCTGTCTCGGTGCTGATCTGTTCATAGGCATCCGATGCAGGGATCGTAACCTGCAGCACATATTTCCCCGGCTGATTGGGCCGCACCACGGTAAACGCGGCGCCCTCCACATCTTTGGGCTTATACAGCAGGCTTGCCGCATCCGCATTATCCGAATTCGTATTGATCACAGGGTGATAATCCACTCCCGCATAAACCTCGGAAAGTGAAACAGACAGCGTGGCTTTTTGCTTTTTGATGGTGAAGGTATCCGTTACCGTGATAGCTTCACTGTTTTCCGTTTCCGGAAGCTGTGCTTTTACGATATAATTCCCTGCCTTAGCAGGCTTTTGGCCGCTGTAGCTGCTCTCATCCGCATCTACCGGCTTGTATAGATAGGTCACCTGACCGGCAGCGTCGGAATCCGTAGTAAGAACAGGCTCATAGGAGGTACCCACATAGGTATCGGGAACTTCCACTTTTGTATTCCCCACAGAAACCTTTTGGATGGTAAAGGATCCGTCGCAGCTGCTCTGCTCAAAATAATCCGTCTCCCCCATCATGGCTACAAAAGCATACTCTCCCGCCGCAGTTGGCATTACGGTGGTATAGGCATCATCTGTGGGAATCTTTGTATTTTTAAAACGATACTCGATCTTTTCTTTGTCAAAATCGGAGTTGGTTGTCACCACCGGCGACACCGCTTTTCCATAAGTTGAATCCGGTATGGTCACCAGAAACTCCGGAACGTCCCGCACCAATTCGTATTCAAAAGTGCAGCTGTAAGCTCTGTAATCACTGGTCTGGGGCAGGCTCGCTTTTATCACATACTTTCCTGCCGCGGTGGGCTGACTGCTGCTGTACTGTGAATCATCTTCACCCTGCTTTTTATAGGTATACTCCGCAAGAGAGGCTTCTGTATCCGAACTTAACGCAGGTGTATAGGTAAGGTCCTTTTTCGCTGTCATGGTTTTCGGCACAGAAACCGTGATCCCGCTTCTTTCCTGCCTTGGGGTATGAACATAAAGCATCATTGCAGAAGAGTTGCCGGCCTTATCATAAGCCTCAATCTTTACTTCCTTTGCCGGACCGTACTGCGCATAGATGGTCACATACTGCTTTCTGTCATCCCCTGCTTCCACCTCTTTGATATCATATTCCAGATCTGAGGTAACCGTGATCTTTTCCGGATCCAGATTCGCATCTGAAACGGGAATCCGCACTTTCCATCCTTCCACATCATCCCCTGTCTCCGCCGGTGTCACAAAATGATCTATGTCCAGTGAATCCAGCGGTTCCAGAGTGACCATAATGTCCGTGGAAATCTCCGGTTTTTCGTTGTCAAAGATCACATTCGTCCCCGAAGGCAGATCCAGAAGATAAGGATACTCCTTTGTCTCCGCTCCGTCGGTTAGGCGCTTGAGCTTAAACTCCGTATCATAATTCACATAGTACCGGTCCGGTCCGGCGGCATCATATCTGGCGATGATACTATCCGTATCACGATCCAGTGTCAGACTGTCCACAAACTCGGTCATACCGCCCACATTGGGCCGGAACAGAAAATCATCCGGTGCTTTCAAGGTAATGGAATCCTTTGCGTATACCAGATAATTCGAATAGCCGTCGTCACATTCGTATACCTGACTGATCCCTTCAACGCCGATATAAGTCTTTCCTCCGTCAATCTCACCTACCGGAGTACAATCTTCCAGATTCAGATAGCGTACGTTAACTTTTTTTGCATCGGTATGTCCGCCGGTGAATCCTTCATAGGCAGAACCGGCGATCCTGACATAGGCAAATTCCATGCCATCACCCCCTGAAGTCAGAAGGGGGGTGCTCTCAAAACTGCCATCCGGAGAGGTGGCAAATTCCAGCCTCACCAGGTTTTGGGGATATCCTTCGGCAACCCGGACGCTCTTACCGATATCATCCAGAAGATCCACGCCGTGGTAGGATAAAAGCTGGGTACCGATCTCCGGGATCCAGTCAAATCCCATGGGCAGATCATCGCTTGTTACGATCATCTTATCATCGGAATCCTTCTTTGCCTTGGCGCTTTCTGCCGCTTCTTCTGCATCCGAAGGATCACTTGCATCATCCGGTTCTTCTGTCACGACACCATCTGTTGAATCTTCCGGGCCATTCTCCCTGGGCGTGTTTTTTCCCTGATCTTTCCCTGCTTCATCTTTTACCGGATCCTGCTTCTCTTCTTTCGCTTCCGTCTTTCCTGCCCCCGGTGTCTGCAGGCTTTTTTCTTCCGAATCACCCTCTTCATTTGACAGATCGGGCGCTGCATTATCACTGACGGAAGCAGCTTTTACGGACTCCGCGTTCTCCTCAATGGCGCTGGAAGGCAGGGCATCTTCTCCCGCTATGGCCGGCATGGGAGTCAAAACCGTCTGCATGCTCATGGATATGATCAGGCTCAGTGCAAGGCCTTGTTTGAACTTACCTCGTTTTCCTGCCATAGTGCCCTCCTTACTCCCAGGTAATGGTGGTATCTCCGTTTATGGGCGTTCCAAAGTCAAACTGCCATTTTCCGGATCCCGCAGGCTTTAATGTGGGCTCGGTGGCCTTTTCTCCTGCCTTCACACTTTGGGTACCGAAAACGTTGCCCTTATACACAAAGGTTACGGTATAAGAATCCGCCTGGTTGCTGCTCTCTTCCTTTTTCGAATCATCTTGCGAATCGTCATTTGAATCACCCCCGGTGGATGATCCTTCATTTCCGCCGGCGTTATCATCCTGCCCACCGGAATCTTCACCCGGAATAATGTTTCCCGTATCAAGTCCGGAGCCTTCATTCCCTGCGCCGTCGTCTGTTTCGCCGGCTGCGTCGCTGCTGTCTGTTTCGGGAAGACCTTCTTTTCCGGCATCGATCAGCACTCGGCCGCCTTCGCCTTCTAAGATCAGAATGATCTCTTCATCCGTGATGCAAACATCACTTCCCTGTCTGATCAGCATCTGCAGCTTCTTAAGTACTTCAGGAGGCAGCTCTTCAAACTTGATGGGTGTCTGGTCGGAAACATAATCCGTCTTAGTATCATTTTCATAAATGGTGACCTCGTTTCCTTTTCCCACGATCACTTCTTCATCGGAAACGCTGCCGTCTTTGTAGATCAGTCTGGTGGTCACCTTTCCGTCAAATACGGAAACCTTTGTATACTTTACCCCGTCTTCTTCATACACGCGAACATAGAAAATCGTTCCCCGGACTGCCATGGTGGAGTTGGGCGTATTGATCTCATAGCTGGAATCACCGATAAGCTTGTTCTGAATCTCATTGGTAATAGCTCCCCGGAGAAGGTCGATCTTTGTTTTGCTGTTTTGCGCATTTCCCGTGGCATGCAAAACCAGCTCCGTTCCTTCCTCCAGGTAAATGTACTTGTCTTCATCCGCATTCAGGGTCAACTTCCCTTTTTCCAGGGTTACATGATCGCCGGAGGCAAGAACCATATTGGGATAAGGCGCCAGATCCTTCACTTCTTCTCTTTCGATGCTGGCGGTACCGTCCACTTCAAAGACCTTGATGATCCTGTAGGATTCCTGTCTTTTTGAAAAAAAGATGATCAGAATAATGATCGCCAGGGTCGCTACCAGAGATCCTGCGCATATAATGATCGTTTTGGGGTTTTTCATTTGTTATCCCTCATGTGTTGCAAAAAGCTTTTCTCTTCAGCCCATACTTATCTGTATTTTACTATTCATTCCTTTTTTTGTAAATGAAAAGGCTTCTAAACAGAGGCGGCCCTGTGGCCGCCCCCGTATGACATTTTTTAGTAACTTTTCACTTTAACCTTCCATGACAGTTTCAGTTTTCTGATCTGCTGCTTGTACTTTTTATAGAATTTTTTCGGTACCAGAAGTGTGATCTTTCCTTTTGTTCCCGCAAATGATTTTTTGGAAAGAGAAATGACCTGCGCCTTGTTCAGGATCTTGATGGTCTTAAGCTTCTTGCAACCCTTCAATGCATTTGAAGCAATTCTGTCGATATTGGCTCCGAGAACAAGCTTCGTTGCCCTCTTCTCTGATGCTAAAGATCCCTTGGTGACTGTGGTAACCTTATACTTCACATTGTCAATAACAACGGTTGCCGGGATTTTCACCGTTTTCTTCTTTCCCTGTTTCTTCTTGGAAAGGCTGTAACTTACTTCCGGCATGTTTTTGTCATCGCCCTGCTTTGTAACGGTATAAACGATTGCCGATCCTTCCTGTTTCAAAACAGTTCCAACTTCCGCACCTACAGGCTTTGCCGCAGGCTGATCGGGGTTTTGTCCCGGCTGGGCAGGATCAGTTTTTCCGGAATCGTCCTTCTTCTCTTCCGGCTTATCTTCGCCCCGGTTCTTTTCCCATACTGCCTGCAGCACCGTATCTGCCATAATCGGTTTTGTGCTGTCAAAGATCTTACCAACAGGGTTTTCAGACAGAGATACGCTGTTGCCGGATACAGTAGTCTGTGCAACCTGCCATCCCTTAAAGGTATAGCCTTCTTTTACCGGATCTTCGGTTCCTTTTGCCTGTTTTCCTTCTCTTACTCTTTCTTCGAAACAGGTTCTCTCACCATCCAGATATTTTACAAGGTAATCAGTAAACAGCTTGATGGTCACTTTCCCGAACATTGCATTTCCGGATTCAAAGCTGTAAGTGCTCTGGTCACAAAGCTCAGCACCTGCCATACGGAAAATCTCGCTGCCGGCTTTTTTCTCTTCCTTCTCTTTCGATTCCTTTATTGAAACACCCGCAAAATGCTTTTTACCGGATGTGGTAAGTGTCGCATCATCCCGGATATCAAGATTCCCGTCATGATTCAGATCCAGTGTGTAAAATGTCAATTCATACGTCGGGTTTCCTGATCTGTCCACCAAAAGCTGCTTCAGATCATACCTGCTTTGCGCAAACAAAGAAATTCTTTGAAGTGCTGCTTCCTCTGCGTCAGCATCATTCGCAAAATCAAAGCTTCCTGACGTAAGGTCTATTACGGTTTCCTTTTCCGGATCCGCATCTGCAAGAACTGCCTGAATGGTGATCTTCGTGTTTTCGTCCGTTTTGGGCAGCTTGTTATAGGGGAAAGAAATACCATCCAGCCCCAACGGTATGTCTTTCGTTACTACCTCGCCGTCATCTACGTATTTCATAGTTAATGACTTGATCCGTTTCTTTCCCTCATATTCCGGATCCAGGCTTATAAATATCCCTGCATCTCCGTTTTTCCGGTATTCGCTGCCGCACAGTCCCTCAGAAAGCGTAATGGCAGGACGCAGCGCAGGCGTAATATGCGCCTCCCCCGAGCAGCCTCTGATCCGGATCTGATCCCCCGGCAGGTAATTGTATGCTTTATAGTCCTGAAATACAGTCCAGTAAAAGTTACCAATATCTTTCAATTCTTCCGGGGCATCAGGTAGCGTATAGAGCGAATTGTAAGGTACCGTCTCGTACTTTGGTTCACCGCTTTCCTGCTGCGCGGAAATTTTAACTTTTTTACCGGACTCTTCATCTTCATAGATCACTTTGACATCATCACACTTTTCATAAACTACAGTGGCAGTAATATTTTTTTTCGGCATGGTGAAACAAAAGGTTCCATCATCTCCGATATTAGAATAACCGTTGGAATTCACGGTTTCACCTACAGTAAATGTTTCACCATAATAGGTATCAACCTTGGTCTGCTCATTGTAGGGAACCCCATATTCTATTTCAACATCCGCCTCATATCCTGGAACAATATTGGGTATCACTTCCACAGGTGCACCTTCATAGGCCGAAAGGGTTCCATTCATCTGTCCCTCATAGCGGATCCCATTATCATAATAAGCAAGGGTTGCTCCCGCTCCCTGCGGTACATCTATTTCTACCGGCTGGTAGGAATCATCTAAATGTACAGCTTTCAGTTCAGTGGAAGCGGTAAAAAAACCCTCTTTCCCTTCTGAGCTGCAGGTCAGATCATAAAGGGTCGGATCCTCCGGATCTGAAATAATCTTTTTCTCCTTGACCACCTTGGTTCCTTCCGCCAAAACGCCGGCAGGGACTGCCATGGAAAAAGCCAGTGTCAGAGCCAGGCCTGATCTGAGCATTTTTCGTAACTGTTTGTTTCTTGCATGCATACTTCTTCCTCCTTATCTTTGATACGAAACACTGTTTCGTATTCTATATTTCACACCGCAGGCTTTGCAGCGTAATTTACAATTACACATATAGTAAGCTGCTGCTTACTTTTCCTGCTCCGTTTTGCATCCCGTCAGATCCCATCTGCTGCCCCATTCCAGCGTATTATGGATATAAGCTTTTGATACCCGCATGCCGGAAAGCACAGGATAAAACAGGCAAAACAGACAGATCGTTCCTGCCGCTAACGTGATCATAAATGCGGCCGCTTTCTTTTTCCCGAATCTGTCCCAAAGCCGCATCATCAAAAGCGCCAACGCCCCTGTCAGAAAGGCCACGCAGGGGAAATAGTGATAAATAAAGGAGGATCTTTCCACCAGCGCCCAGGGCAGATACTGGGCAAGATAAGACAGGATCAAAAAAATTCCTCTCTGGGCAAAGGCCGAATCCTTCTTTTTTGCCAGATCCATGATAGATAAAACCAATACCAGCAAAAGCGCAGCCAAGCCACCCCACCATACAATGGGATTACCGAAGGTCACATAGGTTCTTACGGTTTCCTCCTCCGGATAGCCCGTCATAAACAGCGGTCTGTTCATAAGCGGCCATTCCCAAAACCTTGATTCATAGGGGTGCTTTTCGATCAGCCCCGTATGGTAGGAAAGGATCTGGTTTTGCTGGATGATAAACCTTTCCAAAAGTCCCGCTTCCGGATTGGTAAAGCTGATATGGGGAATGTAGGAGAAAAAGTACACGATTCCCGTCAGTCCGAAATAAGATGCCAGCGTATAGCGGATTTCCCGGCTCAGGCCCTTTGTGTTTTTTCCCCGCTCCTTACTTTGTGTCTGTTTTCCGGCGCTTCTCCCTTCCGCGATCCACATCACGAGAAACATCACTGCAAGGCCGAATCCCGCAAAGATTCCCGTCCACTTACAAGATACCGCACAGGCCGTGGCCAGCGCTCCTCCCAGCAGGATCTTTTTCTGTTTGCCCCAATCCTCTGACTTTCTTCGCACCAGGCAAAATGCCAAGAACCGCTCATACATCAGCAGGATGAAAAAGGCGCAGAAAATATCCAGTGTCGCGATCCTGCTTTCTGCAAAGTGCATAAAATCAAAGGTATAAAGGGTGGCTCCAAAGGCGCCGATCCATTCATTCTTCGTAAGCTTCTTCCCAAAGGAAAACATCACCGGAATGATCAGGATCCCGAAGACCGCATTCATGAATCGCCAGCCAAAGGGATTCATCCCAAACAATCCGATGGATATCATGATCAGGATCTTTCCAAGGGGCGGATGAACGCCATCATAAGCAGGCAGACGGTGCAGATAATCGAAGCCTGTTCTGGCATGGTAAACCTCATCAAAATAGGTTTCCGTCATGGCACTCATTTCCCGGGGCAGAAGCGTAGTTTCATCAAAAAGCGCTTCATACGCTGCCGCATTATCCGGATAGATCACATTTCCCTGTGCATCCAGAAATACCAGCTCAAACAGGATAGCCCGTTCATCCTTCAGTCTGAGCGTCATCACATCCCAGTCCGTAGGATCGGGAAGCGTATAGGCCTGCCAGGAGAAAACCTGCTCCATCATCAGCTCCGTTTCGCTGCCCGTCTCATCTCCCGTTTTCCCGAAATACAGATCATAATAGGATTCCCGATCCGCGCCGGGCCCCATGTAATAGATCATATGGGATGGTGTTTTTTGCGAAAAGGAAAGCTGTATCATTCCTCCCTGCCTGATGGGAAGTGCCGTTTTCGGCGCCTTTGTACTTCCCAGCCTGACAAAAACCAGGACGGAAAAGACAAGGATCAAAGCGATCATATAAAATCTGCATGCCTTTGATACGGATTCCTCCCGGTTTTCTTTTTTATATTCTATTTTATGATCTCTTTTCTCAGATCTGTTTCTGCTCTTTTTCATCACTTACTGTCCCAATAATATAGATACCTGTTTTTTCTTTTTTCCCACGCGTTATCTCATATATTTTACCACAAAATACCGAAAAATCTTCCGGCGACGAAGAATGCAATCCATATTTTCCCCCAATCATATCAAAATCATCCATTCTATAGAAAAAGTCCCGTAAACACCGGGTTTACGGGACTCCTACTCAAATCTTTATTTCTATGAATCTTTTCAATCCGGCCTTAGCAAACGCCCTGTGCGATCATTGCCTCAACAACCTTCTTGAAGCCGGCGATGTTAGCACCTGCAACATAGTTGCCTTCCATGCCATACTCTTTTGCTGCATCATCGATGTTGTGATAGATACCAACCATGATGTTCTTCAGCTTGGAGTCAACCTCTTCGAAGCTCCAGGAAAGTCTCTCGGAGTTCTGGCTCATCTCCAGTGCGGAGGTAGCAACACCACCTGCATTCGCAGCTTTACCGCCTACGAAAGGTACGTTGTTCTTCTGGAAGTACTCGGTAGCTTCGATGGTAGTAGGCATGTTTGCACCTTCTGCCACATACTGAACACCGTTAGCAACCAGCATCTTAGCATCCTCAAGGTCAAGCTCGTTCTGGGTTGCGCAAGGAAGAGCAATATCTACCTTGTACTGCCATACGCCGTGCTCGCCGTTCTTCTTCTCATGATACTCAGCAGAGGATCTTGCTGCAGCATACTCGGTAAGACGTGCACGTTTTACTTCCTTAACCTCTTTCAGAAGCTCTACATCGATTCCTTCGGGATCATAGATCCAGCCGGTGGAATCGGATACGGTAACAACCTTAGCACCAAGCTGCTGTGCCTTCTGGGTTGCATAGATCGCTACGTTACCGGAACCGGAAATAGCAACGGTCTTGCCTTCCATCTTATCGCCGTGGCACTTGACCATCTCCTCTGTCAGATACAGAAGACCATAACCGGTAGCTTCGGTACGTGCCAGGGATCCGCCGTAAGCAAGTCCCTTACCGGTCAGAACACCTTCATAAAGGCCTTTGATTCTCTTATACTGTCCGAACATGAAGCCGATCTCACGTGCGCCGGTTCCGATATCGCCGGCAGGAACGTCCTCATCAGCTCCGATATATTTGCAAAGCTCTGTCATAAAGCTCTGGCAGAAGCGCATGATCTCATTGTCAGATTTACCCTTGGGATCAAAGTCGGAACCACCTTTACCACCACCGATGGGAAGTGTTGTCAGGGAGTTCTTGAAGATCTGCTCAAATCCCAAAAACTTAATGATACCGAGGTTTACGGAAGGATGAAGTCTGAGACCTCCCTTGTAAGGTCCGATAGCGTTGTTAAACTGTACACGGAAACCTCTGTTAACCTGAACATTGCCGTTGTCATCGATCCAGGGAACGCGGAACATGATCTGACGATCAGGCTCGGTGATACGCTCTAAGATCGCGAGTTTTCTGTATTTCTCCTCATCCTTATCGATCACGGGACGCAGGGAATCAAGAACCTCTGTTACTGCCTGTAAAAACTCAGGCTGATCAGCATTTTTCTTCCGGACAATATCCAGAACCTCATCAACATAAGACATTTTAAAGTCCTCCTTCATTAATCACTATCAATTTGCAATCATTCGGACGCCTTTGCCCACCGAAAAGCATTATACTCCTTTTGCGCCGATAAGACAAGGGTTAAACGTTGCCCCCCGGGACGGAGTCATAGGGCCATTTTGCCACGTCCCCGAAAATGTCCCCCCGGATTTCATTCTTTCCCGATATGCATCCTCAGGGTTCATCATTTTGACCCTCTGACTCCGTCCCCGTGGTTCATTTTCTGGCCCAGGCGGCGATTGCTCTGATATCGTCCGGGGTGGAGTTGCAGCATCCGCCTATCAGGTTTGCGCCTTCCTCATGCCACTGTTTTGCTCTGACGGAAAATGTCTTTTCACGTTCGTTTTCCTCTGCGGAAATATGTTTCCATTTCCATCGAACGGAGTCTTCATCATAATGCAGGCCAACATTCGGATACACTACAATCTCTTTATCCGTGACGGATTTTATCTCGGAAATGAGTGAAGAAACATACTTTGGCTCAACACAGTTGACTCCGATCGCCTCGACCTGTTCGTAGCCGTCGATCGCCTTTGCCGCATCTTTTATCGGCTCTCCGTCGCTGACCCGATCCTTGCTTCTTGCATTAAAGCTCACCCATACAGGAACGTCCGGATGTTCCTTTTTTAAATAATCCAGAACCGCCAAAGGCTCTCTTGCAGAAGGGGTTGTTTCTATGACAAGTGCGTCTACTCCTTCGCTCAAAAGCCACTCTATCCGGCTTTTGTGAAATACCCTGAATTCTTCGGATCCTATCTTCTCACTGTAGCCAACATATTCCGAACCATCTGCAAAATATGCGGCATAGGGTCCAAGGGATCCTACCACCAAAGGATAGGGACGGACTGACTTTTCTTCCCTGCTCAGTTCATTATAAAGCCTGTCCCTTGCGCTCTTAACGATCTGAACAGCTCTGCGGATATACTTTTCAGCATCCGCTGCGGAATATCCATTTTCCGTAAAACCTGCCAGCGATGCCTGATACGTAGCTGTGATACCGACATCAGCGCCTGCTTTGAAGTAATCATAATGCACCTGTTCCAGCAGTTCCGGTCTCTCGGCCAGCGCTTTTGCAGACCACAATTTATCCTTGACCTCAAAGCCTCGTCTTTCAACTTCCGAGCCAACACCTCCATCCAATATCAATATCCCATATTGTTCGATTGTGGATTTAATACTCATATTCTCATCCTGCCTTTAACTGATCTTTGAATACTCTCTCTGTATGCTTCTCAAAAATGCTTTCGTACGTAATTCTCTGGGGCGTCTGAGCACCTCTAATGCTTTTCCTTTTTCCACGATTTCTCCCTGATCCATGAAAACAACTTCATCAGCCACCTCTGCCGCAAATGAAAGCTCATGGGTAACAACGATCAACGTGATCCCCTCTTTTGCAACGGCTCTTATAACATCCAGCACCCCGTCTACCAGTTCCGGATCAAGGGCAGAAGTAGGTTCATCCAAAAGCATAAGTTCGGGATTAAGCGCCAAAGCCCTTGCTATGGCAATCCTTTGCTGCTGTCCTCCGGAGAGACTGGAAGGATAATATTCAAAACGTTCTCTCGGAAGCGATACCTTATCCAGCATTTCCTCTGCAATCTCTCTGGCTTTCTTCTTGGAATATTTTTTCACAACGGTCAGCGCCAGCATCACATTTTCAATCGCTGTTTTGTTACGAAAAAGATTGTAATTCTGAAATACAAATGCCGTTTTCCGCTGCAGATCAAGGATATCCTTCTTTTGGGATGTTCCGGCTATGATACGACTTCCTCCAATCGATATAACACCTTCATCCGGGCTTTCCAGGTGGTTTATGCAGCGTAAAAAAGTTGTTTTCCCGGAACCTGACGGTCCGATGATCGCTACCACTTTTCCATCCTCTACATTCAGATCTATGCCTTTCAGAATTTCCGTGCTGTCATATTTTTTCCTGATATTTTTTATTTTGATCATGAATCTCACCCCTTTTGCATTACACGATCGATCTGTCGTATCGCCGTATGTGTTCCTCCAGTTTTTTGATCAGCACTTCCACTACAATACATATGATCCAGTACACGAGTGCTGCCCCAATATATACTTCCAGATAATTAAAAACTCTTGCTCCCAGGATTCTGGCC
The DNA here is from genome assembly GCA_024685005.1 of Lachnospiraceae bacterium. Lineage (GTDB taxonomy): Bacteria > Bacillota > Clostridia > Lachnospirales > Lachnospiraceae > RGIG7926. Next base: position 149,907 of record JAIKWF010000012.1, read on the forward strand.
TCTGCCAGAATATCGATCACCCCTGCCACAAAAACCAGGGAGGTATCTTTTATAGCGCTTATAAGAGCATTTCCAAAATTCGGAAGTGCGATCACAAAGGCCTGGGGAATAACCACATGGGTCATTGTCTGCGCCGTCGTCATACCTACCGAACTGGCCGCTTCCACCTGCCCTCTTCCGACCGCTTCTATGGCAGAGCGGATCGTTTCGGCCTGGTATGCCCCGATGTTGACGCTGTAAGCCACCAGTACATAAATGACCCCCGGAATCAGGTTGACATCGACCATGGTAAATCGGTTAAAATTCACCTGCTCATAGTAAATAATCTTGGGAATTCCATAGCAGATGATGTAGAGCTGAACAAGTACCGGAGTTCCTCTGATAAAAGAGATATACAGATCCGCCAGTCGCTGAAGTACCGGAACGCGATAAATTTTGATCAGAGCCACGATAAATCCTATGATCACAGCTGCTGCGAAGGCCGCGACTGAGATCAGTAACGTCACCGGAAGCTTTGCCAGGATTTTCGGAAAGCTCTCTATGAAAAAAGCAAAGTCAAACAGTTTCAAAACGCACCTCTTTTACTCATAATCCTTAAGGTCAGGTGTATAATCCTCACCTGTCCATTTCTTCGACAATTCCGCAAGTGAGCCATCCTCTATGATCTCCCTGATCACGGGATCGATAACGTCCTTATAGGATTTTCCATCCGGCGTCTTGGCAAAAACAATTGCAGCAGGATCGCTCTTCACAGGATTCCCCACAATCTCCAGATCCAGATTGTTGTCACCGATCACCTGATGCATCATCACAGGATCATTAATATGTGCATCATATTTACCGTTAGCCACACCCTGGAGCATCTCTAAGGCGGTCACCTCGCTGACATATTCGATGATGATCTTTTCATCATGACTATCATTGTAGTTTTCAAGTATTTCGCTGTAAGAATCCACGGTGGTCACTACATGCTTTCCGACCAGATCATCAAGTGTTGTGATTCCTGTCGTTCCTTTTTTTACAGCTATGCAGGACTGGATCTCAAGATAGGGAAGAGAAAAGTAATAATTCTTTTCTCTTTCTGGTGTGATCGCCACTTCGTCGGAAACCAGATCAATTTTTTTGGAGTCAAGGCTCAAAAACATGGAATCCCAGGTAGCACCTTTAATGTCAATCGTATAGCCGTCTAATCTTTCATCAATCAGCTGTAATAATTCATAATCAAAGCCGGTGTGCTTATCGTTCTCATCAATAAAGCAAAACGGAGGGTAGTCCGTCTGAGTTGCTGCCGTCAAAACAATATCCGAAGACCCCGAAGGAGCCTTACCATCTGAGTTTCCTGCTTTTTCCGCACTAATTCCGCATCCGCCAAGCATAAGGACCGCTAAGATCAGCAATCCTGCGAACGATAGTCTTTTTTTCATAATAGTATCCTCCTGTTAACTAAAAAACAAAGCTCTCAAAGGCTTTTATCATAAGCCCTATGACATGTGTAAGGTTAGCATGTTTACAATTTACTGTATAATACCTATATCCTATCCAAAGTTATAGGCTTTTCCTAAGCCCTATGCAGAATTCGGACACAAATATATCCGGCAAAAGAAAAAGACCATGCAACCTGCATGATCTTTTTCATACCAAATCGGTCTTATTTTTCCTTATTTTTCCTTATTTTCTTTCCCCTCACTTTACGATCTAAAAAGATGAACCTGTCACGGGAAAAACGGCGCCGCGAAAAAGTGGCCCCCCGGGACGGAGTCATAGGGTCATTTTGCTCAGAGGCAAACATCTATGGCCCCCCGGGTGCAAATGCCGGCGGCTAAATGACTGAAAAATGGACCACTGACTCCGTCCCGGGGGTCCATTACACTTCAAGGCTTCTGTAATATGCTTCCAGCTTTGGTCTGGCCTTTTCGTAATAGATCTGCAGGCTTTTGTCAAAGTGTTTTCCCATGCCTTCCATGATGATGTGATCCGCCTGGGCAAAGGACATTTTTTCTTTGTATACTCTCTTGCTCACCAGGGCATCGTACACATCTGCAATGGCCATGATCCTGGCTTCCAGAGGAATCTGCTCTCCCCTCAGGCCGTCGGGATATCCTGAACCGTCCCACCGTTCATGATGATAATGAGCCACATTTTCCGCCAGCACGCGAAACGTTTCATCATCCGTTTCTTCCAGAATGTTTCTCACGATCTCAGCGCCTTTGGGAGCGTGAGTCTTCATGATCTCAAATTCTTCTGGCGTAAACTTCCCCGGCTTTCGAAGAATGGCATCATCTACCGCGATCTTTCCCAGATCATGCATGGGCGCAGCTTTGATCAGATCCTTGCAGAACTTATCCTCAAGTCCCGGAAAACCGCCCTTTTTCATTTCACCGATCAGGATCCGAACCCCTTCGCTGGTTCTTTTGATATGTCCTCCCGTAGAGCTGTCACGGCTTTCCACCATGGTCGCCATGCTGACGATGAGCCTGTTGTGCATCTCCACGATACGTTTCGTTTTGCTTTCGACTTCCCCTTCCAGTTCCGCATTGTACTGATCCAGCAGCCGGATATATTTCTGATTCTGGGAGTCATCACTTAAGAACAGCCGGTATCCCCGACGGTGTTTTCCGTCGTGGAAATACCCCACCGTTACGACATAAACTTTTTCTTCTTCCGGATTCTCCGGATCAGGCTTTGAATACATGAACCGGTCATTCTTATTATCTTCCCTGAAATGCCTTATCCACTGCAGGATACTTTTGTCCAGATTCCCAGTGCCTTCCACCTTCTGGTCCACCTTCAGTCCGCAAAGATCCGGCAGGATCTGCCTTGCGGTTTTATTGCTTCCCAGGTATCGCTCCTTAAAATCCATGGTGATAAATCCCGTCTCTCCGGAATTGACCATGGAATCCACCACCACTTCACTCACATCATACAGTGCCATCTGGTGGGAAATGATCAGGTAAACAATCTGGGCAAACACATACGCAACGGGGATCGCTTCTATCCCTTCCAGGAAAAAGTGACTGAAAAAATAGCTGCAGATGGAAATCACTTCCGGAATAAACAAAAGGAACAGGATCTTTCGGGAAACCTGGGTCTTTTTCACAAATGCATATCCTATAATGGCCAGACTGGCAATGAAATATCCCGCAAGCAGCGCATAAAAAGCAGAATGGAAGGGACCGTATTCCTTCGTAAACAAGACCCTGCCATCTACCACATCACATCGCATGGACTTATAAAACAGCGGATATCTGCCAATGGTCAGAATGGATGTATAAAACCCGAGATTGATCAGAAAGGAAAGTACCCGGATCCTTTTGCTGACATAAACCTGACACAGGCTGGCCACACACATGGCAATAAACCAGGGCAAAAACACGCCGCCCATGTATACGATCTTCAGGATCTCACCCGCAACTTTGGCATCCGGTACACGGTACATAACCATGTAAGAGATGTTTGTCAGGGGGATCATCAGGTACAGGATGGTCATGTTTACATCAAGACGTTTGTGCCAGTTATACAAATAAAAAAGAGATAATATGACTGAAAGGCCGAAAAATGTGGCGTAATACGTTTGCTGCATAGTACCTCCTTTCTCGCGTTTGCTTCGCTTTAACATTATGCGAGGCAATGCCACATCTTCGCAAGCAGAGCTTGCTCGATGCGTTTGCTTCGCTTTAACATTATGCGAGACAATGCCACATCTTCGCAAGCAGAGCTTGCTCGATGCGTTTGCTTCGCAAAATAAAACGACTCGCAGTCTCGCCCGAGTGGAAGCGAACTTCCCCTCTGACGATCTGCGAGTCGTTTTGCATTGTCTCTGCTTATTCGACAAACTCACTCTTTACATATCCGGTCTGTCCGTTGAATTCGATCTTGCACCATCCGTCAGCCTGTGCCTGAAGGAGTTTGAAGTGCTCGCCCTGATAAGCGACACCTAACTTTTCTCCTGTTTCGGATGCGGACTTACGTACATTCACAGACTCTTTTGCCGTGATGGTATCTTTTCCTGCAAGGGAAGAAGAATCGGTCTTAGGCTGTTCTGCAGGCTGCTCAGCTGTCTGTTCAGCTGTCTGCTGCTCTCCGCCTTCCGTTGCCTGTTCTCCTTCAGCCGGTGCTTCCTGTGCAGGCGCTGCTTCATCCACTTTCAGGAATTCGCTCTTTACAAAAGCTTCGCTTCCGTTATAGCTCACCTTACTCCAGCCATTCTCCTGCTCAGCATATCTGGTGACTTTCTCACCCTGCTGCAGCTTTCCGAGCTTTTCGCCGTTCTCGCTGTCAGATGCTCTGACATTAACGGTTTCAATCGCTGTACAGATCTGCTCTCCGGTAGCTCCGCCGTCAGGTGCTGCCTCGCCGCCTTCCGGTGCCTGTGAGCTGTCTGTTGCTGCCATAAGCTCACTTACCTGCTGATCAACATTGGAAGAGAACACTTCCATAAATGCCTTCAGAGCAGAATCTTTTGTGATGGCCTCGGAGTATCTCGTGTTAACCGTTGCAAACAATTCTACCACATCATCATGGGCAACCACTGCCTTGATGTAATCCTGTACCCTCGGATCCATGTCTCCGCCGCAGAAGCAAAGGCTTCCGTCAGCCTTGGGCATGATGTAGTGGGTGGTAAGTCCCGGTGCTAAGGTCTCATACTCTTTGAACTTGATCTCATAATAGATGATAGCCACATAGGTATTGGCCAGCGGGCCGGGCTTGGTATAAACCTTGATATTATCAAACTCTTCCAGATAGTTGGCTTCTACCTGAACCTTTAACAGCTCTTTCTGTTCGATGGGCTGTTTCAGGTTTGCAACCGCATTGGTATCGCCTGCTGCTACTGCTGTAAGATACTGGGTAGCCAGAGCGTTTACATCAGGATGTGCATCTTCCTCAAGAGGTGCCTCTTCCATAGTAGGCGGTGTGTAATCCGCTTCCGTTGCTGCTGCTGCGGGATCTGCAGTCGTTGCTGCTGCTGCTGCGGGATCTTTGTCTTTTTCTTCCCCTTTACCGCAGGAAGCCAAAACCACAATGGCAACAAACACAAGGATTATGACGAGACAGCCAACCACAAACCTTCTGGCAAAGTGTCTGTCTTCCGTCAGTCTGGCACTCAGATTCCGGAAGAACCAACTAATCTGTTTCATTCTCTTTCCTCCATAATAAAAACACTGTTTCGCCCGGCAAGGGGCATCACCCAAAAGCCGAAGCCAAATGTACCCAAGAGGAATCGAACCCCCATCGGCGGAACCGGAATCCGCTGTTTTATCCGTTAAACTATGGGTACGAATTTGTTACAAATTTGTTACACACTTTTTTAATACTACCACATATGTATCAAAAAGGCAAGTGTTAATCATTTCTCACAATATATTGTGTTTTTACCCCTCAAAAAGCAAAAACAGAGGCCTGCCCACGGCAAGCCCCTGTATTCATTTTCTACGTTGTTTTTTCGCTTCAGCTTACCGTACCACCTGACTGTGTCTGGTTTTTGTACTGGTCGAAAAGATTCTGTACCGCACTGTAAGTCTTCTGACTGATCTCGGGAAGCTCCTTACCCCAGGTCTTGGTAGCCTGTGCAAAGCCCTTCTCAAATGCGGAGCGCATCTTTTCCATCTTCTCCGAATCGCCTCCGGTCAATGCCATGGCAAAATCGAAGATCCTCTGGGAAGTCTGCTCAACGCCCCAATAGCCGTCCTCAGCTATGTCCTTCCGGGCCTGAGCCTTGGTCTGGGCATCTACGGTAAAATCACCTTTGGCAAGAAAGCTCCAGATGCTGTCTGCCTGTCCGATGGCTTTCCCCTGACCGCTGATCATCTTCTGCACCAGATCTGTCATCTGTTTGATCCGTTGCTCATTAGCGGCTTTCAGTTCTGCCACGATGGCTGTGCGATCACCTTTTGCCCTTGCCGCAGCTGCTTTGCCTTCCTCTGAGGGTTCATAGATCACCCCGCCGGATGCCCGACTGCCTGTCTGTGCGCTACTCCCTGCACCGGAAGCACCTGTGGTCTTTTGCACGGAATCTGCCGGTTTCGAGTTCGCTGCGCCGGTTGTTGCGTAGCTGCCGTAGGAACTGCTGCTTACTCCTGATACACTACTCATATCCATTCCTCCTTGATTTGGTGGGGCGCGATCCTTTTCAGGATACTGACAACTCCTTTTGTCTTAACGCCAAGTCAATAGTATACATAGTTATCATACAACATTTCCCTAAAAAAAGCAATACTTCCGGCCATTTTCAGGAGAGCTTTAAGAGGGATTCAACTGCTCCAGCATCCTGTACAGGATCCTGTATAAAAAAGCGGATTCTTTCTCCGACAGCTTCACGCAGCTCTCCATTTTTTCCGGGATGGAAGCCGCTTTCTCTTTCAGTTTTTCCCCTTCTTCGGTGATACAGATCTTAACCGAGCGTTCGTCATTGTCACACCGGCATCTGGTCAGATACCCTTTTTTCTCAAGCTTTTTCAAAAGGGGCGTTAACGTCCCGGAATCCAGATACAGCTCCTCTCCCAGTGCATTGACACAAAGAGATTTCTTTTCCCAAAGCACCATCATGGTGATGTACTGGGTGTAGGTCAGGTCAAGCTCATCCAAAAGCGGCTTATAATGCCTGATCACTTCCTTGGAACAGGCATAAAGCGGAAAACAGAGCTGACTTTTTAATTTCAGCTTATCGTAAGCGTCTTTCTGCTGCTGTTTCATAGTTTCATCCTCTGCAAGATCTTATCTTGTCTGCAGATATGCACAGGCCGCAAGAGCTGCCACTGCGCCGTCTGCCGCTGCAGTTGTAAGCTGTCTGACTGCCTTGGTTCTGGTATCTCCCGCGACAAAAATGCCGGAAGCGGATGTTGTGCAGTCTTCCCCCGCCTTCACATAGCCGCCTTCATCCAGACTTACCAGCCCCGCAAAACGGCTGTTGTCCGGCATCTGACCGATGGCGATAAACAGACCGGAAAGATCGATCTGCCGCAGCTGACCGCTTTCCTTATCCTTTACCACAATGCCGGAAAGACTGTCGGTTCCCAAAAGTTCTTCCATGGTAACGTTCAGTACAAACTCCACGTTTTCCTTAGCCCGCAGCACTTCCTGCAGATGTTTTTCGCCTCTCAGTTCATTGCGTCTGTGGATCAGATATACCTTGCTGCAATAGTCGGATAAAAAGATGGCATCCTCCAAAGCGGTATTTCCGCCTCCTGCTACCGCCACTTCTTTTCCTTTGAAAAACATACCGTCGCAGGTGGCGCAGTATGAGATCCCGCTGCCGACCCACTCTTCTTCATGTTCCATACCCAGGGGTCTGTTTTTCGCACCGGTAGCAAGGATCACGGCTCCGGCTTTATACGTTCCGCCGTCGGTGGTGACAATCTGATCGCTGCCGTCTCTTTCCACAGACAACACCTCTTCGAATACCACCTCAGCTCCCAATGCCGTAGCCTGATCATACAGTCCCTGGGCAAAATCGAAGCCCGAGATCTTGGCGATTCCCGGATAGTTTGCCACCTCCGGCGTATTGATGATCTGTCCACCGTAGGAAAGCCGCTCCAATACCAGGGCACTCTTTCCGCTTCGCTGGGTATAGATGGCGGCAGAAAGTCCTGCCGTACCGGCCCCCACGATCACAACATCATATTCTTTGCTCATCTTTTTGTTCCTTCCTTCCGCTCACTCAGCTTTTTGCGAATTCCAGTACCTGCTCTTTTTTGATAAAGCCCAAGGACCTTGCCGCTTCTTTGCCCTCTTTAAAAAGGATCAGGCAGGGAATATTGGAAATACCGAATTTCATGGCCATATCCTCAAACTCTTCCACGTTCACTTTTCCCACCTTAAAGCCTTCTGCTTCCTCGGCAACCTCTTCCACCACGGGAGAAAGCATTCTGCAGGGTCCGCACCAGGGTGCCCAAAAATCCACTAATACGGGAACATCCGAGCTTCCCACTACCTCATCAAAGTTAGCATTTGTTAATTCTATTACTGCCATGGTATTACCTCCTTTTTCATCATCTTGTCAGTTTTATTTGTTTACAATTAGATTGTATGCAATTTGATTGTAAATGTCAACCCCTTTTTTAACTTATCGATTGTGAGCTGGTATGTGAGTCTGTGAATAACAACAGTTCATCTTACCCGTATATCCGACAGGGTACAAAGATTGCCTGTAAGGGCTACGTAGCAGCTGTTTTCTCCTTTGGGAATGGTGGTAACGCAGTCGATGGAGATGCCGCCGTTATCCGTGGTAAATCGGATTCTGTTCTTTTTGCGTTTAAACTCAACTTCGTAGTCCATGCCGTTTTTGTTCAGTTCTTTCCAGGCATCCCAGCCGGAAAAGTCCTCGTCTTTATGTACGATCAGCTTATTATCCGCCATGCCGTTGTTGGTGGCATTGTCACCGTCTAAGCGGATGCAGGCGTATTCCTTATAATCCTTTCCCGTCACACTGCCGTCCTCTGAATCAAAGAGCAGAATGTAAGCGCAATGATGCACCAGATTCGCTAAGGGCAGACTCTGGGTGTGGAAATTAATGCGCATTCCGTCATCCACCGGTATGCCCACGGTGCTCTCTTCCCGGTAATCATTCACTTCCACGTTGGGAATGTCCCCGTCTTTCCTGCTGAAATAATTCACCTCAGGGGCAATGCGGGAAATAGGCTCTTCGTTATCCGCCATCGGTACATGTCGGACATCAATATTTTTCACGGTACAGTTTTCTCCCGTAAGACTGAGGAACACAAATCTGGTGGAATCCAGCAGCGCCACCGTCACATCCACTTCTCTGTATCTGCTGGCGATCTTCACACGTACGTGATCCTTCAGACAGATTGCCTCAATCTCATAGGCAATCCAGTCGTTTTCGCTGAGATTGTCCATGGGCTCAATTTCCCTGATACTGCTTTGGATATCTCTGGCAGAGGTACAGATGGTATGTCCGTCCATCCAGATCTCTCCAAATTCAAAGTAATGCAGGTTCTTGATATTACGCTCGTTTCTGTGAATGCACCTGTCAAAGGAGTCAAACAGAACGATGGAAGGCGTAGCCATTTTGCGCTCCACTCCGGTATCAGGCCTTGTTTCAAACCGGATCTTCAGATACTCCCTGCTCACTCTGATGCCGTCGGAGGAACTCTCTTTGTAATTGTCAAAATGCATACGGCTGACTACGGTAATATCGTTCTTATCCGTCTCTTCTATATTCTGGTCTTCCGCTTCACGCATCATGTATTCCGTATCACGATCGATCATTTCGATCATAATGCCTGCGATCTTGGGATCAAAGATCCTGCCGGAGCCGCTGACAAAAGTCTCCCTGACTTTTCCCTGGGCCAAAGGCTGTCTGTTTGCCTTAAAAGAAGTCATTTCGTCATAGGCATTTGTCACGGTAACAATGCGGGCGATGAGGGGTATGGCATCCCCTTTCAGCCCCTCCGGGAATCCTTTTCCGTCGAAGCGCTCATGATGATATCTGGCTGCGGTCTGCAAAAAAGGAAGCTCTTCGATCTCACTCAGAATATTTCCACCCACCAGGGGAAGGCGCTTTATGGCTTCCGTTTCCGCCTCTGTCAGATGTCCCGTTTTATAAAGGATTGAATCCGGCATCTGGATCCTGGCAATATCATGCAAAAGAGCTGACTGATACACCTCAAAGCAGCTCCGCTCGTCCATACCAAGCTCTGCTGCGATCTGTCTGGAGTATTCCGCAACTCTCTGGGAATGCCCTCTGGTGTATTTATTCCTGTTGTCCATGGCTTTCGTGACTGCGCCCACAGTCTGTTCAAAGGACTTGATCACGGACTGGTTCACGCTTTTGATATCATCGATCTGCTGCTTCTGGGCCTGAGCATATTTTTCATTCTGCTCGATAATGGCAAAAATGTACAAAACGATGGCCATTCCAACGATTGCCATATTGGTAAGGGAAACACCGTAAAACAGTGCCTGCACTATGGACGCAACAAGAGGCAGGATCGTAAAAAGGATCACCGGTACGCTGATATAAAGACTCAGCCGCTTCATATACTGGATCACCACCGACAGCTGGAATAAAAGCGCCACCACCGGGATCATATAGCAGATCAAAAATCCCGGACCTCTGTGATACACATTATTCTCATCAAAGGTGTAATACAATCCGACAAACTGGGAGATTACAACCAGCACCCATCCGATGATAGACAATATCTCCACAAAACGAAGACGCATGGGAACCTTCCCCGCCTTAATCTCGTTCTGGCACAGATCCGTCAGATAGATATTAAAGGCGTGGATCACGGATATGGTCTGGAAAAATACAAGAAAGTTAGAGAGCCTTACCATATAATAACCGGTCGCGCTCGTCTGTCCCTGATAAATATAAGCCAGCCTGTCGGAAAACAGCAGTATTGCTGCCGCAAACTCCATATAGGCTATGGATAATTTCCTTCTTCGCGGCAGAGACTTTGTGATCAGGGTGAAAAATCCCACCACAAAGCAAATGCTGGAAAGGCTTAACATGATGTTTAATTGATGTGCCTGAATGAATGCAAACATAGTCTTTTCCCTTTTTCGCAGTTTATTTCATGATCAGATCTTCCATCATTTCCCAGTTAAAGAACTTCAGATACTTAGACAGTGCTTCCATCTTTTCCCTGTCTTCATCGGGCAGTTTATACTCTTCGAGAGACTCCAGGATCATCTCAACCGCATCGTAGTCCATTTGCGGAATGCACTCTTTTAATGCGCCGTATGCGTCCTCCAGTTCTTCCGGTGAAATCTCCGGCTTGCCGGAATCCTCCTCTTTTCCCTTCTCCTTCAAGGCAGCCAGGATCTGCTTAAACTCTCTGTACTCTGTAAGCACGGCATCCTTGTGGGCATTGATATAAACCATGTCTTTATCATTGCCTGCATTCTCCAGCTTCTGGCACTCCTGGGAAAGATGCAGGGCACCGATGATCCTTGCGGAACTCTTAAGAGCATGTACCTTAACGGTTGCCAGCTTGATATCATCCTCCTGATAAGCATTTTCAATCAGGGCCGAATTATCATCGATGGCATCATAGAACATATTCAGGGAGAATACGAACTGAGATACGCCGCCGGAATTCTTGATACCGTCTGCCACGGAAATGCCTTCTGCATCGTTGATCCAGAGCATGTCTTCCGAAAGTTCTGTCTCTTCCTCTAAAACGTCTTCCTCCGTAGGTTTGCTCATGATACTCTCCGGAAGGTGTTTCATGATGGCATGCTCAACTGCCACAATATCAATGGGCTTGGACAAAAATCCGTTAAAGCCCTTGGATTTGTAGAAGGCTTCTCCACCGGCGGTTGCATTGGCGGTAAGTGCGTATACGGGAAGATCCGGTTTTGTCTGGCGAATCCTCTCTAAGGTCTCGATTCCGTCCATACCCGGCATCATGTGGTCAAGAAGCACCACATAAAAGTCGCTTCTTGCAATCTTCTCCAGGCAGTCCTCTCCGCTGCTGGCGGTTGTAACAAAAATCTTCGTAGGCTTCAAAAGTCCCTGAATCACGTTCAGATTCATGGGATTGTCGTCTACCACAAGGATATCCGCATCCGGTGCGATAAACTGCGGCATATATCCCTTCTTATTCTGATCCGCACTTTCCTCCAGGAAGACTCCGATGGGTGTTTCATCGGCGATCTTCTGCTTCAGGGTCAGAATAAACTCGCTGCCTTCTCCGTAAATACTCTCGCACCAGAGCCGTCCTTCCATCATCTGTGCAAACTGTCTGGAAATATCAAGCCCCAGTCCGGTACCCTGAATATTGGAGTTTTTCACTTCATCCAGGCGTTCGTAAGCGGAGAACAGTTTTTCCATATCCTCTTCTTTTACGCCGATACCCGTATCTTTTACGGAGATCCACAAAGATACTCCCGCTTCATTTTTCTCCGTAACGCTGACGCGCAGTACAAAACCGCCTTCTGCCGTATATTTCACGGCGTTGGTCAGAATGTTCAGAATGATCTGTTTGATCTTGCCGCCGTCACCGTAAAGTCTCTTGGGCAGATTTTCATCGATATCAAGATCAAAGTAGAGCCTTTTATCTTCTGCACGGCCGCGGATCATGGTAATGATGCCCCGAAGAAGTTCTTCCGTATCATACTCCTGCTCCACCAGGTGCATCTTTCCGGATTCGATCTTGGAAATGTCCAACAGATCGTTGATCAGGCTTAAAAGAGATTCGGTAGCATATTTAATATCCCGGGCATATCCCGTAACCGTATGGGCGTATTTCTCCGGTATGCCCTCTGTATCTTCACGCAGGATCATCTCATCCATACCCATAATGGTATTGATGGGCGTTCTGATCTCATGACTCATATTAGCAAGGAATCTGGACTTGGCGGTATTGGCTTTTTCCGCTTCATCCCTTGCCTCCTGAATTTCCTGATACTGCTTACGGATAACCGTTCCCGTAAGATAGCGCCATACCAAAACGCCGATGGTGGTCATCAACAACAGAAACAGGATCACTCTGATGGAAAGGCGTTCAAAGATGCCCGGCTTTTTATAAAGTCCAAAGGTCTCTTCTCTTAGCACTTTCCCGGTATGATTATCCAGAATCTGGGTATGAATGGTATAATTGCCGTATTTCAGTTCCGTATACTCTAAGGGTGTGATCTTACTTTGCTCTGCCGTGATACCCTCGTCTTTTGCCCCCTCCAGATAAATCCGTACCATAGGGTCAGACAATGTATAATCCAGAATCGCCGGCGCGATCTGAATACGATTGCTGTTAATGGGGAGCATATAGGTTCCATCCGCTCCGGGATAGATCTCATCCCCGTTGCTGGTCACGGAACGGATCCCGATAATGGCATCTCCCGTAAAATCCCTGAAATCCTTCAGATTCACCCCGGACACGCCGCTGCTTCCCGCAATATAAAGTATATCGCCGTCAATACAGCTGTATCCATGAGGAATCGGTATCGTAGAAAGACCGTTAGCCTTATTGTAAAGTGTATATTTTTCGATCTCATCATTTACCGCTTCCTGCGCATCCACGGCATAAATACCCATAGAGCAAAGGATCCACAGCTCCTGATCATTTTTTTCCAGAATATCAAAGTTGTTATGATAGGGGAATGTAGTAAGACAGGTCAGCTTCCCATCTTTATAATACTCCACCGAATTGGAGGTAATGATCCATAAAAGCTTCCTCTTTTCGTCTTTTTTCAGCCGCATGATCACATCGCTTTGCAATCCGCCGGCGGTGTCCAGCCTGATCAGGGAATCATTCTGCAGAATATAGATGCCGTCTCCGTCGCTGCCGGCATAGATCTCCCCTTTGTCTCCCACGCATACCGTCAGGATCACCGTATTATTCAGGCCATCCTCGCCTGTGTAGGTCTTTTCCACCTTTCCGTCTTTAATGACGGCCACGCCGCCGTTGGTACCCACGATGATGGATCCGTCCGGCGCCTCGCAGGTGCAGCGGACCTCATTGCTGGGAAGTCCCTCCTTTACGGTGAACTTTTTCATTTTTTCTTCCTGATCGTACATCACAAGGCCGCTTCCGCCGGAGAAGGTGGAAAACCAGGTACAGCCTTTACTGTCATTCATGATGCATCTGATCCTGGAATGATTAAAGTGCCCGGTCAGGTTGTTTTCAACCTGAGAATTGTCGCTGAGCTGAATAATGCGCAAGCCGTCATCGGTGCCGATGTAAAGCTCATCCCCCCTTACACAGGTGGTATTAACGGATTCCTGCTCTAATCCGGCGGCCTGGGTCAGATCCATAAAATTGTCCGCAACCAACTTCATTACCCCGTATCTGGAAGAGGCGAACCACATATTCCCCTGATAATCCCCTGTCATCATTTCAAAAGCATCCTTCATGGGGAGAGTTTTGAAAGATACAAAGGAATCATTCTCATCCACATAACCGGCTACGTGGGTGGAACATACCCACAGACGATCACAGGCATATTCCATCCAATGGATGTTTTCTGCCGGAGAGGTGGAAATCTTCTTCATTTTCCCGGCCTTATCACCCAGCTTCCCGTAATAGATGCAGTCACTCTCTGTTCCGAAATACAGCCTTCCCGCCCTGTCAGGGTCCGTCAGGATGGTGGTGATCTTGGAGATCCCCATGTCGCCGCTCTTGTAATAATCCTTGATACCGCTCTTGGATACTGTAAAGACATCGCCATTGCTCGTCACGCCGTAAATCACGCCGTTGGCATCGGAGCAAAGCCGGAGGATCCGTTCATTATCTATGCGCTCATCGCTGATGGTATGCAGATTCAATCCCGGATCAAAGAAAACAACTCCGGCAGTGGTACCCGCAAAAACGTTCCCGGCGGCATCCTCTGCAAAGGTTCTGATGGAATCTGACCGAAGGCCCTCTTTTTTGGTGTATTGTTTCTTCTCCTTCCCATCGATCACAACGATACCGCTGTCGTTTGTGGCAACCCAGATTCTGTGATCACTGTCTTCAAAAAGCCCCCGTCCACTGGTAAGTCCGTCCGCCGCAGGAAGTCTTTCGAAATTCACACCGTCATATTTGATCACGCCGCTGTAGCTTCCGATCCAGATATAACCATCGCTGGAGGAAAGGATATAGTTTGCCTCAGAGGTGGGGAGCCCGTTGTTTGCATCATAAATCACCGGCTGGTAGTATATTCCCGGGATCTGGCCGCTTGCCGCATACCCGCCGCCGTCCTGCTTATCCTCAGCCGGCCTCTTCTGATCGGCGTATGATCTTTCACACAGCAAGAGCCCTGTCACTGCCATGGCAAGGATAAACAGCGCTATGCAATTTCTTCTCCTGCTTTTTTTCATCATAATTCCTGATACCTCTTCAGTACCTTCTTTACCTCAGCCACCGACTCCACAAATACTTCCACACATTTGGGATCAAACTGGGTTCCGGCTCCGTCCTTGATCATCTGTACAGCCTCATCAAAAGGGAATGCCGGCTTATAAACCCTGTGAGAGGAAAGGGCATCAAATACGTCGGCAATGGCCATCACTCGTGCGGACAGAGGTATCACTTCCCCGTGGATCCCGTCAGGATAGCCTTTTCCGTCCCATCTTTCATGATGATAGGCCGCCATGTTTCTGGCCTCCCGAAGATAGTTGTCCCCTCCCATGGTGCGGATCGCTTTCTCAAGGATATCCCGCCCCGCAGTTGTATGGGTCTTCATAATACGGTATTCTTCGTCTGTGAGTTTTCCCGGCTTATTCAAAATGGAATCCGGGATGTTGATCTTGCCCAGGTCATGCAGCGGGGCACTCATTTCCACGTCTCTGATATAGCGGTCCGACAGTTTTTCCGTATAATATCCGTTTCGCCTGAGGCCCTCTAAAATGATACGTACATAGGCCGAAGTCTTTAAGACATGGGCGCCTGTATCTGAATCCCTGCTCTCCACCATGTCCGCCATGGTGATGATCAGCGCATTCTGCATCTTGGTAATGGCATCCGATTTGTTCTTATTATCGTTCAGCTGAAATACTGTTTCTCCCGTAAGTTTACAGAGGGCACGATACAAAAGCTCCATCTCGTCTCCCGTACGAATATCCAGCTCCCGTATCATCTCAAGGGTTTCCTCATTGGCTCCGCCCACCTGATCCGTCAGCTGATTGGCATAGGATGTCATACTGGAAAGAGGCATCACGATACGGTATTTGGTGGTCACAACACTCACAGCGATCATCAGCAGCAAAAACCCAAGGAACAAAAGGATCAGTCGCCCGATAAGATGTTCCAGCCTCTTATTGATCAGACCAACTTCAATGTCGGTGATGGCATAGCAAACGCACCTGCCATCATCATTGTAAACGGGACAGCCGGCCGCCAGAAAGCTTCCGAACTGATCATCGATCCGGAGGTTGGGAATATTTTTCCCCGCAAAAAGATCCTCCAGATAAGACTCATACTCATCCTCAAAGGGTACAGTCATTCCGGGCGGAAAGGCATCCACAAAGGATCCGTCATCCAACACGGAATCCAGATCAAATACCACATGCCAGCCGTCTTTGCTGATCTTATAAACATATAAAAATGCAATGTCCTCGGAACTGTCTTTTAACTTTTTCAGCCGTTCCCTGGTTTCAATATATCCCGGGGCGGAATAGCCGTTTTTCAGATAAATATCCACCATGTCCGGTTCGATTTCCTGAGCTGCCAGATAGGCCATCTGAGACGCTGTGGCAGACAGAGACTCCGTGGTGCTTTCCCGGAAACTGATCATAATAAAGATAACTGATACGGCCGCCATGAGAATGGCAGTACCTATGATCAGAATATTCACTCTCAGTCCCAGGGAAAAACGGCCTTTCAGCCTCTTTTTGGATTTTTTCCGTTCCTTATAGGACAGGGTTTTTTGCTTCCAGGTAGAAAGCCGGACATACTCTTTTACTTTCGCCGGCGTAATATAAATGATCAAAAGGGATAAACACACCGATATGGCTTTGTCCATCAGATCCACCACAAAGGTGGTTGCCATATGGCATCCGAAGGTTCCAAAGCCCGCTTTTTCGGAAAACCACTCTGTCAGGAACAAAAACAGGGGATAATCCGGGTTTGCTTTCCCCAGATACCATGTGATAGCTCCGCCAAAAAGACCTCCCACAACAGCAAGTACAACAATAAACAGCAAAAGGTCCTGCAGCGGTTTTGCTTTGTGATTCTTCTTTTCTTTTTTAAGATTACGTTTTGCATTTGTGATTTCGCCGAAATAAACGGCAGAAAGAAGCGCGATCATAACATTCAGCGATGCATAATAGATGGACTCTCCGTCCATAAGAAAATTAGCAGTATTGGTAGCAAATGCCGTGATGATGCCGGGCACCGTGCCTCCCAGCGCAGTGGCCAGGATCGTACCCACCGTATCAACATAAAACGGCAAATCCGTAGACCGCATCAAATACGACAGCATGATATTAATCAGTGTTGTAAACAATATCAATGCCATAACTGCGGGATGTAGGATGGTGTTTTTTCTGCGTTCGAACTTTCGGATCATAGAAGCTATCTCCCCCTGGCTTTTTACACCCTTATTTCAAACTAACACTTATGATGATTATACTCTTTTTTTGCCACAATTAAAACACCGGATTGCAACTTTTACATTCGCATTTCAAATGCATTCCGGATCCAGGTCACTTCCCGGCCCAAAATTGCCACAACATCAAAGCGCATTGGGGTATTCCGGGGGATTTTCCTGTAATTCAGGTAAAATACCGCCACTTTACTGATCTGACTTTGTTTCCGTCTGTCAACCGCCTCCTGCGGGAACCCGTAGGCGGCATTTTTTCTGTATTTTACTTCAAAAAAAACAAGGACTTCGCCGTCATAGCCGATCAGATCGATCTCTCCCTGTCTGACCCGGAAACTGTGTTCCGTAATGCGAACTCCTTGTTTCTGTAAGTAAGCTGCTGCAAACTTTTCTTTGTTCGTTCCAACAGTTCGTTTGTTCAGTTTCTGTTCTTTTTCTTCCATTTGCTCCTCTGGGTTATTTATTGTTTCTTGTTCCTGTGTTCATCGATCTTGTTTTTGATCTTATCCATCTGATCCACAAATACCAGAATTTCAGCAACCACCTCATAAAGCTCCGGCGGGATCATCTCGCCGATCTCCAGTCTCGAGAGGGTGTCCGCCAGCTTGGAATCCTTATGCACGGGAACCTTATTTTCTTTTGCCTCTTCAATGATCCTTTCGGCAATGACGCCCTTACCGGATGCAACGACTTTCGGCGCGTCGGTTTCCGGATCATAGGAAAGAGCCACTGCTGTTTTGGATAGCGGTCGTTTCTCGTTTACCATTTTTATGCCCTCACATCAAAGGATTTGCTGCCGATCATAAAACCGTCCCTGCGATCCTCCAGAATCTTCTCCATCACATTGGCAGGTGTCGGATCTTCTTTTCGCGACACCTTGCAATTCATCTGATAGCCTCTCTCAGCCAGCCTTTCATCCAGGATATGGATATGCTCGCTGATAAAATCGATCATCTCATCCGACTGGAGGTAAAAATTGGTGGACACCTTTTGATTTTCCATGGCCACATACACATCCACCGGCCCCAGTCTGTCCATGTCCAGATGCAAAAATGCACTGATCTTTCCGTCATTGTTTGCCAGATTCTTCTTGTTGGTATACACATACAGATCGCCGTTTGCATTCTCCTCCGACAACCGGAGAGGAAGTTGCACATAGCTGACTGTCTGATTGAGCTGGTTCATAAAGTCCACATTCTGCCTGATGGACGTAGTCTGCTCAAACAGATTGCTCTCTTTTCCCAGGGCACTTTCTGCGATCTGAGAAAGCTTTCCTGTCTGGGCCCTCAGTTTTTCGTAAAACTGCTGCACTTCATCCTTACTCTCCACAAGCTTCGGATCCATCCGCCACTGTTCGGAAAGCCCCTTTGCAAACAGTTCCTTTCCTTCCTTCCCCTGCAAAAGTGCCAGGGCTTTTTCCAGCTTTGCGCCATTGCCGGGATTTTTTAACAGCTCCTCCAGGCCCTTTGCGATATCCGAAAGCGCCTCTGCGTTGCTTCGGCCCGACAAATAGGACTTCATCTGCTCCATCGCTTTTCCGTCATCTCCGGACTGATCGGAAATGACGATCTTATGATCTGCGGCTGCTTCCTCTTTTTGGGATGCTGTCTCTGCTTTTGCGATGGCTTCTTTTAAAAGCTGTGCCGGATCCGCGGGTGTCTGCCCGCCGGCTTCTTTGACCTCGTTTTGCAGCTGCCCGGCATCAGTACCTTCCATCTCCTCTTTTATAAGGGAATCCACCAGCTTTAAAAAGTCGCCGCTTGTCTGCCCGGCAGTATCCGCGCTCTGTAACTGTCCGGGAATCCCGCCGTCTGGGCCTGCATTCTGCACCTGCCCGGCTGCTGCGCCGTCTGAGCCTGCACTTTGCAACTGCTGCATCGTCCCGCCATCAGGACCTGCGCCTTGCAACTGCTGCGCATCCTGCGTTCCTTCAGAAAGAAGCTTTGCCACATCCATGGCAAAATTCAGGGCCTTTGCCGGATCGCCTCCTGCGGAAAGATCGCTGATGGCTTCGGAAATGGAATCCGATACCACCTCCACAGTCTCCGTGATCCTGTGTTCCAGATTCTTATAGGCTTCAAACTGGGTGATATTTTCATTTGTCATGGGAAGTCCGAGACTTTTCATGGAAACAATGTTCTCGGCATTTGTTTCCGGATGTCCCGTCACAAGACGATACATGGCCTGCAAAGAATTTTTATCGATGGGCATCTGATTTTCCATCATTGCCCTGACCATGTTGTAAGATTGTGCTGTTTCCGTGATCCCTGCCTGGGAAAGCGCCGAAGACATGGTGGAATAGCCGGCTGCCGTATTGGTAAAAAGCGCTTTTAACGCTACCTGCCCTTCCGAAACGCCGCCGACTTCAAAGCTGACAAAGCTTCCCTTTGCCAGTGGGATCCCTTCCTGATTTTTGGCCAGAATCTCTCCGCCGTCGGTGGTTTTGATCAAAACGGTCTCATCAGCTGCTTCCATCACCTGCCCCGAGATCACGGATCCCGGCGTCAGCTGATTGCCCTGGGCAGGGCTTTGCGCCGAAGCAGGCAAAGATGAAGTACTCTGCAAAGAAGCACTCCCCATACCCTGACTGATATTCGTTTGTCCGCCAAACAGCGAGTTGATGTTAAATGCCATAGCTTTTCCCTATTGGTATTTCGGCTGTCCCAGCTGAAAATGCGTGATAAAGCTTTTTCTGTGAATGGGGGTGGGGCCGAAATTTTTCAGCGCCTCAATATGGGAGGCCGCACCGTATCCCTTATGGGATGCAAAACCAAATTCGGGATACTGACTGTCATACTCTACCATAATCCGGTCCCTGGTAACCTTGGCAATAATGGAAGCTGCCGCAATGGATTTGCTTCTGGCATCTCCCTTTACAATAGCTACCTGCTTCATGGGAAGCCCCGGAATGGTAACCGCATCATTTAATAATATATCGGGCATAATCCCCAGACCCTGAACCGCTTTTCGCATAGCTTCATAGGTTGCCTGCAAAATATTGATCTCATCTATGACCGCCGGCTCCACAATACCGACAGCGGCAGCTCTGGCTTTTTCCATGATCTCATCATAGAGTTCATCCCGTTTGGCCGCCGAAAGTTTTTTACTGTCGTTCAGATACAGGATCTCCACCTCCGGATCAAGCACCACTGCTCCGGCTACCACCGGACCGGCCAAAGGACCTCTTCCTGCCTCATCTATACCGCAGATGCAGTGGAAGTCCTTGTATTTTTGCTCAAACTCGCTCATTACGATCATCCGCTTTTTTTCTGCTTCGATGGCATCCAGCTTCTTCTGCGCCTTCGCAATGAGCTTCTGCACGCCGCTTCGCTCATCCTCGCGATATTCTCTAATAAAAGCAGGCAGCATGCCCTTTTCGTCTGCTGCCTGAAAAATCCTGTTTATTTCACCGATCTTAAGCTCTCCGCTCATATCGTTACCCCCGGCTAACTTTTTACTCTTCCGCTTTTTTGATCTTGCCGAACTTGGAAAAAGGATAGGTCCTGAAGTTCACTTTCCCCACGATCTCGTCCTTCGTTACCGTACCGATGGAAGGATCCCTGCTGTCTGCACTGTGATTGACATTGTCTCCCAGTACAAAGTACTCGTCACCCTTTAAATATACGGAATTCTCCGCCAGACCCGGTTCAGTGATGATATCTGCAAGATAAGGGTCTTTTACCGGTTCGTCATTGATAAAGAGCTCCCCATGGGAATTGATGGTCACCGTCTCTCCGGGCAGACCCACGATACGTTTTACATAGTAGGTCTTCTGATCATAACCGTAAGGAAAAACGATCACGTCAAAACGTTTGGGAGAATGGAAACGATAAGAAAGCTTATCAATGAGCACATTGTCACCGTCTGTAAAAGTCGGTGCCATGGACTCGCCCTCTACTACCGTTCTCTGTACCACAAACGTCATCAAAAGATAGGTCAGGATCAGCACCGATAATAAATAAATGCTGATGCTCAAAATCTCTTTTCTGAGGCTTGCATTACCAGATTTTCCGTTTTTTCTGCTCATTGTTCTCCCTCTTTTCCCTCATTTTGGACTGTTTCATCCTGCGCAGGTATATTCTCCAAAGTGATCCTTCCCAGTCTTCCGTCTCTGAAATCATCAAGCAGAATCCCTGCTGCTTTAACCCTGTCTTTTTCTTCTCCCTTTTTCAGGCAGCCCCTGATCCTTGCGATCTCTTCCAGCACAACATCTGCCGGGGCATCCGAAGGCATATCCTCCGAAAAACCGTAGCG
>JAIKWF010000019.1 GCA_024685005.1 Lachnospiraceae bacterium
CAGCATGGTATCTCCGGCGGTAACGATCCGTTTCTCCTCACCGATGGTAAACTCAAATTTCCCTGAAACCACATAGGTGATCTGGGTGTGGGGATGATGATGAAGTGCACCTACGGCGCCTTTTTCAAAATGATTCTCCACTGTCATCAGCTCGTCCGTATAGGCAAGAACTTTTCGAACCACGCCCTTGGCGCCTTCTTCTCCATCGATTTCACTGTTTTTTACCCAGATCTGATCTTTTTTTGTCAGCATAATATGCCACTCTCCTTATTCTCCTTATTCTGTTCGCGGTATCATCCCGGATCCGAACCACGACATCATTTCAATCCCACACCAAATATGCAGGCACCTGTCACATACTCGCCCTATAAATCGCCAGCATATCCTCTTCCTTCAAAACCTTTGCGGAGCCTTTTGCGCCGCCTACGCCAATGGCGCATTTTTTTGCCATATCCAAAAGCTCCTCTTCCGTGGGCGTAACTCCCAGTTCCCGAAGATTGGTGGGCATTCCGATGCTTCTGTAGAATTCTTCTGTGGCTTCGATTCCCTTCAGTGCGATCTCTTCGTCGCTTCCCTCATCTGCCACATCCATCACCCGGATGGCATACTGTTTGAACCGGGGCAGGCAATCCTTGTAGACGTATCTGGCCCATGTACCCCAGATGGCAGCAAGTCCGGCACCGTGTGCCACGTCATAAAGGCCTCCCAGCTCATGCTCCAGCTTATGGGTCATCCAGTCGCCGCCGTCGCTTCCGCATCCTGTCAGACCGTTATGGGCAAGACTTCCTGCCCACATCACCTCAGCTCTGGCATCATAGTTTTTCGGATCATCGCGCAGGATCAGGGCATTCTTTTTCACCGTGCGAAGAAGCCCTTCCGCCAGCGCATCCGTGATCTCCATATTGCCTCCGTTTGAAAAATAGCGCTCCATGGTATGCATCATAATATCCGTACATCCGCAGGCTGTCTGATAATCCGGCAGTGTCATGGTCAGCTCCGGATTCATGATGGCGAATTTGCAGCGGCCGTACTGACTGCTGTATCCCCGCTTGATAAGCCCCTCTTCCTTTGTGATCACGGAAGAGTCGCTCATTTCGCTTCCCGTAGCGGCAATGGTTAGGATCACCCCCAGAGGAAGACTGCACGTAGCCTGTCGTTTGCGATCATAGAAGTCCCATACATCCCCACCGTTTGCCACACCGTATCCGATAGCTTTGGCCGAGTCAATGGCGCTTCCGCCTCCCAGGGCCAGAAGAAAATCCACCTTTTCTTTTTTGCAAAGTTCAATTCCCTCATATACCAGGGAAAGACGGGGGTTCGGCACAGCGCCTCCCAGGGTCACATAAGCGATCTGTTCCCGATCAAGAATATCCGTCACCCGTTTCATCAATCCGGATCTTACCACGCTGCCGCCGCCGTAATGGATCAGCACCTTGGTTCCGCCAAACTCCCGGATCAGTTCAGCTACCCGTTTTTCCGTGTCTTTTCCGAAGATCACCTTTGTTGGGGTAAAATAGGTAAAATCAAACATGTCTGCCTCCTCCTTTTTTCTTAAAATTACGATCCGATACCGTATCTTGTCTTCGTCTCATCCGATAATTCCGCATTATTCAGAATGGTATGGGCCTTATCCACCAGTTCCTCTATGGTATATCGTCTGTAGTAACCCACCTGTTTTACTCCGGTATGGTCGGACAGGGTGATAAAAATATCCCGTCCTTTCAGATATCCGAAGCAGTTAGTGATGCAGGCTGTCTGCACGCCGCTTTTCATATCAACCACGTCGGTCAGTTTTTCCATCTGGATATACAAAAGGCCATTCTCACTGTCATATTGGAAGGTTACATCTCCGCTGTAATCGTAAATTGCCGATATTTCGATTTTTCCAAGCAATTCTCCGGTGTCCTTATTATACCGGCAAAGACCGCCGTTATGATACAGCACCGCCAGCTGCCCATCCACAAACGTCATCCCGATAGGCTCCACCCCGGGGCATGAAATGGAAGTTTGGAAGCTTCCGTTTGCATCTGCCAAAAGGATCTGTTTTCCGTCCGAAACGGCAAAGAGCCCGCCGTCGCTGCTATCGGAAAAACTTAAGCATCCGTTCCATTCCTCCGGAAGCTGCATTTTTTCAACGCTCCCTGATTTCAGATCCACCACGTATTCACTATCGCCGCTCAGATAGACGCACTCTTCCTGCTCATAGTAAGCCGGGGCATTGGTGATATATCCGATATCCTCCGGCAAAAGGACCTCATCTTTCTGTCCCCCCGCAAGATCCATGACCACAAGCCGGCATGCATGCTCCTCCGTTTTGTCGATGTAGAGCAGTTTGCCGTCTTTCAGGACACAGGAATTTTCAAAAAGGCTCACCTGCTCAAACAGATCCTCATTTTTCAGTTCATCCAAAGCCGGATCGTATGTGATGAGCCTGAAGGTTCCCTCATCATCATATGCGGCATAAACCTTTCCCTCAAAGCTTCCCAACAGCCTGAAATGGTAAGCTTTGTCGCCTTCCAGATCTTTTGCCCTGTGCTCCTGATCCGTCATGGAAAACAGATGCATCTTCGCCCCGCTTTCCTCTTCCGCTATGGCCACAAGATGCTCTGCATCCAGATAAAAGGAACGAACGCCCTCGGAAGGATAAGGGTCTTCATTCAGTGCGGTCCAGTCCTCATCATATACATTGACACCGTAATAGATGATCTCATGACTGAGTTTTTGACGGACATAAACGCCCTTTGCAATGACGGTCTGCCGTATCTCATCGGCAAAATACCGATTATAATATACCCCGTCGGTATCCACGCTCAGGGCCGGCATGGCATACCCTCCGTTTTCGGTAATGTAAAGCGGATTCCCGTCTCCGTCCTTGTCGCTCACATCCACCACCGAATCATTTACGTTATTGCTGTATTTTACTTTTCCCGTATCCGCCTCGTAAACCGTCACCACATTTCCGGAAAAATATGCCACCAAGTTTTCTAAAGGAACAAAACCGCTTTTTACCATGATCCCGTTACAGGTAAAATCGCTCTTCCACTGTTCCGAAAGATCCGAAGCGCTTACGCAACAGATCACAGAAGTGTCCGTGGAAATAAGCTGCCTGGTGCCATAGGACATACTACCGGAATGATCCACTGTAGTGGTTGCAACCGCGATCCTTTCATCATCAAGCCAGCAGATGTTTTTGACCGCATCCTCCGTAACAGGTGCCATCACAATCTGTTTGTTCGTCAGATCATAAACGCCGTAGGTATACTGGCTCCAGCCGCCCATTCCTCTGAATGCCATCTTTTTTTCATTCGGAGAAAGATAGATTTCCGTAACGCTGATCTGTTCGTCACCATCATTCAAGGGAAGGGTAAGTGCTTCCTTCACAGTGCCGGTTTTGGGATCCAAATCCAGAATTTCACCCTTGTAGGTTACGATGTAAAAAGAATCTTTTCTGCGGCAAAAGTTCCTGTCATCGCAAAAGCTGTCATCATCCAGGGTATATTCCCAGATCTGCTCTTCCGTTTGAATATCATAGCCGTAAAGGGCCTTTTCATTCCACAGGAGCAGCGTATCATCTCCGGCAAACTGGATTCCCATAAGATCGGGAATGGTACGTTCCAGATACAGGTCTCTTTTATGACTCTTCGTATCCCAAACGCCTGCCGCGCTGCTTTCATCCATAATAGCGATCTTTTTTCCCCCGGGGCTGATCTTGAAATCCGTGATCACATCCGGCATGGTATAATTCCATACCGCATGAATATTATTCCCGTTGGAGGATTCATATGCCAAAGTGGCATCCGTGATAGCCTTTACCGCCTCTGCCGTAACCGGTCTGTCGTCCTCCGGTCCTTTGGGAAGGGCTTCCAAGGCCAGCTGCAGCGCTGTGATCCGCTGCTCCTTTTCCAAAAGATATTCCGCTTCATTGGCCAGATAACGGGACTGGTTTTCCAGGGATGTGAGATAGTTTTTATGGATCTCTTTTTTGCTGTAATACATATATCCGCAAAAAGCCGCCATAATGGCAAGGGCCAGTGCAAAGACAGCGGTCATCTGCTTGATCACATACTGTCTGTGGCGGTTCATCAACTCATCATAACCACAGCCGATGATACCACTGGCAAGGCGGGGAAGTTCTGTCCTTTTTGCTTTGCCGGCTGGTATTCGGTAGTCACAGGAAAGGGGCTCAACGGGAATCGTTACGATCTGTTTGTTCCCCGCTTCATCCGTTACTTCCCGCTCGTCACTGGTAAGGATCTTCGGGATCACATCAATGGGCTCGCCTCCGGCCAGCACCGTAAAGATCTGCTTCTTTGAATGGTTCTTCAGGAAATACTCGATCTCTCGGGGCACCCAGGCCGATTCTTTTGTATTGGGGGAGCAGATCACAATGAGATAATCAGAACCTGCCAAAGCGTTTGCAATGGTATCGGTCAGATCACTTGTAATGGGCAGCTCGTCTTTATCCCGAAAGATCCGGTTGATCCGTTTGATCCAGGTTTTTTTGCGGATCTTTGCAGGGATATGAAACCGCTCCAGCCCCTTGTGTACGGCCTCCGCCACCTTATTATCCAATGGCGCATGTTTATAGGATATAAATGCATTATAATGCTCCATTACGCTTCCGCCTCTCTGTACAGCTGATGGAACAGCCTTTTGTTGATGATGTAGATATCTCCGGGGTCATCCTCTCTTGCCGCAATATAATCCCCGGGACTGCCGGAATAGTATTTCTCCTCATCCCAGGCGGTAAAAAGCTTTACATACTCATCCAGGGGTTTTGCCAGGATCCGGACCTGTCCGATGCTGACAACGGACTTTGCAAAGCGTTTCACGTTTTTCCGCTCTCCCGTATAGACATCTTTAATGGAGGGTTCGTATTCGAAGGTTTTGTCATAAGGGGCACCCGTCATTTGGTAGCTGCTCTCCAGCTTCTGCTGATTGATGGGATATACCTCTCCCTCAATGCCGATCATAAGATAAACATCCTCTTCCACTCTGGTATTGATATCCCCTTCCAATGTGCGGATCTCCACCAGCGTGCCTGCGGGAAAAATGTCCGTCAGCTTTACGCATCCAAGCTGCTGCTGTTTTTTCTCATACAGCTTCATCTCTTCCTGATCCGGCAGAGGCGATCCTGCATAGATCACCCGGTACATGGAAAAATAGCGCTCCAGCCTTTTTTCAAATTCCTCTCCGGCAATCCGCTCAGTATCTTCTTCCTTTGCCCCGTATAGCGCCTGCAGTTTTTCCGGGCGAAGCACACCGCCGGCCTTAGTGATATGACCGCCTCCGCCTCCAAGTCCTTCTGCCAGAAAGACCGCCAGCTCATTGGCATGCACCTCTTTGACACAGCTTCTGACGGAAAATTTGATCTCCTGAGGACTTACATAATAGACCAGGGTGATATTCACATCAACGGTCTCTAAGGAAAAGTCACTGATCACTCCCAGAATATTGGGATCACACCGGTCAGCCCGGATCATGAGATACTTGTTATTCCCGTGATAGTCAAAATCCAGGATGGCTTTTCCCGTGATCTTCAGCTCATCCAGGGAAATGCTGGAATTGCTCATCTCTTTGATCAGACTGTGATTGACCTCCAGAGAATCCCGCATATCCCGATCCAGAGGGTGGGATACTTCCGACAATTTGTTGGTATCCGTAAACAAGCCATAATACAGAGCAGTAGACAAAAGTAAGCTGTCGCTAACTTCTACCCCCTCACTTTTCATCATATCCCAAAGCACGGTGGCACAGCTTCCGATATTGCTTCTGACTTCGGAAAGGACCGGAAGCTCCTCCG
This sequence comes from Lachnospiraceae bacterium, assembly GCA_024685005.1. Classification (GTDB taxonomy): domain Bacteria; phylum Bacillota; class Clostridia; order Lachnospirales; family Lachnospiraceae; genus RGIG7926. Next base: position 5,804 of record JAIKWF010000019.1, read on the forward strand.
TGGTCTGATGATGATCGATGACCGCAACGTTCTTTGCCATTGTCTTCGTTACATTTTTCTGACCATACTGACAGTCCACCGTGACCAGAAGATCCGGATTCTCATCAAAATCCGGCATGTACGTAACGGGGATCTGCAGATGGCGCATCATCAACAGCAGGTTATTTTTCCGGATCTGATTCGCCCCCCGGTAAATAAATCTGGGATGCTTTCCTTTTTTCGTCAGATAATAAAAAAGCGCATATCCGGAGGCCAGGGCATCCGCATCCGGATTGTCATGGCACTGGATCACGATATCCTCATAGGGTAAAAGCTCATGTAAAAACATACTGTTCCCGCCTTTGCTTTCTGGATTCTTTGTTGGATTTTTTCAGCCTTTTTGAATCAAACAGTCATAAGCCGATTATACCATAGACACCTCTGAATTGTATGCTACAAAGTCACATCTTTTCTTGTTTTTTCCCTTCGGATGAATTAGAATAAATGACAGGGACATAAACGCTCTGTCAACTATACAAAACAAGGAGGGTATTATCATGAAGTATGAAATCAAAGGCGACAGTCTTCCGGTGCTTTGCATGAATCTGGAAGCCGGTGAAGAAATCCTTTGCCAGCAGGGAGGTATGAGCTGGATGGATCCCGGTATCGAAATGAAAACGGAAGGCGGCGGCCTTGGAAAAATGCTGGGTAAGATGGTTACCGGTGAGAGCATGTTCACAAACCGCTATCTGGCAAAAGCAGCCGGTGAGATCGCATTTGCTTCCAGTGTTCCCGGAAGTATCCGTGCTATCGAGATCGCTCCCGGCAAAGAGATCATTGCGCAGAAGGGTGCGTTCCTGGCATGTACTCCCGGCGTTACCATGTCTGTACATTTCCAGAAGAAACTGGGCAGCGGCTTTTTCGGCGGTGAAGGCTTTATCATGCAGAAGTTCAGCGGCACCGGCATTGTATTCCTGGAAGTAGACGGATATGCCTGCGAGTATGATCTGCAGCCCGGTCAGTCCAAGACCATTGATACCGGATATCTGGTATGCATGGACTCCAGCTGCAGCATGGACGTTGTTACCGTAAAAGGTATCGCAAACGCACTGTTCGGCGGTGAGGGCTTCTTCAACACTGTCGTAAGCGGTCCCGGTCATATCATCATACAGACCATGCCGAAGGCACAGCTGGCAGCAAGCATTGCTTCCATGATCCCTACCAGCAAATAATTTTGCCAAATACAAGATCCCCGGGAATCATATCATTCCCGGGGATCTCTTTTTTTACTCTGTCGTCAATTATGCAAAAGGTCCTGCGCAGATGCCGCCTTCACGCTTCTTGCCCTTGATATCCGTATCAAATACGATATCGCTGCAATCCGGTGCTTCGAAACGCTGCTCGGGTTCAAAGGCCATTCCCAGCGTCTCCGTATCGATCATCTTGCAATCTTTCGGAAGATATTCAAACAGATCACTTTCGATCCGCCATCCGTTTTCATCCTCAATAAGCTCGATCTTTACCTCATGCTCCGTATCCACATGGAAGTCTTTTTCCTTTGCGGAGGGCTTTGCGCCGTTGAAGAACACGTTGCCGCCGGTCCATACCGGAAGAGGCATATAGTATCTGTCGCTGGGAGCACTGCCATATCCGCAGTATCCTTCAAATTCCTTCTCCCACTCTTCACTGGTCATGTAGTCGCTGTAAGTAAGGGTTCCTGCGATCAGATTGCCATCATCCCACTCATCATGTTCAAAGCCTTTGCAGATCTCTTTGAATTTTTCCCGGATCTTGCCCTGTACAAAGACATTGTTGTAAAAACGCATATCTCCGTGAAGGATGGTCATAAAGCCTGCGATCTCGGTGCGATGGCGCAGGTGATAGGGCGTATATCTGGGGGACTTGATGGTCTTTGCACCATTGTCCACACCTCTTCCCACTGCTGTCAGGGAACCTGCAAACAGATTATGCACAAAGGCAACACCCTGGGTAGGAAGCTTGATCGCTCTGTCGGATAAGAAAATGTTGTTATCAACCAGTGTGGGACCGTGGCTTACCTCAATGAAGATATCCTCACCGATTCCTAAGTTGATGATGTTTTCCTTCACCAGCAGATACTCATAAGGCAGGGTATTGTCATGGAACAGATTGCCTGTCACTCTGGTTCCCTGTGCCTGCCAGTCAAGCCACAATCCGCGGGTGCAATGATGGAAGTGATTGTTTTTGATGATCACGTCGATGGCTGCATGCATCTTGATGCCGCCGATCTCAGCACCTGCCAGATTCTGCTTATTATTGATATGATGGATATGGTTGTTCTCGATAACGGAGAACACACCGCCCAGATGTCCCACAATACCTGTCTGTCCGCAGTGATGGATCTCGTTGTTGCGGATGATGTGGGAGCCGATCTTTTCCTTGGTCCAGCCCTCCAGCTGTGCCTGGCAGATACAGTCTCTCTCTGTCTGGGTACCGTCTTTGTATTTCCATTTCAGCCACTTATTATCATTCTCCGGCTGCAGATACTTTCCAAGGGAAATACCGCTGCACTTGGATTCAAAGATCTCGCAGTTTTCGATGACCCAGCCCTTGGACCAGTGCGGACCAACCATACCGTCCTGATATGCTGTAGGCGGTGCCCACTTGGTAGCTGCCTGACAAACGGTAAAGCCATCCAGCGTAATGTATCCCACGCCTTCTTTGGAAGGATAAAAGCAGTTCTGTCTGCAGGAGATTTCGATGGTTTCCTTCTTCGGATCCTTATCTCCAAAGTTGGCATAGATTACCGTTGTTCCCTCTTCCTGCTCAGCGGGAGTATACCAGGTATACAGCGTAAAATCCTTATCCCAGGAGGAAAGATTCTCCTTCGGGTGCGCAACACCTTCATAGTCCGTTACTTCATACATAGACTTTCCGTTCAAGAATACATCTCCGGTATGAGCCGTGCACTGGGCATCGAACCAGTCACCGGAAACCAGGGTGCGGAAAGGATTGTAATCTCCGAATAAACTGTTGTCTATAGCAGCCTTATATACGCCGGGTTCAACTTCTTCCCAATCTGTTACGGGTTCTGCACCGGTGATCACCGCTTTTAATCTGTTCTTCGCCCTGTATGTGATCTGCGCTTTTTCCGTTCCCGCATTTACAGGATCCACATATTCCCGGTAAATACCGTCTGCTACGATCACCTCGTCGCCTGCAACCGCCACTGCAGCTGCCTCGCTGATGGTCTTAAAGGGCGCGCTCTCCGTTCCCTGACCTGATGTTTGTACTGCTGCGTCTACAAAATACCTCATGTACTACCCCTTTCTCCTTATGTGACATATTTTTTGTTGCTTTCCCCCCTGTAAATCCTTCTTATTGTACCATAAACAGAAAGATCCCGAAAGCACCAATCAGCATTCTTTTTGCGCAGATGTTTTCGGGATTTTCATTTTCGATATTATTTTGTATTATTGTCCGATCTTCAGTTCACGCTCTGCATTTTGCAGCCAGTCGGCATCCAGGGGCTCGCTATCATCCTGCTCCGGATCCACTCCGTTTTCCTCATAGACATAAATGCCTTTTGAAACAGCTGTGTCTCCCTCCGTCGTCTCTTCCTCTCTTACCACGGTGACCTTTGTAGCCTGTTTTTTCATAAAAAGGTTACAGAAACTTTCATTTTTTCACCGCCCCGATTCATAAACCCGAAGATGCAAATGCAGCTTGTCCTTTTTTGTTCTGTTTCCTTCACCGTCATAAATAAACCTGCCGTATCCTCTGACGGAAACCACCTGACCGGAAGCCGGGGACACCGTGCTTTTTGTAACCGTCTTACCGTCAAAAAACACGCAGCCGTTTTTGATCAGCCTTCCCGCTTCCTCTCTGGATATCCCATACAGCTTGGAAAGGATCCCGTCTATCCGGTTACTGCTGACAAGTACGGATTGTTCTGACAGCTTCGGCATCATCCCTTCCGGAACATCCGAAAGAAATGTAACCCTGACATTTGTATGCTTTACCGTTGTCAGCTGCTCCGCTATATAATCCGCCACGCCTTCCTGCACAAACATGCATGCTTCATTCTCTTTTACAAAAATGTCCCCCAGTTTTTCCCGCTCCAGTCCCAGGCCGATCACCGAACCCAGAAAGTCCCTGTGAGACAGGCTTTGGGCATATTTTGCCATAGCCGGCCGAATGGAAAGGATCCGGATGGGGAAAGGTTCCTCATAGCCGAAAAGCTCTTCCGATCCGAACCGTACCATGCACCGCTCTGCCTCCTTACATCCGCCGAACACAAAAGGCGCGGCAAAGGAAAGCTCCTGTGAAATTTCATGAAATGCACTCAGCCCGTACAGGGACAAAAAATCCGAATACAAATATCTGTGCTCATGAAAACTCCGATCCGCCAGCTCCCTAAGCCGCTTTTTTATAAAAACAGATTCCTCTTCCATTATTTCCTTCCGCTTTTCGTTTCCTTTCTCTGTTTCCGGGTCAGCCCAGTTTACTCTTAAGATAGCTGAGAAGCTCATCTCTTGTAGTGGATTTTAGCACATATCCGTCAGGCTTTAGCGCCATAACCCGCTGCACAGCCTCTTTCGTTCCCACACCGGTCAGAAAAATGACCGGTATGTCCGCAGTCTCCTCCTCCTCACGGAGCATCTGAAGAAAGGAGCTAACCACGCCTATTGAGAATATTGCAGAATCAAGCCACTGCATTATTGTCATACTCCATCCGAATTTTAGCGCGAACTTCATCCATGAATCCCCGGCTAATTCCGATAATGTAAAATGCACAAGAACGGTCATTCCGATAATAATGGCAGTAACAAGTATATTTTGTAGCGCAGATAATTTTTTAGACTTCGCAAGAAGTTCATTATCTTCATCTTTGTGTTTCGACCATCTCCACCATGAAACAAAGTTTAATGGTAGATATACCACTAATTCAAGCCAAGATGTTGCCCATATTCCAAAATAAAAGATATATATAATAAATGCAATATTGTTGACCATCGCAAACGGAAAATTCATATCTAATTAATGGTTTGAACTTTTCTGCGGTATTCACGGGGAGAGCAGTTCATGTACTGTCTGAATATCTTTCCGAAATAGCTATCTGAGGCAAAGCCGCATTCCTCACCTATAATGGCTATCGGTTTTGCGTTCATCCTTAATTCATCCGCAGCCATGCGTACCCGGTACTGATTAAGATAGTCCATCGGTGTAATGCCTATCTGCCTTTTGAAGCATCTTGCACATTCCCTTATACTGATACCGGCGACA
>JAIKWF010000072.1 GCA_024685005.1 Lachnospiraceae bacterium
ATCATTATGGAAATGGTGGAAAAACCGCTATCATCAAAAGCGCAACCTCACCTGGAACAGTATCTTACATGACTATGTTCAAATCACGAGCAGCTAAAGCAGAGCAAATCAAAGCAATTGTAGCAGGCTTTGAAAACTACAATGCCCCTATCGGGCAGTGCATAATCACGATTTTTAAAAATCCGGTTCTAAGCGACGGCACGATCAATTCGTATGAAGAAAGCAAGGCATATTCGTACACACCATCCTTCTCCGGATTTCACACCATCCTGCTGCCGACACCATTTGAAGTTCACTCCGGCGACGAGTTTGCAGTGCAAATTGATGTGCCTCATACGACAGGGGTATACCATGAAATATATGAAGACATCAACAAAGAAGGCTTCGTATATCACTTTGACAGCACCAACAGAAAAAACTACTACAAAGCAGCAGAAAAAAAGCCTTTACCGATTACAAAGATATCCCTTCAAAGCAAAAGGCCATACTTGCTGTAAAAGTGCTCACAGATGGGGTGATCAAAGCTGTTGAGAGTCCAGCTCCGGAAAACAAGAGTCTCGTAAAAGCCGAAGCTCCGTATGAGAATGTGACAGCCATTCAAACAAAAGCAGAAGAGAAAACGCAGGAAAAAGATAATATAGAAGATATGGCATTTGAAAAAGATGGGATTGTTTATCAGATCGTCAAAGAATTTGAGCTCGATGAAAACAATGAAATCGAACCTCAATTTTTTGCTATGGTTAAAGACGGTCGAAAGATTTCAAAAAAGAAAATAAACATCCCAAACACCGTAGAATACAACGGAACAGAATACAAAGTATACGCTATATCCAAAAATGCATTTTCCGGTAACAAGAAGATCAGATCCGTTATCCTTGGAAAAAACATTGAAAGGATTGAAAAGAATGCATTCAAAGGCTGCAAGAAGCTTAAGAAGGTTACCTTCAAAGGCAACAAAGTAAAATTCATTGGCGAAAGTGCCTTTAAGAAGACAAAGAAGGGTATTACCTTCAAAATCCCGAAAAAGAAAGCCTATAAGAAGCTCTTAAAGGGCAAGGTAGGCAAGGGATTTAAGACAAAATGACAAAAAAATTCGTGTGCTTTTCAGTTAAAAGGCGGGCATCATCTTCGGATGATGCCTGTTTTTTCGGAGCAAGATTCTCTAGGCGGCAGCGGAAAAAACGCCCGAGTGGTTGCGTCTGGTGTGTCAAAATGGTAAAATAACTTCGTATGGGTACAGATAAGAGGGGAGGCAATAATAAACGGACGGTACATTTATGAAGATCATGCCAAACCGCATGGATCGCGGTTTTTTTGAATATCAGGAAGAATTTGAGAAAAAGGCTCTGGAGGTACTTCGCAGCGGCTGGTACATTCTGGGCAAAGAAGTGGAAGCTTTTGAAAAAGAGTTTGCCGCTTATGTGGGGGCGCAGCATTGCATCGGCCTTGCCAGCGGTCTGGATGCGCTTTCCCTTGCATTCAGAGCGCTGAATATCGGTCCGGGAGATGAGGTCATCGTTCAGGCCAATACATACATTGCCTCTGTGATGGGTATTACCATGAACGGAGCAACCCCTGTGTTTGTGGAACCGGACGAATATTACGGACCGGATCCGGATGCTGTGGAGGCGGCCATTACGCCTAAGACAAAAGCGGTTTTGGTGGTGCATCTTTACGGCCAGTCCTGCCGGATGGACCGGATCGTTTCCATCGCAAAAAAGCACGGCCTGAAGCTTGTGGAGGACTGTGCACAGTCCCATGGCGCAACCTTTGAAGGAAAGATGACAGGGTCCTTTGGGGACATCGGCTGTTTTTCCTTTTATCCTTCCAAGAATCTGGGAGCTTTCGGTGATGCGGGGGCCATTGTTACGGACGATGAGGCGATCGATGCCAGGATCCGTATGCTGCGAAACTACGGCAGCAGGAAACGGTATTATAACGAAGAGGTGGGCGTGAATTCCAGACTCGATGAGCTGCAGGCCGGCCTTTTGCGCGTAAGGCTTAGCCACCTAAAGGAGATGACCAGAGAAAAGCAGCTTCTGGCAGATACGTATGACAGTAACTTAATGCCTGCGGGCGGCAGCTTTGAAATCCCGAAACGTCTCGAAGGCGCCAATCATGTTTTTCATCAGTATGTGATCCGGTGCAAGGATAAGGAAACCAGAGAGCGTTTGATCGAATATTTAAGCGAACGGGGAATCGGTACCATCATTCATTATCCCATTCCGCCCCATTTATCAGAGGCTTATGCATATCTCGGATTTGAGAAAGGGAGCTTCCCTGTTACCGAATCCTATGCCGACACGGTGCTTTCCATACCCATGTATAACGGTATGACACAGCCGGAGCAGGCAGCGGTCATCGGGGCCCTTAATTCTTTTTCGTAAGCATATGCTTACTTTTTTAGAAAACGGAGAACTGAAAATGAGTAACCAGCAAAACAATAACAGGCCGGATATCAAAAAGCAGTACCGGATCTTAGAATTCGGAGAGTTCGGCGATGAGAGAGGGAATCTCGTGGTGGCTGAAGGGGACGGAATGGACATTCCCTTTCAGATCAAAAGAGTGTTTTATATGTACGGCTCCGATGCCACGGTAGAACGGGGACATCACGCTAACCGGGAATCGGAATTCGTTCTGATCAATGTCAGCGGAACCAGTAAAGTGAAGGTGGACAACGGTTTTGAAACCGATGTGATCGAGCTGAACAAACCCCGAATGGGGCTTTATATTCCCACGATGATGTGGAAGGACATGTATGATTTTTCAGCGGATTCTGTGCTTTTGGTCCTGACCAATACTCACTTTGATGAATCGGAGTACATCCGCGATTATGATGCCTATCTGAAAGAGGTCCGGGGAGACCTGTAGACACTGGAAGAGAATATAACAAAAAGGATACAGTAAAATGAGTAAGATTTCGATCGTAGTGCCGGTGTACTACAATTCCGACACTTTGATGATGCTTTATGAGGATATGAAGGAAAAGATCCTTCATAAGCTTGGTGATTATGAACTTGTATTTGTAGATGACGGTTCGGGAGATGATTCCTGGAAGATCATGAACAGGATCAGGGAAGCAGAACCCGACGGCAGAGTACAGTGCGTGAAGCTGTCACGGAATTTCGGTGAGCATGCGGCGCTTCTGGCGGGCCTGTCGGTCTGCACCGGAGACTGTGCTGTCACCAAGCAGGCTGATCTGCAGGAGGATTCCGAGATCATCCTTGAGATGTATGACAGCTGGAAGAAGGGCAATAAGGTGGTTCTTGCCGTACGAAAAGAGAGAGATGAGAATGCGGTCAAGAAGTTTTTTGCCCATATGTATTATGTGATCATTCATCGTTTTGTACAGGATAAAATGCCGGTGGGCGGATGCGACTGCTACCTGATCGACCGGCAGGTGATAGAGGTATTGGAACGTCTGGACGAGAAAAACTCTTCTCTGACGCTGCAGGTTCTGTGGGCAGGATTCCAGACAGACTCTGTTTATTTCCACAGGAAAGACAGAGAAGTCGGTAAATCCCGCTGGACCCTTTCTAAAAAGATCAAGCTTGCCATGGATTCCATGATGAGCTTTTCCTATGCGCCCATCCGGTTTATGTCCGGTGTGGGAACCGCCTTCTTTATCATTTCTCTTTTGATGATGATCGAAGTGATCGTGGAGAAATTCACTGTGGGAACGCCGATCCTTGGTTGGGCTTCTCTGATGTGCGTTGTGCTGTTTTCCTTCGGTACCATGATGCTGATGATGGGAATGCTGGGAGAATATGTTTGGAGAGCCCTGGATGCTTCCAGAAACAGGCCTCCGTTTTTGATAGATGAAGTGATCAACACTTCCGAGGAGAAAAAGAAGAAATAAAAGTTAGCAATACGTAACAAAAAACAGGAAAACTGAAAGCCGAAAAGGCAGAGAGGATTAGCAATGGCAAACAAAAAGATCAACATTGGTGGTTATGAAATAACAGAGAACAGTCGTCCTTACATGATCGCTGAGATCGGTATCAACCATAACGGTGACATCAATATTGCAAAGAAGCTGATGGATGCAGCCAATGCCACCGGATGGCACAGTGTGAAGTTTCAGAAAAGGACCCCTGAGCTGGCTGTACCCGAGGCGCAGAAGAACCAGCCAAAATCCACGCCCTGGGGTGATATGACTTATTTGGAGTACAAGTACAAAGTGGAATTCGAAAAACCCGAGTATGACATCATCGATGCATACTGCAAAGACAAGGGCATGGGATGGAGTGCATCTCCTTGGGATCTGCCCTCTCTTGAGTTTTTGCTGCAGTATGATATTCCTTATATCAAGATCGCAAGTGCTTCTAACGGAAGAGACAGTATGCTCCGTGCTGCTGCCGAGAGTAAGGTGCCTGTGATCATGTCTACCGGCATGACGGAAACTGCCGAAGTGGATCATGCAGTGGAGATCCTTGAGAAATACGGAAACGGAGATTATATCCTGCTGCATACCAACAGTGCTTATCCCGCACCGGTGGGAGATCTGAACCTGCGTATGATCAATACGCTGCGCAAGCGTTATGACTGTCTGGTTGGCTACAGCGGACATGAGGCGAACCTGGAGCCTACCATTGCTGCAGCTGTTTTGGGTGCCTGCGTCATTGAGCGTCATGTGACCCTTTCCCATGATATGTGGGGTTCCGATCAGAAAGCAAGTCTGGAAGTCCATGCCATGGATATGCTCAACAAGCGGATTGGTGCTGTATATGATGCACTGGGCGACGGTGTGAAATACATGTCCGAGGCTGAGAAAAAGCAGCGTGAAAAGCTTCGCACTACGGACTGAAAAGGAAGCAAAAGGTAACTAAACATGCATGCGATAAATCGTAAGGGAAGACTTATTGAAACCTACAGCTTAATATTGATCGATCTTCTTTGCGTGGCAGCTTCTTATTCTCTGGCGCTGATCCTCAGGTTCAGGGATCTGCATGCAGCACTTGACAACCCGCTGCATTTTACGGTGGGTTTTTATATGATGTTGCTTTGCGTTTTGTACGGTGTAATGCTGGACTGGAACAGAGGAATGTTCCGGCGCGGTTATTTCAGGGAAGCCGTAGCGGTGGCCAAATATGATTTCGTTATGATGATGGCCATTGTGGTCATTCTCTATGTCACCAAGCAGGCCGGGGATTATTCCCGTCTGACCTTCGGCTATTTTACCATAGCCAATTTTGTTCTGACCTATGTGACACAGTGTGCATTCAAGGGATTTATGCTCAATTACTACCGCAGATCCCAAAGTGCGGACCAGCTGATGATCGTTACGGAAAAAGCATACGCTGCGGATATCATTAAAAAGATCCGCGAGTACAGAGACTGGAATTACAGGATCCGTGCACTGGCCATCATGGATGAGGATATGACCGGTGAGGAGATCGCCGGAGTAAAGGTGGTCTGTGACAAAGAAACTCTTTTTGATGTTTCCAGGCAGATGCCCATGGATCAGGTGTTCATGTATCTGCCCAGCGCCGATATCAAAAAGGTCAGGGAGTATATCGTTGACTTTGAGACCATGGGTGTCATCGTTCATTACAACGTGGAGATCCGTGAACTGAACCTGGAAGGGAAATCAGCCGGCAGTTTTGCGGATTATTCCGTTATGACCTTTTCCCTTCAGTATCTGGATTACAGAAGGATCCTGGTCAAGCGTGTGATAGACATCATCGGCGGACTGTTAGGCTCTCTTTTGACCATCCTGTTGACGCCGTTTATTGCTATCTGTATTAAGCTTGAATCCAAAGGACCTGTATTTTTCTCTCAGGTGCGGATCGGTAAAAACGGAAGACGGTTTAAGATCTACAAATTCCGCTCCATGTATATGGATGCAGAGGAGCGAAAAAAAGAGCTTGCGGCAGAGAATGAGATGGACGATAATCTCATGTTCAAAATGGAAAATGATCCCAGGATCACTCATGTGGGTAAATTCCTGCGCAAGACCAGCCTGGATGAATTCCCGCAGTTCTTTAATGTTTTAAGGGGAGACATGTCTCTGGTGGGAACCAGACCTCCCACAGAAGATGAATTTGAGCAATACAACAATTACTACAGACGCAGGATGAGCATTACCCCGGGCCTGACGGGAATGTGGCAGGTAAAGGGCAGAGGCATTGTTACGGACTTTGAAGATGTTGTCAAATACGATCTGGAATATATTGACCAGTGGTCCCTGCTTCTGGATGTAAAGCTGATGCTGATGACGGTGGGGGTTGTGTTGTTCGGACGCGGTTCTAAATAAGAAAAGATAAACAGATTGGAGTACTTTATGAAAAAAGCATTGATCACCGGCGTAACGGGACAGGACGGATCTTACCTGTCAGAGTTTTTGCTGGAAAAAGGATATGAGGTGCACGGCACGATCCGCAGATCCTCCGTGGATTTCAGAGAGCGTATCACCCACCTGGAAGGAAGGGAGAATTTTCATCTGCATTATGCGGATCTGGCAGATTCCATGAGCCTTGTGAAGGTGATCGGTATGGTACGGCCGGATGAGATCTACAACCTTGCGGCCCAGTCCCATGTGCAGGTTTCCTTTGATGTGCCGGAGTATACGGCGGATGTGGATGCCACGGGTGTCCTTCGTGTTTTGGAGGCCGTTCGTGTGTGCGGTCTGGCCGACAGCTGCCGGATCTATCAGGCTTCCACTTCGGAGCTCTACGGTAAGGTAGAAGAAGTGCCCCAGTCGGAGACCACACCTTTTCATCCCTACAGTCCTTATGCTGTAGCGAAGCAGTACGGCTTCTGGATCACCAGAGAATACAGGGAAGCTTACAATATGTTCTGCTGCTCCGGTATCCTGTTCAACCATGAATCGGAAAGACGGGGAGAGACTTTTGTTACCCGCAAGATCACCCTTGCGGCGGCCAGGATCGCGCAGGGGAAGCAGGAAAAACTCTATCTTGGGAATCTTTCTTCCCTGCGTGACTGGGGATATGCCAAAGATTATGTAGAATGCATGTGGCTGATCCTGCAGCATGAAAAACCGGAAGACTTTGTGATCGCCACCGGTGTGCAGCATTCCGTTCGGGAATTTGCGCTTCTTGCTTTTAAATATGCGGGAATTGAGCTGGAGTTTCAGGGAGAAGGTCTGGAAGAAAAAGGAATTGAAAAAGGCACCGGAAGAGTGCTTGTTGAGGTATCGGAAGACTTTTACAGACCTACCGACGTGGTGAACCTTTGGGGTGATCCGTCCAAGGCGAAAAGAGAGCTGGGATGGAATCCCACCAAAACAAGCTTTGAGGATCTGGTACGGATCATGGTAGAGCATGATATGCAAAAAGTTGCAGTTGAACGTGCCGAAGAGCACATCCGAACCAATCTGGAAGAGTACCTGGAAAAGGGCGTTGTAAAATAAGCGGGAGCAAACTATCGTATGAATGTAGCAGTGATCATAGCCAGTGGCAGCGGACAGAGAATGGGACAGGATATTCCCAAGCAGTTTATCAATGTATATGATAAACCGGTACTGCTGTATACCCTGGACGGCTTTCAGAAACATCCCATGATCGATGCCATCTTAGTGGTGACACTGGAGGGATGGACGGACGTTGTCTGGGCCTATGTGAAACAGTTTAACATGGACAAGGTAAAGTGGATCGTAACAGGCGGCAGTACCGCCCAGGAATCCATTCGCAACGGTGTATATCATCTGGAAGGGATTTTAAATGACGACGATACGGTGGTCATTCATGACGGCATCAGGCCTCTTGTGGACGAGACGGTTTTGACGGATGTGATCGAAAAAGCGAAAAAGTACGGAAACGCCGTGACTTCTCTTCCCTACAATGAACAGATCTTTGTGGTGGACGATGAGATCAGCACCGTAAAATACATCCCCAGAGAAACCCTGCGGCGTGTTTCCACACCCCAGGCTTACGGCTTTAAAAAGTTAGCAAGTGCTTACCATGAAGCCTATGAAAAACAGATCGGTATTTACGGATCCTCTTACACCAATACCATGATGGTGGAGCTGGGAGAGCGGCTTTACTTTGCTGCCGGGTCTGATAAGAATATCAAGCTGACAACGAAGGATGATCTGGAACTGTTTAAGGCATATTTGAAATCGGACAAAGATAACTGGCTGAAGTAGGACGGGGATCCTGCCGGCGATACAGCTAAAGATTCAGAGAAAGGATACAGCCGGGAATACAGCAGGCGAGGTATTGTATGAAGCTCTATGATAATGATCTGTACATGGAAGATGTCCGGCGGGTAGCCGGACTTCCTCTTCCCTGGGAAAAACTTTCAGGCAAAGATCTTCTGATCAGCGGTGCAAGCGGAATGATCGGAAGCTTTGCCGTGGATGTACTGATGGAAAAAAACAGCCGGGGGCTGGGATGCCATGTGTATGCCATGGGCCGGAGCAGGGAAAGACTTGAGAGCAGATTTTCTGCTGTAAAAGAGGAAAAGCTTCTTTCTTTTATGCCCTATGATATTAACAAACCCCTGGAAGATGCGGATGTCATCAGGCCGGGATGCATCATTTTACATCTGGCATCCAATACCCATCCCCTGCAGTATGCAACGGATCCGGTGGGGACTATTACTACCAATATCATCGGCCTTATGAATCTGCTGGAGTATGGAAAAGAAAAGAAAGCGGGAAGGATCCTGTTTGCTTCTTCCAATGAGATCTACGGAGAGAACCGGGGAGATACGCAGCTGTTCGCAGAAGATTACTGCGGCTATATTGATTCCAACACCTTGCGTGCCGGCTATCCGGAAAGCAAACGCTGTGCAGAGGCTCTGTGCCAGGCTTACATCAAAGCCCATGACATGGATATCGTGATCCCGAGACTGACCAGAAGCTACGGTCCCACCATGCTGATGACGGACACCAAGGCCATCAGTCAGTTTATCCGGAAGGGCGTGGCCGGAGAGGATATCGTTTTGAAATCCGAAGGTACCCAGCTTTACAGTTATACCTATGTGTCGGATGCAGTCAGCGGACTGCTTACGGTGCTTCTTTTGGGAGAAAAGGGAGAGGCTTATAATATCGCAGATGAGGCCTCCGATATTGCCTTAAAAGATCTGGCCGCTGTTATCGCGGATACAGCCGGAAAGAAGGTGGTATTTGAGCTGCCGGATGCCACAGAGGCTGCCGGTTATAGCAAGGCTACCAAAGCGCTTCTTGACGGAGCAAAGTTGAAAAACCTGGGATGGCAGCCGGTATATGACATCGGGGGGGGCATTCCCCGGACGATTAAAATCCTGCAGGAGATTACGCAGTAGGCGTTTTTTTACGGAACAGGGAAATGATCAACGTAAGGAGCAGATGCCATAGGATGCCGAGAAGGATGGATAAAAAGAAGATTCCGATCCGGAAGGATACGCTTTTTCTCAGCAGTATACCGGTGATTTCGCCCCAGTACTTAAAGATATACAAGTGAATCAGGAAAATCTCCAGACTGGCGCTGCCTATGATGCGCAAAGGACCGGTCAGGGGATTTTTTTTATGTTCCCCGTTCTGCCTAAAGTCGATCAGGGAGAAAAGCCTGCAAAGAAGCAGACAAAGCGGGGTGACCAGAAAGAGCAGTCCGTGCCACCACAGTCCGTAATCCCAAAGCACATCGTCGCTGCAACGCAGCAATACAAAATAGTGAGCTGCGCCAAACAACAGTGTGAGGAGCGCACATGCCAAAAGGCCTGCTTTTCCCATAGGCTGTGTAACGCTTTTTGTGATCTTGTCAGCCCCCGAATCCGCAGCAGCTGCAAGATACATGCCCAGAATGAAAATGGGAAGTCTGATAAAGGTGATCAAAAGATCCCTGTTTCCGAAATAGCTGTAAGATGCCAGATAAACAGCGGAAAAAAGCAACAGGAACGTAGTAAACTTATGCTTACTTTCTTTCAGGAAAGAGTAGGGAACAGGTGCGATGAGATAGTATAAAAAGATGGTATAAACGTACCAGTTGCCCTGATTGCCCAGCCCTGCGCGAAAGCCCTGGAAGGTGAGAAATCCGATGATCTCTTTTAAGGAGAAAGAAAGTCCGAATACAAGCTTGTCTACGATCAGGTGGATCAAAAGAAAACTGGCCCAGGCCGGCATGAGCCTGGCCATGCGCTTTAAAAAATAATCTTTTATCGTATTTTTTTGCAGGGAATGATACAGACCGAATCCGCTGAGGAGAATAAAGATCTCTACTCCAATATGGGAGGAGCGTTGCATAAACCGGAAGGGCTGTTTTTCGGCAGAAAGACCGATGATCATGGTGTGCAGATACATGACCGCCAGTGTGGCGATTCCCATAAGCTCCCCTCTGTATGAGGAAAGAAGAGCATAAGGGGAAGGCGTGATTTGCTGATTGGAGCTGCCTTTTCTGTCTGTTGTTTTTTTGCTCATGTCCGATCTCCCTGCCTTTTTTTCTGTCCGTTTTTCAGTCGCATAAAAAAGCGGATGCAACGTCTCGATTATAAGATAAATAGAGTAATTTTGCAATTTTTTTGGCCGGAGGATGACAGGAGAAAAATTGAATAAGAAAGATGAAAAAAACCCCGAATTATGGTATCATGGACAAGATAGGGCGATTTTGCCCACAGGGAAAAACAGTTACGTTTGAGTAGGAAAAAGGTATGAAATGTATAGTGCTTGCCGGAGGCAGCGGAGATGCCCTCTGGCCATTGTCGAGAAGGAATTATCCCAAACAGTTTATGCATTTGCATTCCGGCAGATCTCCTTTTCAGGAGGCGGTTACCCGGAATCTCCCTTTTTGTGATGAGTTCCTGATCCTGACAAATGAAAAGTATGAGAATATTGTAAGAAGTCAGCTTTCCACCTTTCAGGAGCTGAAATACAGGATGATCTTAGAGCAGGCAGGGCGGCAGACGGCGCCGGTTCTGCTTTTGGTCAGCCTCCTGATGGAGCAGGAGGAAGAGCTTTTGGTGGTATCCTGTGATCACATCATCGGCGGCGGTGATTACAACGGAACCGTTCTTGAGGCCCAGCGTCGTTTGAAGGAGCTGGAGGAGGCAGGAAGAAGCGGTATCATCGCCATCGGCTGTCCCTATGAACCGGGACAGAGCAGGGAAGGCCATAACTTTTTTGATCTTTATGATGATGGGCAGGTATCCTATATCCCTGCAGGAGATCAGGCATCGGAGGGCTGCGAGAGCGGATGCGGCGATGCATTACCGGACGGAGGTGTTACACGACTGGCGGATAGCGGCATTTTTCTGATCACCACGGAAAGCTGCAAAAAAGCGGTTTCGGCAAATAAGCCGGCCCTCTACGAAGGGTGCCTTCATGTGGCGGAGGCCATTCGCGGCAATTTAAAAACGGAAGAAAACGGCAGCCGGATCCTGTTGGAAGGACAGCTGCTGAAGGAACTTCCTTCCGTCAGCGTGGGAGATGCCATTTATCGTCCCTGGTCTGATCAGGGGAAGGTGAAAGTGGTGGAAGGGAAGTTTTCCTGGAAGCGGCTCCTTACACTGGAACGGGTGGCAGATCTTTGGCAGGAGAACACCAACACTCTCCTGCATGAGAGCAATAACACCCGGGTTATCAATAAGGCATCGGAAAAACTGGTGGTTGTAAATGATGCGGATGACCTTCTGGTAGTCAATGACAAGGATGCAGTTTACATCAGCCGCATCGATGAAAGCAGCATGATCAAAGGGATCATAGAGCATTCCCAAAGTGAGGCACTGGAGCCTTATTTTGACGAGGGCGATGTATTTTATACAAACTGGGGTTGCAAAGAGACGCTGGAGCGGGGCAACGATTTTTCCATTAAGAAGCTGACCATCCTGCCGGGGCGCAGCATCCATATGCACAAGCACAATAAAAGAAGCGAGCACTGGTCTGTCATCAGCGGTATCGCCACCATTATGATCGACGATAAGGAAAAAGAATACGGACGGGGAGAAAGTATCCTTGTGCCCATCGGAAGCTACCATGAGGTTCGTAACGAATATGCCAGGGATCTTGTTCTTGTGGAAGTCAGTATCGGAGAAAATGTCAACGTCAGAGGCGGCGATCTGATACGGGATGAGCGGACTTCCCTGACAGGCATGGAAGCGGAGAAAGGTGCGGCAGAGCCCGCCAGCGAAGCGGAAAGAGCTTTGAAGAATCGCCTTTTGGTGCGACTGAAACCCGCATACAAAGATTATATCTGGGGCGGCAACAGACTTCGGAGCTGCTTCGGCATGGAAACGGATCTTAGCCGTATCGCGGAAAGCTGGGTCCTTTCCGCCCACAGAGACGGGAAGTCTTTGGTGGCAGGAGAAACGGGAGAAGAGCCTGTTCCCTTTGACCGGTACATAAAACTCATCGGGGATGAAGCTTTGGGATGGAAGAGCCAGCCCTATGAACGGTTCCCCATGCTGGTAAAGTTTATCGATGCCGAGAGCCCTTTGTCGGTGCAGGTGCATCCGGCGGATACCTACGCCCTTGAGCATGAAAACGATTACGGCAAAAATGAAATGTGGTATGTCATAGATGCCAAAGAGGATGCTTTTGTTTACCTTGGCTTTTCCCGGGAGACGTCTCCTTCCGAGGTTCGGGAAAGGATACGGGAAGGGACCCTTACGGATATTCTGCATAAGGTGCCTGTAAAGCCGGGGGATGCCATTATGGTGCCGGCAGGGTGCATTCACGCCATTGGCAGCGGGATCCTGATTCTGGAGGTACAGCAGTCTTCCAATGCCACATATCGCCTGTACGATTACAACAGAAAAGATGCAGACGGCAAACTGCGTCCCCTGCATCTGGAAAAAGCCCTTGCCAACATGGATTACGGACGCTGCGAGCAGAAGGCCTGTCCCATGGGTGAGAGGGAGGATATGAAGGGATACCGTAAGCTCCTTTTGCAGCAGTGTAAGTACTTCTCCGTAACGGAATATGAGGTAGACAGCTGTGCGGAGCTGGTGATGGATGCATCCAGCTTTTATTCCGTGGTGATCACGGAAGGAACCGGAACCATCGAAAGCGAAAGCACCGGTCAGGAGCGAAAGGATCCCATACAGAGAGAAAGCTTTGCCCCCGGAGACAGCTTCTTTGTACCGGCTGGTGCAAAGATCCTTCGGATCACGGGAAAATGCAAAGCCGTCATCAGTCAGATCTGATACAGAATGAACTATAAAAGGAGAAAGAGAACATGGAAAAAAATGCAAAGATTTACGTTGCGGGACACAGAGGCATGGTGGGATCAGCCATTGTCAGAGCCCTGGAAAAACAGGGGTATACCAACATCATCACCCGCACGCATAAGGAGCTGGATCTTTGCGATCAGTTAGCAGTACGCAACTTTTTTGAAACAGAAAAACCGGAATATGTTTTTCTGGCAGCAGCCAAGGTGGGAGGCATTGAGGCCAACCAGAGTGCCCTGGCAGATTTCATGTATGAAAATATGATCCTGGAGATGAACGTGATCCACTCTGCATGGCAGAACGGCTGCAAGAAGCTGGAGTTTTTGGGGTCCTCCTGTATTTATCCCAGAATGGCACCCCAGCCCATGACGGAAAGCTGCCT
>JAIKWF010000080.1 GCA_024685005.1 Lachnospiraceae bacterium
CGCCATTGGCGCATAATTCCATTATAAGGGTGGAACTACCGGAATCGCGGTTTCCTACGCCGGAATGTCGGTTTCCGTTTTTCCGGAATCAGCGGTTTCCACGTCCGGATTGGCGGTGTAAATCACGCCGGAATACTCAAAAAATAAAGGAAGCTAAGTCTACAGCTACATCTATTAAACTGAAAAAACTAAAAAAGAAAAAGACATACTATATCAGAATCAGAAGTTACAAAGAATCTGAATATAGTCAGTGGAGTAAAATCAAAAAAGTAAAAGTAAAGAAATAATGCACTTCCATTTCGGCTCCTCAATTGAGGAGCCGAGACATTATGCATAGACTTTTAATTATTAAAAATATAATGACAAAAGTACGTCTTTCATTCCTTTCTGCGTATAAAATCCTGTACATTATCGTAGTTCACCAGCTGGTAGTCAACGTAAAAAGTTCTGTCCGCAGAACTCTTCTGTTCATCAGTCTGTCTGCCGGAAAGCAAAAAGGCCTGTTCCATGATCTTTTCCGCCTGTTTTTTGGGATTGCTGTAAACCGTTCCCTCCAGTTTTTTCTGCTTTACCATCTCCAGCGCTTCATCCGTGCCGTTCACTCCCACGATCAGCGGCAGCTGGGCATCCCTATGATTCACCGCGTCCAGCGCTCCCAGGGCCATGTCGTCATCATTGGCGATGACCATTTCGATCTGATTGGGGTACTGATCGAGAAGCTGTTTCATTTTGCTTTCTGCCTGATTCCGGTTCCAATTGGCGATCTCATCTCCGATCTTTTCCACGGAAAACCCCGCCTTCTGAATCTCTTCTATGGACACCTGGGTTCTGATCAGGGCATCCTGATGACCGATCTCTCCCTCCAGGATCACATACTGGATCACTCTGTCCTCGCTTCGGTCAATACGCTTAAACCGGTCCTTATCCTCCAGCGCCGCGGTCACCAGCTGTGCCTGCAGGCTTCCGGACTGCTCGGCGTCGGCCCCTACGTAGCAAAGCTTGTCCCATCTGGCCAGATCCTCTGCCACCGGCTCTCTGTTAAAAAACACCACGGGAACGTCTGCGTTTTTTGCCTTGTCTATGATCACGCCCGGATCGGTACGATCCACCAGATTGACGCAGACCACATCATATCCCTTGTCGATAAAAGCGGCGACCTGATCGTTTTGCGCGATCTGGCTCTGGCCGGCGCTTACAACGTCCAGCAAAACAGCACAGCCGCTCTGCCGCTCTTTTTCCCTGGCCCATTCATTCATGGCATCCGTGATATCGGAAAGCAGAGTATCATAACCGTCATATACGCTGACACCGATCCGGAGTGTATTTTGCTGATACTGCTCTCCGGACCTGCCCGGGCTGCAGCCGCAAAGCGCCAGCACGGAGCACATCAGCAGCATGATTTGTTTGAACTGTTTTCTCATGGTAACAATATCCTTTATCGAAGGTGGGGGAACAGCATTTTCTGATAGGCCATGTCATACATATTGGCATGGTCGATCATCTCGTAACGGATCAGGGAACGCTCTGTGGAAACCGGCTGCTTTCTGTCCTTTCCCATCAGATCCGACACAGCTTTATAGCCGGCGGAAAATTCATCCTGGAATACCAGCAGTTTGATCAGTCCCTTATCCAGGTAATAAACGCTCTTGGCACTGTCGGCAATACCGTAGATCTTAATGTCTTTATTCAGGTTCACCGTAGCATCCAGCAGTTCCTCCATGGAGCTGTTGTCCACGGCGATGACCACATCCACCGCCTCTTCCGTCAGTTTTCGTTGTAAAAAGAACTGGGCTTTTTTATGCTGTTCCTGCTCGTTTTTCTCCCACAGCACCACTTCTTCCGCATAGGAGATATCGGAATTCATAATGGCATTGAGCCTTTTTCTGACACTGTCCCGCTCTGTGTGATCACAGACCACCGCCGCCTTGATCCAGTCCTTTTCATTGGTTGCGATGTTTTTCAAAAGGGCCTCTGCCATTTTCTGATCATCCGCCGCATACAAAGGCGCCTGGCTTTTTTCATCCTTCGGGCCGGATTCCACAAAGGCATAAGGGATCCCGATGGGATGCTTTTCCAGATAACTGCCGATCACATCAGAATCACAGGCGGCGATCAAAAGACCGTCGGCGCCGTTTACGATCTCACGTCTGATCAGCGTGATCTGTTCTTTGGCATCGGACTCGGAGGACATGGTGATCAGGGTCACTTCCGCATTCAGATCCCTGGCTGCAAGCTCCGCTCCCTGCCGCAGGTTTTCCCATCTGGCAGCATCGGAACCATATACGATCAGGGAAATCTGTCTGATCTGTTCTTCTCTTGTCAGGAAGTATTTATAATATACAAACTCCAGAATAAGGGCAAGGGCCAGGATCAAAGCAATGATCAGTACATTGGTATTTCGTTTTTTCATGACAGCTGCCCTCCCTTCTTGTAATCCTCATACAGGATCTTGGGCAGCCGGATCCGCACGGTTGTACCTTCATCCGGTTCACTTTCGATCTGCAGACCGTAGTCTCCCTTAAAATACAGACGAATTCTCTGGTCCACGTTCCAAAGGCCGATTCCCGAGCCTTTCCCTCTGGTTCTGCCTTTCTCCTTCAGCAGGCTGTCCAGCGTCTCCTGTGTCATACCGAGGCCGTTGTCCGTAACTTCGATGCAGATATCCCCGTCCTTCTCATAGCCCTTGAGGGTGATCTCGGAATCTTCATCCATGGTACCGTAGTAAATGGCATTTTCCAAAAGAGGCTGAATGATCAGCTTAATGGTGCAGCACTCTTCAATGGCCGGATCGATCTCAATGGTGGAAGTGAATTTATTCTTATACCGCACCTTCTGGATCTTCAGATAGTTTTCCGCATGGGTAAATTCATCCCGAATGGTAATGATATTGGCCCCTTTACTCAGACTGATGCGAAACAGGGTGGCAAGAGAGGTGACCATGGTAATGGCGTCTTTGTACCGCTCCGCTTCTACCATCCAGATCACGGAATCCAGGGTATTGTAGAGGAAATGGGGGTTGATCTGGGACTGGAGTGCATCCAGCTCACTTCGCCTTTTATCCCGCTGCTCTCTGACCATGTCGTCCATGAGCTTGCGCATCTGTTTTACCATGGAGTCGATGGTCCTGCCCAGATGCCGGATCTCATAGGAACCTCCGATGTAAATATTGTCTTCGTCGTAGTTACCCTCCTCTAACTTTCTTACGCTTTCATCCAGTCTGCGCAAAGGATCCGTTACCGCATAAGCGATATACATATTACCGGCCAGCACCAGAAAGATCATAAGGGTCAGCACGATAAGGGTAAACATTCTGGTCTGGGACATGGAAAGGGCCAGCTGACTGGTAGGCGTAACGCTGATCACCTTCCATCCGGTATAGCCTACGGTTTTTACCACCACGGAGCGCTCCTGACCTGCGAAGGTCTCCAGGTGATCCCCGTCTTCATACTGGGCTGCCCGTCGGTTGTTTTCCTGATACAACCCCGCATAGATGGCTTTCTGTCTGGGATGATAGATGATCTCGCCGTTCCGATCCGTCAGATATACATATCCTCTGCTCTTTTCATTAACCCTGGCAAACATCTGCTCAATGGCGGAATAATTCATATCAATGAGCAAAACGCCCTTCTGGATATTGCCCCGCTTGGTAAGCTCCACGCTTCTGGAAAGGGATACCACCCAGTAGTATCTGTAATTGCTGTTTTCAAACATATTCTGTACATGAGGGGTGGAAAAATGGGTATTCTCGATCTTTCCCTGGGCCTCTTTAAACCAGCTCTGTTTTCTGAAATCCACGCCCTCTTTCCGTCCCGCCACGGGAGATGCTCCGATCAGTGCGCCATCCTCCGTTATGCAGGCGATACTGATCAGATTGTCCTTATTGGCTTCGTATAAAAGGTCCATTTCTTTGATGATGGAGTCTTCATAAAGATCTGTCTTTTTGATGACGGAATAGTAAAAAGAATCGGAAATACTCATCATATTCCGAATGTAGGTATTCAGATTCCATCCCACCTGCTCGATCACCTGCTTGTCGTTTTCCACAGCGCTTCGCATGGCTCTTGCGGAAAACTGGGAATACAGGGCAATACCCATGATCATCATCCCTGCTACGGCGATCAGCGTAAAGGAAACGGAACTGATCAGCTGGATGCTTCGCATCCCGTATTTATTTTTGATAGAGGTTATGAGATTCTTTGTTTTTTTCATTCTTTATTCAGGTTCTGTCTGTATTTTGCCGGCGAGGATCCGTACTGCTTTTTAAAGACATAGGAAAAATACGTCGGCTCTTCGTAGCCCACTTTTCCCGCGATCACATAACTTTTTTCATCCGTATTTTCCAAAAGCCGCACTGCTTCTTCCATCCGCACCTTTGTCAGATAGGCCACAAAATTCATACCCGTCTGTTTCTTGAAGATGTTGGAAAAATAAGTGGTCCCCACACCCAGATGGGAGCAGACTCTGTCTACGGAAAGACCGGAATCCGCAAAATGTTCCCGTACATAGGCAATGGCTTTTTCACCCAAAAGCCTTGTGGCATCCTGTCTGTCTTTCCGAATGGTGCTCATCAGCCTGTAGCTGTGATCCTTCAGCCAGTCATTCATTTCATCAAAGGATGCAAATCGTCCTGTCTGGGCGAAGAGATCATCCGGCTCATCCCATTCATCTTCCACCTTATACAACGCTGCCAGACGGCTCAGTTCCACTGCAAGCTCCGTACAGTTCAGGCGAAGCTGGGGCATGGAAACGGAAGAGTTGCGTAAAGACTCCACTATGCCGTCGCATACCTCATTCACGCTCTCCGTATCTCCGATCTTGATCTGGCGCACCAGTCTGTCTATGAGTTTTTCATCCAGTGTTACCACGCCGCCGGATTTCGGCTCCACATCCCCGATGTAAATGGCCTGGTCACCTTCCAGCATCATGCGGTACATGGAAGCTTCCTTCGCCTGGGCAAAGGATTCCGATATGCCTTTGATATTTCCATAGCTTTTGCCGATACCCGCCACGGTCCGAAGGCCGTATTGCTTGCTGCAAAGACGGCAAAGTCTGTCCATACTGTCTACAAACTGTCTGTGGGCCTGGGTGCTCTTCAGCCCCGCAATGACCACTACGGTACCCAGATAGTTGATGCAGGTATAGTTTTCTTCTCCTTCGAAAAACTCCTTTGCCATGTTCAGTATGGATACACTTCGAAGGCCCGCCGTCAGGGGATGATCCTTACCGCTTTCCTCATCTTCCACCAGAACGCCCACGGAATAAAAAGCGGAATCAATATAGAATCCGAAGTCATCCGCAAAGGCTGCGATCTGCTCCCGGGAAAGCCTTCCTTCCAAAAGTCCCACCAGGAACTGTTCCTTTAGGATCGGCAGACTGTCCTGATAATAGCGGGTCAGCTTCTCGATGTTATGACGCCTGTCAAAATCATCATCCAGCCGCTCCCGGATTTTGCCAAAAACCCTTACCAGTTCATCGGCGTTGATGGGCTTTAAGATATACTCCTCCGCCTCCAGGCGGATGGCTTCCTGGGCATATTCGAATTCATCATAGCCGGAAAAAATGATGATCCGCACCTGTGGCATCATTTCCTTCAGCTTTCTGCAGAAGGTCAGACCGTCCATAAAAGGCATATGAATATCCGTCAGCACCACATCCGGCGCAAACTGTTCCGCTTTTTCAAGGGCGTCTTCTCCGTTGTCTGCTTCCGCCACCACGCAAAAACCCATTTCTTCCCATTTCACCCGTTTTGCGATGGCTTCTCTTGCCTCAGGTTCATCGTCCACAAGCATCACTCTGTAATAGTCCATATCCACTCTCCACCTGTCAGTCAAATAGTTGTTCTCTTGTATAATATCCCCCACCGATCAGGATCTGTTCGTAGTTGCTCTCATCGATCACCAGCGGATCGCACAGGTAAGATGGCACCGTCAGAACATGGTTATTATACTGCCCCGTGTCATTGATCTCGGGCATTCCGTTTTCCAGAAGAGCCTGTACCATTGTTACGCACTTGGATGCCAAAACCCTGGTATCTTTGTAGATCGTCATGGTCTGCTTATGACCTGCAATATTCCGGATGGCAGTTTTTTCCGCATCCTGTCCCGTGATCAAAGGAAGTTTATCTCCCGTCAGTCCCCGGACATCACAGGCACTTAAGATTCCGTAAGCAAATCCGTCAAAGGCAGAACAGGCAATATCCAACCCTCCTCCGGGGTAATAGTTTCTGATCAGGTCGTCGCAGATCTGTTTTGCCTTATCCTCCGACCATCTGAGAATACAGGTATCCTCAAAGGAAGTCCTGCCGGAACGGCACACCAGGGTTCCGTCCTCGAGGTAAGGGGCCAGGCACTCCATGACACCGTTATACAGAAACAGCGCATTGTTATCATCCGGCGATCCCATAAAGAACTCAATAGTATAGCTCTTTCCCGCTTTGGACGCTTCCTTCAGGTGTTTCTTTTCGATGATATACTCTCCTATGAGGGTACCTACCGCTTTGTTATCAAAAGTGGCATAATAGGAAACCGCATCCGTATCCATGAGCAAACGGTCATAGGCGATCACCGGTATCCGGTTTTTTTTCGCCTGCTCCAAAACATCCACAAGCTTCGTGGAATCGATGGAGGCGATCACAAGACAGCTCACATCGTTGCGGATCATAGATTCGATCTGACTGACCTGCAGGTCGATATCATCTCCCGCATACTGCAGATCCACCTCATAGCCCAAGGTCTCCAGCTTCGCTTTGATGTTCATTCCGTCGTTTACCCAGCGTTCGGAGGTTGCGGTGGGCATTGCCACGCCGACTCTTACCGCCTCTTCTTTTGCCGCATCACTTTCCGGATCCTGATCGGGCAAGGTGCTTAGGAATTCTTCATCCAGCGTATCCCAGTCTCCTTCCGTTCCCACGCTCTGTCTTCCGGAGCAGGCTGTCAGAAGCAAAATGGCCGCAAAAAACAGGATCAGTTTTGTTCTATACCCAGACAAACTCTTTTCCCCTTTCGGTTTCAATCAGAAAAAAGCCGAATACCATCAGTATTCGGCCGGCTGTGACGTAAAGATGTGCCATAGCCCGTTTCTGTGTTTTTATTTCATGGTGATCAGTTCATAGGATCTGGTACCGATCCCCAGTTTCTGTGCATGTTCCAGGGTCTCTTCCCATGATACGTTGGGATTGCTGTTATGCCATACATCGCCATGATCATGGAAATGGGCATCCGCCATATTGTCTCCCAACTGGGAGTTGCGAATGGGTTCCGCCTTCTGGCAAAGATCCACGCAGGCCTGATCCAGGGCAACCGGATCAAAGGATGCCAGCATTCCGATATCGGGAAGGATGGGGGCATCGTTTTCTCCGTGGCAGTCACAGTTGGGTGAAACATCCGTGATCAGGCTGATATGGAAATGGGGTCTGCCATGTAAAACCGCAGCGGTGTACTCTGCCATTTTTCTTCCCAGGATCTGGGGGGCGTCCCCGTTGATATTCTCGATGGCATCAAAAGCGCAGGCACCGATGCATCTGCCGCAGCCCTTGCAGATTTCGGGATCGATAAATGCCTTATGATCCTCCCGATAAATAATGGCGTCGGAACCGCATTCCTTTGCACATCTTCTGCAGCCTCTGCACAGTTCTTCGATCACATGTGGTTTTCCACTGTTGTGCTGCTGCATCTTGCCGGCACGGCTTCCGCAGCCCATGCCGATATTTTTAATGGCGCCGCCAAAGCCCGCCATCTCATGTCCTTTAAAATGGTTCAGGCTGATAAAAATGTCCGCATCCATCACAGCCCTGCCGATATAGGCCTCTTTGCAATATTCGCCTCCCGGTACGGGAACCGCAATATCATCCGTTCCCCGAAGACCATCCGCAATGATGATCTGACATCCTGTGGTGACCGTGTTAAAACCATTGATGTTGGCACAATCCAGATGCTCAAGTGCATGCTTGCGGCTTCCGGGATACAGCGTGTTACAATCAGTCAGAAAGGGCAGGCCGGCTCCCTCTTTTACGACATCCGCTACGGCCTTTGCATAATTGGGACGGAGGAATGCCAGATTCCCCAGCTCTCCGAAATGCATTTTGATCGCAACAAATTTGCCGTCCATGTCGATGGAACCGATTCCTGCCACTTTGATCAGTTTCTGTAATTTTGCTGTCAGGCTTACGCCCAAAACAGTTCTAAAATCAGTAAAATAAACCTTTGATCTTTCTATGGCCGGTCTCCTTTTTGTGTCAGAATAAGTCAGCAGTTGTGTGAAAGGATTCTCAGTAGACTCCCTGCCTAATATTCTAACACAAAAAGCTTGCCCGGCATATAAAAATCTTGAAAGATCAGCTCTTCTTACGTTTGGAAAGAACGTCCAGGGTAACGGCACCGAGAAGTACGGCACCCTTTACGATCTTCTGAATATCGGTGGACCATCCGAAGAGGGACATACCGTTGTTCAGAATACCCATGATGAACGCACCTACAACCGCTCCTACGATGGTACCGGAGCCACCGGCTACAGCAGCACCACCGATGTAGCAGGATGCGATGGCATCCATCTCGAAACCGTCTCCGGCTTTCGGGGTAGCGGAACCGTTTCTTGCGGAAAGAACGATACCTGCCAGGGCTGAAAGCATACCCATGTTTACATATACCCAGAAGAATACTTTCTTGGTATCGATACCGGAAAGGTTAGCGGCTTTACGGTTACCACCCAATGCGTAGATCTGACGTCCTGCCACGGTCTTGGAAGTAATGAATGCGTAGATCACGATCAGGATCGCCATGATCAGCAGTACAAAAGGCAGTCCGTTGTATCTTGCCAGTTTGTAAAAGAAGAACCAGATGATAAACAGCATAACCGCAAGTTTGGTCACGGTCTGCCAGGTGGGATTAACCGCAAAGTTGTATTTTTTCTTTGTCTTGATACTCTTGAGCTCGGAAAGTACCAGCGCAACTGAGCAGATCACTGCAACGATGATACTTACAAGATCCAGCGTTCCGTCCCCGAAGGGGATCTTGATTACCGGAAGGAATCCAGCGCCGATAAAGTTGTAGGATGCGGGCAAAGGTCCCTTTGTCTGAGCCTGAAGCAGAGTGTAGGTAAGACCGCGCCCCATCAGCATCGTAGCCAGAGTTGTTACAAAGGGAGGTATCTCCAGATACGCGATGAAGAAGCCGGCAAACACGCCTGTCAGAATTCCGACAAGAAGAGCAGCAGCGATA
Source organism: Lachnospiraceae bacterium (assembly GCA_024685005.1). Classification (GTDB taxonomy): domain Bacteria; phylum Bacillota; class Clostridia; order Lachnospirales; family Lachnospiraceae; genus RGIG7926. Next base: position 9,216 of record JAIKWF010000080.1, read on the forward strand.
GCCGCCCACATGTTACCCTTCAGGTCCATCATGATGATTCCCGCAAAGGAACCAGTTACCGCAACCACCGAACCGACACCGAGATCAATGTTACCTGTCAGTACGCAAAGGAGCATACCAATCGCCAGGATAACAACGTATCCGTTCTGCATGATAAGGTTGTTAATGTTCATGGGAGTCAGATTCGCTCCCTTTGTTAAAATCGCAAAAACCAGATAGATCGCAATCAGGGCAAAAAACATTCCGTATTGTTTCATGTCCATTTTGACCACTTTTTTAGCCTTCTGTTCCATCTTCGTCTCCCTTCCTGTTATGAGCCATTATGCTCTGCATAATCTTCTCCTGTGAAACTTCTTCTTTGCTGAGCTCTCCTGCGATCTGGCCTTCGTTGATAACGTAGATCCTGTCGCATGTTCCGATGATCTCAGGCATTTCCGAAGAAATGATTATGACTGCCTTACCGGCTTTGGCTAACTCATTAATAACGCAATAAATCTCATATTTGGCCCCTACGTCAATACCTCTGGTAGGTTCATCCATGATCAGCACATCCGGCTGTGTCAGCATCCATTTGGCTACCACAACCTTCTGCTGGTTACCGCCGGAAAGAGATCCGACCACCTGATTGATGGAGTGTGTCTTTACGTTAATACGTTTTCTGTATTCTTCCGCAGCAACGATCTCATCATTGGCATTGATCACACCGTTCTTCGAGAAGAAGAAAGGTCTTGCCGCGATTGTCATGTTCTCCTGCACGCTGCCTATCAGATTCAGTCCGTAGGTTTTACGGTCCTCGGAAATGTAAGCCAGCTTGTTTTTGATCGCTTCTTTTACTGTCTTTAAGTGTACTTCTTTACCATTTATCTTAACCGTACCCGAAATCTTCTGTCCGTAGCTTCTTCCGAACAGACTCATTGCGAACTCGGTTCTTCCTGCTCCCATAAGACCCGCAAGTCCAACAACTTCTCCGGCCCGGACTTTGATATTGATGTCTTTGAGCATCTGTCTGTTCTCATCGTCCGGATGGAATACATTCCAGTTATTCACTTCAAAGATCACATCTCCGATCTCAACTCCCTCACGGGCAGGATAACGGCTGGTCATCTCACGACCAACCATGCCTTTGATCACCCGGTCTTCCGAGTAGTCATCCACGCCTTTTACCAGAGTCTCAATGGTCTTTCCGTCACGAATAATGGTAACGGAATCGGAAACGTATTCGATCTCATTGAGCTTATGGGAAATAATGATACACGTGATCCCCTGCTTTTTCAGTTCAAGCATGATATCCAAAAGTTTCCGGCTCTCTTCATCATTCAGCGCTGCCGTCGGCTCGTCCAGGATCAGCAGCTCAACTTTTTTTGCCATGGCCTTGGCAATCTCGATCAACTGCTGTTTGCCAACGCCCAAGGTGTTTACGGGAACATTCACATCTTCATGCTCCAGTCCCACTCTGGCCAGCACTTCCCGCGCTGCCCTTCTTGTCTCCGTCCAGTCAATGACACCTTTCATGCTGGTACGTTCATTCCCCAGAAATACATTCTCCGCTACCGATAAAAGCGGACTGAGTGCCAGCTCCTGATGAATAATAACGATGCCTTTTGCTTCCGATTCCTTCAGGTTATGGAATGCACATTTCTCGCCCTTATAAATGATATCGCCCTTGTATGTTCCGTAAGGATACACCCCCGACAACACATTCATCAGCGTAGACTTGCCGGCTCCGTTTTCTCCGCAAAGAGCATGGATCTCGCCCTTTTTCAACTTAATATTGACATCATCAAGAGCCTTTACTCCGGAGAACTCTTTTGTTATATGGTTCATTTCCAAGATGATGTTATCCGACATCTTTAAGCTCCTTATTTGTGTATTTTGAGAAAACGGGTGGCAGCTAGGTGCCGCCACCCTGTTTCGTTTTCAAGTAATGCTGTTTTCTGAATTAGTCAGCAAGCTGATCCTCGGTGTAATAACCGCTGTCGATCAATACTTCCTTGTAGTTGTTCTTGTCAACCGGGATGGGCTCGCAAAGGAAGGAAGGAACTGTGATCTTACCGTTGTTGTAGGTCGTGGTATCGTTGATCTCAGGCTCGGAACCTTCAAGCACTGCCTGTACCATGGTTACGCACTTAGCTGCCAGAAGTCTGGTGTCCTTGGAGATGGACATTGTCTGCTTTCCGGAGATGATGTGCTTGGTTGCCATAAGCTCTGCATCCTGACCGGTGATCAAAGGCCAGTTAGCATCGGTGTAGCCTGCACCTTCCAGTGCGGACATGCAGCCATAGGAAAGACCGTCGAATGCGGAAGCGATGATGTCAAGATCTTCGTCAGCATAGTATCTGGTAAGGATATCCTCGCATCTCTTCATAGCTGTCTGCTGATCCCATCTCAGGGTGTTGTTGTCATCAAACTCAAGCTGTCCGGACTTGCAAACCAGGGAACCGTCATCAAGAAGGGGCTGAATCTGCTCCATAAGACCTGCGTAAAGCATGTGAGCGTTGTTGTCATCAGGGGAACCCATGAAGAGCTCGATGGTCTTGGGATCATCTTTGGTAGCTCCGCAGTGCTCAACGATGTACTCGCCGATCTTGGTACCTACGCCCTTGTTATCGAAGGTTGCGTAGTAGGAAACAGCGTCGGTGTCCATCAGAAGACGGTCATAAGCGATGATGGGGATGCCGGCATCTTTTGCCTGCTGCTCTACGTTTACCAATGCGCCGGAGTCGATAGCTGCGATTACAAGGCAATCAGCACCTGCAGCGATCATGTTCTCGATCTGGGAAACCTGAGCCTGAACGTCATCCTCTGCGTACTGAAGATCTACTTCATAACCAAGTGCCTCTAACTGCTCCTTCATGTTGGAACCGTCGTTGATCCATCTCTCGGAAGACTGGGTAGGCATTGCAACTGCTACCTTCTTGCCTTCTCCGCTGGGCTGAGCTGCGCTGTCGCCTGCATCAGCTGCATCGTCGGATGCTGCTGCGTCGTCAGAAGCTGCTGCGTCGTCAGAAGCTGCTGCGTCATCTGCAGGTGCCTCTGTAGCTGCGTCGTCAGCAGGTGCTGTGGTGTCTGCTGCCGGGGCTGCGCCGCCGCAACCTGTCAGCAATGAAGCAACAACTGCTGTGCTCATCAAAATACTCAATAGTTTCTTTTTCATACAGTATACCCTCCTATACACTCCTTGCGGTCTGTGCCGCGTTTCATTTTACGATTTGAGTATACGAAAAATGATGGCGCTTAAGAATAAAAAATCCTACACAGAACATTAAAAATTCTACGTAGGATTTTTCACTGTATGATTTTTATGGAAATATGATTTATCTTATTATCTTATTTCTGTTTTTCCTGATCTGCCTTGCTCTTCATCTCCTCAGCATTGCTTAAGGCGCTTTCCGATATTTCATCGCTTCCCATCAGTCTTGCCAGCTCCTCTACCATGCCGCTGCGGTCCAGCATTCTGATATCCGTCACCGTTTCCGTATCGCTCTGGCTCTTTACGATCCTGAAGTGATGGTCTGCCATGGCTGCGATCTGGGGCAGGTGTGTGATGCAGATCAGCTGTCTGCTGCGGCCGATGGCAGCCATTTTTTCCGCCACCTTCCAGGCTGTCTGTCCGCTGATGCCCGCATCGATCTCATCAAAGATCTGGGTAGGGATCCTGTCCATACCCGCCAGAATGGATTTGAGGGCCAGCATGATCCTGGAAAGCTCACCGCCGCTGGCCACTTCCGTCAGGTTCTTAAGATTCTCTCCCGCATTCAGGCTGATAAGGAAGCTTACATGATCATTTCCGTCTTTTCCCAGATACTTGTCATCCTGCTCTACTTCGATCCTGCACTCCGCATGGGTAAAGCCAAGCTGGGGCAGTGCTTCCATCAGTTCTTTTTCAAGACCTTCGGCGCCTTTTCTCCGTATTTCGTCTGCCCGGTTGCAAAGACCCTGCAATAATTCTTCGCTTTCCTGGAGCTGCCGTTTCAGATCCGCCAGATAGTTTTCGAAATCCTCCAGCTTCCGGATCAGATCCCGCTTTTCCTGTGCATAGGAAAGCACTTCTTCTAATGTATTTCCGTATTTATGCTTCAGTCTGTTGATCTCATCCAGTCTCGCCTGGGTCTCCCGGACCAGTTCCTCGTCCGGTACCGATGCCTCCAGCTTCCTTGCGATCTGTCTTGCGGCGCTGCGCATCTGTTCTTCCGCCTCGGAAAGCTCTCCGGCCAGATCCGAAAGAGAAGGATCGATCTTAATGGCATCCTGCAAAAAGGAAAGGGCCCTGTCCGTCAGACTCAGCGCACCTCTTCCTTCATAATCATCCAGACAGTCCGAAGCGCCTTTTAAGGACTCCGCGATTTTTTCACTGCCGGAAAGCACCCGGAACCGGTCCTCCAGGATCTCATCCTCTCCAATGGAAAGATCCGCCCCTTCAATTTCGGAAAGCTCATAGATGGCCAAATCCATCTCCCGTTCTTTTCGGCTGTCTTTCCCCTGTGCCTCTTCCAGATTATCCACCAGCATGTGATGCTTATAGTAAGCGTGCGCTAACTTTTCCTTCAGATCGGAAAGCTCCTGTCCGCAGTACAGATCCAGAAACTGCAGATGGGTCCGCTCCTGCAAAAGAGAGGTGTTTTCCTGCTGTCCGTGAATGTCGATCAAAAGCTCCGCCACCTGACGCAGAAGCTTTACGCTTACCACTTCTCCGTTGATCCGGCATACGCTCTTATCCTTTTCCACCCGCCTTGTCAGGATCAGCCTGCCGCCTTCATCCGCAACTCCCAGCTGCGCAAGGCTGCTTTTCAGATCCTCCCGGTCTACCCGAAAGGCCAGCTCCACATAGGCGTGCTCTGCTCCCTGTCTGATCAGTCCCTTATCCGCTCTGTTGCCGAGGGCCAGAAAAATGGAATCGATGAGAATGGATTTACCGGCTCCCGTCTCTCCCGTTAAAATATTCAAGCCCTCTCCGAACCGGAGATTTGCCTCACTGATAAGCGCTACGTTTTTTACCTTTAATTCTTCCAGCATATGTGTCCCTTAACATTCTTCCCGAGTCTGCCACACTTAACTTCTGACCATGCGCTCCAAACGCGTTTTCAGCTCTTTTGCCGCGTCTTCGCTTCGAATGGCAGCCATAACGGTATCATCTCCCGCAATACAGCCCACCACCTGGGCAAAGTGCATATCATCCAGTGCCGCTGCCACTGCCATTGCCATGCCGGATACGGTTTTGATCACCAGCATATTTCCGGCAACATCCGCACTGATAAAGCCTTCCTTCATAACGTTAACGTATTTTCCGCCAACGGGGGTGTCTGTTACCAGTCTGGCGTATTTTTGTCCGCCTTTCCCCGCCGGAACCTTGGTCAGCGTAAGCTTCTTGATATCCCTGGAAACGGTAGCCTGGGTTACGGGATAACCCATATCCTGTAACAGTCTGGCCAGTTGTTCCTGGGTTCCGATCTCCTGTTGCTGAATTAATTCCAGAATCGCTTCTCTTCTGTCTGTGGTCATATTTACATATCCCCCATCTTCTTATGTAACATCTTCAAAAAACTGATACTGCTGAGCCGGACCAGCCTGATCCTGCGCTCGGATCTGCGGATCACGATACGGTCCGCTCCCTTGACGGGAATGGACAAGCCTCCGTCAAAACTAAGCTCTGCAAATACCTCACCGGAGGGCTCAATGCCCCGTTTGCCGATCCTGATCTCAATCTCATCATCCGGTGAGAGGATGATGCTTCTGCTGTTCATGGTATGCGGGCAGATCGGCGTCAGTACAATCAGGGAAGCGCTGGGATTTACAATGGGTCCTCCCGCGGAAAGATTGTATCCCGTGGATCCTGTTGGCGTGGAAAGAATCATGCCGTCCGCCTCATAGGATGCCAGGGGCTGGCCGTTTACATAGACCTCAAAGGGAAGTACCCGCAAAGGTCCCCGCCGGCTTACCACAATGTCATTGAGGGCATGGGCTTTGCCCTGCTCTTCCTCTCCCACAAAAAGCCTGCCGGAAAGAAGCATCCTCTCTTCCACGGAAAATTCATCTGCCAGCAGATGATCCAGAGCCTCTTTCACCTGTCCTTTTTCCACTTCCGCAAGAAAGCCCAGACTTCCCAGATTGATCCCCAATAAGGGAATATCCAGCCTGAGGGTATCTCTTGCCGCCTGCAGGAGGGTTCCGTCGCCGCCAAGCACCATGATACATTCCGTATCGTCCGGCACCAGCAGAGGATTCCGCTCCCTGCTTTCGGTAAGCTGCTGCTTACTTAGCACATCCCGGATCAGGATCTCCGCTTTGGCTCCTTTTTGTTCCAGATAATTTCTGATGTATCCCGTGGTTTCCTGCATGGGATCCTTGATCAGATTGGTTACGATGAAAAATCGTTTCATAGCATTCCTGCCTCACAAGCGCCTTAGTGGCGCAGCGCATCCTGTGCATTTTTTACTACTTCTTCCATCCGCTCTTTGGAAAGGCACATTTCCTGCGGGCCGTGGCATTTTTGCAGCCAGAGCAAAAACTCGATATTTCCTTCCGGTCCTTTGATGGGAGAAAAATCCAGTCCCCTGATCAGAAATCCGCACTCGGCGGCAAAGGCGCTGATCTTTTCGATCACATCCAGGTGCACCGCCGGATCGGATACCACACCCTTCTTTCCCACCAGCTCCCGGCCTGCTTCAAACTGGGGTTTTACCAGGGCAACCATTTGTCCGTCCTCTTCCAAAAGCTCATAGGCCGGCGGCAGCATTTTGGTAAGGGAGATAAAAGCCACATCACTGGCCGCAAAAGATACCTGCTCCGGAAGGCTGTCCTTTGTCATATACCGGAAATTCGTGCCTTCCATACAGATCACTCTGGGATCCGTACGCAGCTTGTAGTCCAGCTGTCCGTGTCCCACATCCACCGCATAAACCTTCGCCGCTTTATTCTGCAGCATGCAGTCCGTAAAGCCGCCGGTGGAAGCACCGATATCCAGACACACCTTATCTGTCAGGTCAGGCTGAAAAACCGCCAGGGCTTTTTCCAGTTTCAATCCTCCCCGGCTCACATAAGGAAGGGTTTTCCCTCTGACCTCGATCTGTATTTTTTCTTCTTCAAATGTCGTTCCGGCCTTATCCTCCTTCTGTCCGTTTACATAGACAATACCGGACATGAGAATGGCCTTCGCTTTTTCTCTGGAAGGGGCAAAGCCCTGTTTTACCAGAAGCACATCCAATCGTTCTTTCATTCTGCTTTTGTATCCTGTGATTCCATCAGGTATTTTTCGTCAGTCATTTTCGTCCAGCATTTCCCTGATCCTGCCGAAAATACTCTCTTCATCGATCTTCAATTCTTTTTTCAAAAGCTCCACGTTGCCGTGTTCCACATAATTGTCGGGAAGGGCAATGCAAAGGACCTTCGTATCCAGCTCAGAAAGGGCGATCTGATCCAAAATCTTTTCTCCCACGCCGCCGTCAAACACATTTTCCTCCAGCGTGACCAAAAGATCGTGGGACTGCGCCGCCTCCCGCACTGCTTTTTCATCCAAGGGTTTTGCAAAGCGCAGGTTGATCAATGAGACGTTCAAGGTACCCTGCTCCAGCAGCCTGTTTCTCACATTTACCGCTGTTTCCATCATGCTGCCGAAAGAAAGAAGCGCCACCCTGGGCCCCCCGCTTTTCTGTTCACCGATCTTGCCGGCGCGGCAGTCCTCGATCCATTCCGCTTTTCCCAGCTCCAAAGGCTGTCTGTATTCCTGCAGTCCGTCGTAAGCCGTTCCTCTCGGATAGCGGATGGCCACCGGTTTATTTAAGGTCAGGGAGTACTTCAGCATATCCGAAAGCTCCCATTTATTCTTCGGACTCATGATTACCATGTTGGGAATCATGGATAAAAAGGAAATGTCAAAAATTCCCTGATGGGTTTCTCCGTCTGCTCCCACCAGTCCTGCCCGGTCAATGGCAAAGATCACAGGCAGTTCCTGCAGGCACACATCATGGATCACCTGATCAAATCCCCGTTGCAGGAAGGACGAATAGACCGCAACGATGGGCTTCATGCCCCCTGCTGCCAGTCCCGCAGCAAAGGTCACCGCATGTTCTTCCGCGATACCCACATCGAAAAACCGTTCCGGGAATCTGTTTTTAAACCGCTTCAGTCCGGTACCGTCCGGCATGGCTGCTGTAATGGCGCACACTTTTTCATCCCGCTCTCCCAGCTTATTGATCACGGTTCCGAACACATCTGTCCAGTTCGCCTTGGTCTGGGTCTTGGCGGGAAGTCCCGTTTCAATATCAAAGGGAACCGCCCCGTGGAATCTGGCAGGGTGACGCTCAGCCGGCGCATAGCCCTTTCCTTTGTGGGTCATAACATGCACCACAACCGCGCCTTTTACGCGTTTTGCTTCCTGCAGCACCTTTTTCACTGCAGTGATGTCATGTCCGTCCACGGGTCCCAGATAGGTCACTCCCATATTCTCAAACAGCATCCCGGGGATCACCAGCTGCTTGATACCGTTTTTGGTACGCTGGATCATCCTTGCGATGGGCTGTCCGTATTTTTCATTGTCGATCAGCTTGTAATAAATGCTGTCTTTTAAGTCCAGATACTTGGATGCGGTACGAATGGAGTTTAAGTAATTGGACACGCCGCCCACATTCTCGGAAATGGACATATTGTTATCATTCAGCACAATGATATAATTGGTTTCCAGACGGGCCGCATTGTTCAGGGCCTCATAGGCCATGCCTCCTGTCAGGGAGCCGTCGCCGATGACAGCCACCACCGTCTGCTTTTTCCCCAAAAGATCCCTGGCCTGGCAAAGTCCCAGACCTGCGGAGATTGAAGTGGTACTGTGTCCTGTATCAAAGCAGTCGCAGGGGCTTTCCTTCCGTTTGGGAAAACCGCTCATGCCGCCATACTGGCGCAGGGTCTCAAAGCCTTCTTTTCTGCCTGTCAAGAGCTTATGGGTATAGCTCTGATGCCCCACATCCCATACGATCTTATCCTCCGGCAGATTCAGCACCAGATGCAACGCCATGGTAAGCTCCACCGCACCCAGATTGGCGCCCAGATGGCCGCCGCTTTTACTGATCTTTTCCACCAGAAATTCCCGGATCTCCTGGGCAAGGGCCGGGAGCTGATCCTTGGGGATCTTCTTAATATCGTTTTCTTTTTTAATTCGGTCCAGAATCATTATTTTCTTCTCTCTGTCAGATATGCAAAAAGCTGCGTTAAAAATTCATGATCACCCGGCAGACTGTCCAAAAGACCGGCTGCCTCCTTTGAAAGACGTCCCACTTCCTGATCCGCCTCTGTAAGGCCCTTTAACGATACATAGGTACTCTTGTTGTTTTTCTCATCCGACCCGATGGGTTTGCCCAGTTCTTCCTGATCTCCCGTTACATCCAGGATGTCATCCCGAATCTGAAAAGCTACGCCCAGAAGGGTTCCGATCCGCTCCAGTTTTTTCAGCTGCTCCGGATCTGCTCCGCCCATAAGGCCTCCTATGGTAAAAGCCGCTTCCAGCAGGGCACCTGTTTTATGCCTGTGAATGAACAACAGCGTATCCATATCGGTTTCCGTATTTTGTTCTTCAGCCTGTATATCCGCCACCTGACCTGCGATCATGCCCCGGATCCCTGCTTTATGCCCCAGGATATAAAGGGCTTTTACGGCACGTTTCTGCATGTCGGGATCATAGCTTCCCTCATCCGGCAAAATGTCCGCTCCGGCCACATCACAGGATCTGCTAAAGTCTGTACCCTTGACGCCGCCTTTTACCAAAGCGCCCATGGATGCAGTCTCAAAGGCCAGATTCAAAAGGCCGTCTCCTGCCAGGATCGCATTCGCTTCTCCGTATACCACGTGATTGGTAGGTTTTCCACGCCTTAGCGCATCATCGTCCATGGCAGGCAGATCGTCATGGATCAGAGAATAGGTATGGATCATCTCCAGTGCCGCCATAAAGGGATAAACGTAGGTCTCGTCCCCGCCGAAAAGCCGGCAGGTCTCCAGCATCAGAAGGGGTCGCAATCGTTTTCCGCCGCTTTGCAGGCTGTACCCTGCAGCCTCATATACAAGGGCCGCCGGTCCGCCGGGCTCAGGCAGATAGGATAACACGATCTCTTCTGCTCCGGCGCATTTTTCTTCCAGCTCATTTTTAAATTCCTGCTGACTCATTCTTCTTCCCCGTCTTCCTCTTCCAGCACCTTCACTTCCTTTTCGATGCCGTCGATCATATCATTTAAGCTTTGTACCAGCTTCATGCCTTCTTTATAATTGTCAAAACTCTCCTGCAGGGATACTCCCGGATTCTGCATATTCTGAAGAACCTCTTCCAGTTTTTCGTATTGCTCTTCAAATCCGCCCTGGGGCATTTCCTCTGCCTTTGTTTTCTTTTCAGCCATTCTCTTCCTCCGGCATCAGTGTTTTTCTCTCAAGGGATTCGATCCTTGCCGTGGCAAGTCCGTCTTTAAAATACATTCTCACCCGGTCATCCTTTGCAATCTGATCCAGACCGGTGATACTGTTTCCTTTTGTATCCTCCACATAGGCATATCCGCCCATGATCCTTTTTAAGGGCGATAAGCTGTCCAGTCTGGCCGCTGCCACCTGCAGCCTGTTTCTGCAAAAGAGCAGGCGCTGCTCCATGGTCGTTTCCAGCTGCCTTTTGGCCTTTTGCATATCACCTTCCGTCTGCTCCAGCCGTTTTGTGATCAGGCGGGAAAGTTCTTCCCGGGCCTCTTCCACCTTACCCCGCTTTTGCAAAAGCGTTGCCGACGGAGATCGTCGCAGCAGCTCTAACTGTTTTTCCCGGATGAGAAACCTTTTTTGTTCCAGCCTGCGGTTCATCAGAAAAACAAGGCTCTCTTCCGATTCCCGGATCAGCGCAGACACTGCGGCAATATCACACACAGCCTTTTCCGCTGCTTCCGAGGGAGTCCCGGCCTTGGCATCTGCCACCAGATTCAGGATAGGTTCATAGGGCGTATGTCCGATGGCCGAGATCACGGGCACCGGGCAGTTAAAAACCGCCTCCGCCACAATTCTGGAATTAAACACTTCCATATCCGCATCGGAGCCGCCGCCTCTTGCTACGATGATCACATCCGGCTCATAGGCTGCCAGCCTTCCGATGGCACGCTCAATACTCAGAATGGCCCGCTCTCCCTGAACATAGGCAGGGCACAGCAGGATCTCCACAAAAGGGTTTCTGCGTTTCGCCACGGATTCAATATCGCTTCTCACATCTCCCGATGCGCTGCTGACAACACCCAGCCGTCTTACCAGACGGGGGATGGGTCTTTTGTATTCCGGGGCAAACATCCCCGCCTCTTCCATCTCCTGTTTGGTTTTTAAATATTCTTCATAGATCTGTCCTTCTCCGGACAGTCTGGCATTTTTTACGCAAAAAGAAAAACCGGCCGGCCGGTGATAAAATCCGATCCGACCTTCGCATTCCATTTCTTTCCCGTCCTGCAGGGGGGCCTTGAGATTCTTTCTGTCTGATGCAAACAAAATACAGGACAGCTGGTCATTGCCCTCCCGTAAAATAAAATAGGTATGTCCCGATGCGGAGTGATAATGCACGTCGCTGATCTCTCCCCGGATCGTGACATTTCTGCAGATCATATCGTCATTTACAAGCCCACGCAGATAGGCAATGACTTTTGAAACCGAATAAATCGTTCTTCCCATATGGCATCCTTCGGACCGAAGGTATCATTCCCCGGCAAACTTGGCCAGTACGCCGTTTACAAAGGAATAGGATTCCTCCGATGCATACCGTTTTGCCAGTTCTACCGCTTCATTAATGGAAACGGAAGGGGGAATGGAATCGTCAAAACAGATCTCATATACAGCAAGTCTGAGGATCGCAAGTTCTACTTTCCCCACTCTGTCGATACTCCAGCCCGTCATTTTTTCCGTCAGCATTTCATCGATCTTCGGAAGCTTTTCCATGATCTTATCGCAGGTTTCGGACACCGTCTTGCTGTCCTCCGGACTCATGGTCTCCTGTTCCTCCTGTAAAAAGAACAGCTCCTGCTGACCGGCAAACTCCTCCTGGTCATGGAATTCTGCCTGGAATAACAGTCTGAACACTTTTTCTCTTAGTTTCGATCTGTTCATTGCATATTCACCTTTGCCACACGAACATTCACATCGGAAACCATCAGTCCCGTCATGGTCTCAATGGCAGATTTCACCTTGGTCTGTACGTTCTGACAGGTCTGGGGAATATTCCGGCCGTAGTCAACCGCAATGGAAACATCCACTGAAACAGAATCTCCCGCCACATCTACCTTGACGTTCTTGAGCATTTTTTTCATCACGTTCTTACCCGCGGTATCACCTGCGGTGATGCCCTGATCCGGGTAGGAAGCGCCCTCTGCCTCCGAAACGGCAAGTCCGGCGATCATAGCTACCACATCATCGGAAATCTGTACACTTCCGATGGCATCGGCTGCTTCATAATTGTCCAATTCGTTTTCACTTACATTTTCCATGTTAAGCTCCTTTCTGCCGGATCGCAAATGCGCCGGCACACTTGTGAGTATACCAAATTCCACTGTTTTTGGAAAGTATCAATCTGACAACTGCCCTTACAGCCAAAACAGCATGGAAAGCTTCTCCTGATCGAAGCTGTAGGAAACGCTTTTGCGCTTTCCGATCATATCAAAGATCTCCTGCTCGTCTATAAGCTTGTAGCGGCACATTTCAAACACCCCGCTGCTTTCGCACCGGAAGATGATGTAACGTTCTCCCTTAGCGGATGCTTCCAGGAACATCTCCCGGATCCGATCTTTATCGTAGCCCCCCAGGATCCGTCCCTCCCTGATGTAATAATTGTCCCGGGTTGCCGTGCAGTCCGGAAGCTCCAGGGAAGAATCTATGGTATGGGTGGCCTGCAGCTCTTTTGCTGTGATCAGGAAATAATCATATTTGACAAAATTGTCTTTTCCCGAATCCAGCGAAACGGAAGGATCGTCAAAGGTCACATCCAGATAGTACCAGTCTCCGTCCGCCTGCACCAGATTCCAGGCGTGGGTCATGATGCCCCTTCCCGTATTGCCGTCCGCATTTCCCCAGACATAAGCGCAGGGAATACCGGCTTCATTCAGCAGATACTGCATGGTCCTGGCATATCCCGCACAGATACTTTTCTGATACAGCAGCACCGAAACTATGGACTGATTGTCTTTTGCACCGGTATCATAACTGGTATGGGTGGCGATATAATCGTGAATATAACGCACCCTGCCGTAATCATCCTGATAAGCAGGCATGTTTTTCAGGATCTTATCCCGCTCCTTTTCGATCTTCCCCATGATGGTTTCGATCTCATCCTTAGAGTAGGTATATTTCCCCGTCAGCTGCATGTGGGTCTTTTTCCCGAGTATTTCCTTCCAGGTAATGTCATAGCCGTCGGTATAAAAAATCTCCGGATGATCGGCGCAGACATATTGAAACAGCACATCGACCCTGTCCTGGTCTGTCTGGGACAGATCCGCAGTATCCACAGCCCTAAGACCGCTTAAGATCTCATTGTAAAGCTGCCGGTCCTCACTGCCCAGCGTGCCGTAATAATACCCCTCGCTGATTTTTGCCTTCGGCAGCGTATCGATCAACGTTCCAGCTTTGCTGCTCTTTGCTTTCTTTGCGGGCTTTTCTCCCTTTTGCGCGGAAGTATCGGAAAAATCCACTCCCATAAGCTCCTGGGAGTCCGGATTGATCACCACTTCTCCATCACGGTCCATCCGGCCGCAGCCGCAAAGCACCATTGATACAACCGCCAGATACATTACCGTTTTTTTCAGATACCGCCACACATTCCCCATAGGCACTCTCCGTTATTCCCGTCCGAATTCCGACAGCTCCAGTCCCTCATTGCGGTCCAATACCATCTGTACGCTCCACGGATTGATAAACAAAAGAAGGGGCCGCTCCTTCAGATCCGTAACCTTCTTCATGTCGGAGGTTCCCACCAGATGATTCAGATCCGGATTCTCGTTTTCGATCCACCGGATATGTTCATAGGGCAGGGGCTCTAACCTGATATCAACGTTATATTCATTCTCCAGTCTGTATTTGAGCACGTCAAACTGCAGCACGCCCACAACTCCCACGATGATCTCCTCAAGGCCCGTATCCAGCTCCTTAAAGATCTGAATGGCACCCTCCTGAGCGATCTGGGTAATACCTTTCACAAACTGTTTCCGCTTCATGGTATCCAGCTGACGCACCCTTGCAAAATGTTCCGGCGCAAAGGTAGGGATACCGGCATAGCGGAACTCTTCCTTGGGCATGCAGAGGGTATCTCCGATGGAAAAAATACCGGGATCGAACACACCGATAATATCTCCCGCATAAGCCTCATCCAGAATTTTTCTGGAATCCGCCATGATCTGCTGGGGCTGGGAAAGGCGCATGACCTTCCCTCCCTGTACGTGCTTGACTTCCATGGCGGAATCATATCTGCCGGAGCAGATCCGCATAAAGGCGATCCTGTCTCTGTGAGCCTTATTCATGTTGGCCTGGATCTTAAATACAAATGCGGAAAAATCATTCTCCGCCGGATCGATCAGTCCCTGATCCGACATTCTGGGCAGGGGCGTCTGGGTCATCTTCAAAAAGTGCTGCAGGAAAACCTCCACACCAAAGTTGGTAAGTGCCGATCCGAAGAATACCGGTGTCAGTTCTCCTTTTTGTACCTGCTGCAGATCAAGGGGTGCGCTGGCGCCGTCCAAAAGCTCGATCTCATCCGAAAGCTTTTCGAAAGCTGCCTCACCGATGAGCTCCTTTACCGCATCTTCATATTCCATATTGACCAGTACATCTTTTCCTTCTTTTGTACCTTTCTCCGTATCGGAAAAAATATGAATATCTCTGCTGGCCCGTTCATAGACCCCGCGGAATTCTTTTCCCGAACCGATGGGCCAGTTCACAGGGCAGGTAGCAATGCCTAACTCTTTTTCGATCTCATCGAGAAGATCAAAGGTGTCGTTGGCATCTCTGTCCATCTTATTGATAAAGGTAAAGATGGGGATCTTGCGCATCACACAGACCTTAAACAGTTTTCTGGTCTGGGGCTCCACGCCCTTGCTTCCGTCAATGACCATCACGGCGGAATCTGCCGCCATCAGAGTTCTGTAAGTGTCCTCCGAGAAATCCTGATGTCCCGGGGTGTCCAAAATATTGATACAATAGCCGTCATATTCAAACTGCAGTACGGAAGATGTGACCGAGATACCTCTTTCCTTTTCGATCTCCATCCAGTCCGATACCGCATGTCTGGCAGTTGCCTTTCCTTTTACGGATCCCGCCAGATTAATGGCTCCTCCGTATAATAAAAATTTCTCCGTTAACGTGGTTTTACCCGCATCCGGATGGGAAATGATCGCAAAAGTGCGTCTACGTGCTATTTCCTGTCCGATCTTATCCATTATTACTTCTTTCTCCTTTGTTGCTTCTTTCTTCTGTGTTGCTTCGATCTGCCCCCTCTTCTCCCGTCAGAGCATACTCTCTCCTTCTACTTTGCCCTCAACGTTCAAAAAGTCCAGTACGGTTGCTGCAATATCCGCAAAGGTTTTTCTGGTTCCCATGTTAGCAGGTGCTAACTTTTTACCGTACATAACGCAAGGGGTATATTCTCTGGTATGGTCTGTGGTAGCCGTATATCCCGGATCGCATCCGTGGTCTGCGGTCACCAGCAGCATATCATCTTTCCGAAGTCCGCTTAAGATCTGCGGCAGCTTTTCATCAAAATAAGCCAGCGCCTTGGCATAACCGTCAATGTCACGTCTGTGGCCGTAAAGCATATCGTAATCCACAAGATTCACAAAGCACAGACCGTCAAAATCTTTTTCTTCATATCCGATCATTTTCTCGATGCCGTCTGCATTGGATGTGGTATATACAAACTCCGTCATACCCTCTCCCGCAAAGATATCGTGGATCTTGCCCACAGCGATCACATCCCTGCCTGCCTCTTTGATCAGATCCAGAATGGTCTTCTTGGGCGGCTTCAAAGAAAAGTCGTGTCTTCTGGCCGTCCGCTCGAAGGCCCCCGGTGTTCCGATAAACGGTCTGGCGATCACACGGCCCACGCCGTGCTCACCCTGCAGGATCTGCCTTGCAATGCGGCAGTACTCATAAAGCTGCTCTACGGGAACCACCTCTTCATGGGCTGCGATCTGGAATACACTGTCAGCTGAGGTATATACGATCAGATCTCCCGTTTCCATATGTTCTTTTCCGTAGTCAGCGATGACCTTGGTGCCGGAATAGGGCTTGTTGCAAAGAACGCCGCGACCTGTTTGCTTCGAAAATTCATCCAGCACTTCCTTCGGAAAGCCCTGGGGATACGTAGGCAGGGGCGCCGGTGAAATGACCCCCGCGATCTCCCAATGACCGATGGTGGTATCCTTCCCTGCAGAGGCTTCCTGCATCCTGGCGATCCGTCCCGTAAAGTCCTTTCGGGGAGCGGTTTTTCCTCCCGTTTCAATACCGTCTATGGAAAACAGCCCCAGCTGATCCATGTTGGGCATGGAAAAGAAGGCTGATGTGGCACAGGAACGAAGGGTATTGGTTCCCGGATCCCCGAATGCTGCAGCATCCGGTGCCTCACCAATTCCAAAGCTGTCAAGTACCACTAAAAAAACTCTTGCCATAATTTTTCTCCTTTCGGATCATGTAAAACATAATACATAATTATACCATAAATCCCCTGAATTCTCTCAAAAATAAGCAAATTCAGCGAAAAATAATTGTATGAGAAAAAAAACAAATTTCCCTCTTTACAATTTCCAAATAAATGTTAAAATTTAATCAATAACAGTAATCATTACTATTTTAACAAGGAGGTATTTCACATGGAAAACAATACATCTCAGGTTATGAACCTTGTCAATCTTTTAGACGGCTACGCAACAAAGGGCGGCCATCATCTGAATGTCAATGTATTAAACAGAGACACCCTTTTAGATGCACAGAAGCATCCCGAAAATTACCCTCAGCTTACCATCCGTGTTTCCGGCTATGCCGTAAACTTCGTTAAGCTGACCCAGGAACAGCAAAACGATGTGATCAGCAGAACCTTCCACGAGGCACTCTGATCATTCATCACTCCTCCTTTACTCTATACTATACCTTGCAACCAGCGCTTATGGCGCAAAAAAAGGCTGTCGCAAATGCGACAGCCTTTTGATTTGCTCTTTTAAGAAGATCTGCTTACTCAGCGCTTGCAGGTGCCTCTTCAGTCTTAGGCGCTTCTTCTTTCTCCTCCTCTGCAGGGGCAGCTGCGGGAGCTGCTGTTCCGTTCTGGATCTGCTGCAGTACGAAAGGATCGTCAATGTGAAGCATCAGCGTCTCAATCTGCTCCTTATAGCCATCCATTTCTTTTCTCATAGCCTGAAGCTTTTCATGATTAGCATTCTGACCTGCCTGCATCTGAGATTCGTACTGTGCCTTCACCTGTGCGATCTCAGCACTCTGCTTGTCAGCAAGCTCTTTTTCGATCTCAGCCTGAAGCTTATCCTTCTGCGCATCGAATCCGGCTCTGAGTTCTTCATTCTCTTTGGAGAGTCTGTCGATCTCTTCGTCTTTCTCTTTGGTCAGTTTCTCAATTTCTTCTTTTTTCTCTTTTTCAAGTGCAGACAGTTTCTCCTCCATCTCACTCTTGATGGACTGTGCTGCTTTTTCCGCATTAGAAAGATTCTCGGATACCTCTTCCTGAAGCTGGGAGAGCAGTTCTTTCCATTTGCCGGAACTCTCGATCACAGGTGCGGAACTTGCAGACTGTGCGGAATAGTAAGCTGCTGCTTCCTGCGCACTGGTGGGTGCACTGCTTGTGGATGCACTGCCGGTTGAAGCGCTCTGCTCGCTTTCCGTTGTATTTACACTCTCAGCACCGGAGTCCTGCTGCGCAGCCTTTACTGCTCTGACTGCCTGCTCTGCTGATGTAATGGTAGCTGATCCTTCCGTCATTGCGTTACCCTCATTCATACTATCTCCTCCATGTGTGTTGCTTTTTGGCATTTTATTTCTGCAATACCAAAAATTCCCAAATTATGTAAAGTAGTATACCACATTATTTTCTATTCGTATACATTTTTTCTACAATTTAAGCATATTTTATACACTTTTTAGAATTAGATCCCCGTCAGATATTCAGCAATCCTGCCAGCTGATTTTTAAATCCGTCGATCTGTTTCTGCAAAGATGCATTTTTCTCCCGGAATGCCTCCTGCACTTCCGCCAGCTGCTCGTCATAAAGCTTGCTCATCTTATCCAGTTGTGCTTCCTGCTCAGAGGTCTGTTTCTGCAGGGAAATGATCTGTTCGTTGGCAATCCGGAGCTTCTCCCGAAGATGTTTATGATTCTCCTCATGGGCATGCTGGATCTCCACCAGCATCTCGTCGTAGATGGACTTCATCTTCTTCATCTCAAGATCATGGGCCACCTGGATTGCTGCGGTCTTCAGCTTCTCCTGCTCCGTCAGCTCATTCTGGATCTCATCGTTGCGGTTGCGGAAAGCTGTCTGCAGCTCATCGATCTGCTCCGCATAAAGACTCTTCATCTTCTGCAGCTGCGCATCCTGGGTTGCCATCTTTTCTTCGTAGGCATTGGTCTCTTCTTTGTATTTGTCGATCTCGCTTTGCAGAGACTGGTTCCGGTTACGGAACGCATTCTGGATCTCATCGATCTGCTCCGCGTAAAGCTTCTTCATCTTGGCCAGCTCCGCTTCATGGGCCGCATTGACCGCATCAGCGCTGTTCTCCTGTTTATACTTCTCAAACTCCTCGCTCAAAGATGCCGTCTTTTTGCGAAAAGCCGCCTGAATCTCATCAATCTGCTCCGCATAAAGATTCTTCATCTTGTTCAGCTCGGCTTCATGTTCTCTCTTTAATTGTTCAAGCTCTGCTTCTTTCTTGGCAAGCTCGCTCTTTTTTACCCCCCCGAGGAGGTTCAGTAAAAAGCTCATATCCGCTCCTTTTTATCCCTCATTTAAAACCCACAAACATGGTTATTATATCAAATCACGGGCTTTTTCACAAGGTTTTGACCAAAAAAACAGGAGCCGCCCCGCAGGCAGCTCCTGTTATGATCTTATATCTGACTGATATCGGCTATTTCCGATCAGTTGCAGTCTTTGATGGAGAAGCTGATGCGGCCCATCTTGTCTTTGCCAAGGCATACAACCTCAACCACATCGCCTAAGGTCAGCACATCTTCTACATGGTTGATCCGCTCTTTTGCGATCTTGGAAATGTGAACCATTCCCTCTTTACCGGGAGCAAACTCGATGAATGCACCGAACTCTTTGATGGAAACAACCTTTCCGGTATATCTCTTTCCTTCTTCAAACTCGGAAACGATCATCTTGATCATGCCGATTGCTTCCTGCATCTTATCCTGATCGTTACCGCAGATATCTACTGCACCGTCATCGGTAATATCGATCTTCACACCGGTACGGGCAATGATCTCGTTGATGGTCTTTCCTCTCTGACCCACAACATCACCGATCTTGTCGGGATCGATCTGGATCTGAACGATCTTGGGTGCATACTGTCCAACTTCCTTACGAGGCTCTGCGATAGCAGGCTTCATGCAGGTATCCATGATGAAAAGTCTTGCTTCTCTGGTACGGCGGATCGCTTCCTCTACGATGGGACGGGTCAGACCGTGGATCTTAATATCCATCTGAATAGCGGTGATACCTTCGGTGGTACCGGTTACCTTAAAGTCCATATCGCCGAAGAAGTCCTCAAGACCCTGGATATCGGTAAGTACAATATAATCATCATCGGTATCGCCTGTTACAAGACCACAGGAAATACCTGCTACCATCTTCTTGATGGGCACACCTGCTGCCATCAGGGACATGCAGGATGCACAGGTGGATGCCATGGAAGTGGAACCGTTGGACTCAAAGGTCTCGGATACGGTACGGATGGCATAAGGGAATTCCTCCGTGGAAGGAAGAACAGGAAGCAGCGCACGTTCAGCAAGGGCGCCGTGTCCGATCTCACGTCTTCCCGGTCCGCGGCTGACTTTGGTCTCACCTACGGAATAAGACGGGAAGTTGTAATGATGCATATATCTCTTGCTGGTGATGTTCTCATCCAGGCCGTCGATCTTCTGAACCTCGGAAAGAGGTGCCAGAGTGGTCACGTTGCAGATCTGAGTCTGTCCACGGGTGAACATAGCAGAACCATGAACTCTGGGGATGATATCAACCTCTGCTGCAAGAGGTCTGATCTGATCGATCGCTCTTCCGTCAGGACGCTTGTGATCCTTTAAGATCATCTTGCGGACGGTCTTTTTCTGATACTGGTAAACAGCCTCGCCTAAAACAGCAAGCCATTCTTCTTTGTCGGCAAATGCCTCTTCCAGCTTCTCGGTTACCTTGCGGATGTTCTCCTCTCTTACCTGCTTCTCGTCGGTAAATACAGCCGTCTCCATCTCTTCAGGTGTTACGATCTCCTTCATGGCTGCAAAAAGCTCTTCGGGAACCGCACAGCTGGTGTACTCATGTTTGGGCTTGCCAACCTCTGCTGCGATCTTGTTGATGAACTCGATGATGGTCTGGTTTACATCATGTGCCTTGTAGATCGCCTCTAACATTTTCTCTTCAGGGATCTCTTTTGCACCTGCTTCGATCATGATCACTTTCTCGGAAGTGGAAGCAACGGTAAGCTTCAGCTCTCCCTCATCCCAATCCTTCTGGCTGGGGTTGATGATCAGCTCTCCGTCCTTCATACCTACCTGGGTCATAGCGCAGGGACCTGCGAAGGGGATATCCGAAATGGTGGTAGCAATGGAAGTACCGATCATGGCAACCAGCTCCGGGCGGCATGCGGGATCCACGCTCATAACCATGTTGTGAAGGGTTACGTCATTGCGGTAATCCTTCGGGAACAGCGGACGCATGGGACGGTCGATCACACGAGCCGTAAGAACAGCGTTCTCGCTTGCTTTACCTTCTCTTTTGTTAAAACCTCCGGGGATCTTGCCCACTGCATAGAACTTCTCCTCATACTCTACAGAGCAGGGGAAAAAGTCAATACCGTCTCTGGGCTTCTCGGAAGCGGTTGCGGTACACAGTACCGTAGTTTCGCCATAGTGCATAAATGCACAGCCGTTGGCCTGCTTGCCGACTCTGTCGATATCAACGGTCAGCGTTCTGCCTGCCAGTTCCATGGAATAGGTTTTGTACATATTCTTCTCTCCTTTTCGTCTTTGCCAATCAGGTAGAAGATGCCGAAACTACTGAACCGGGCAAAACCCTCTTTTCTTTTTATCCGCTTCAGCGGTCTCGGAACAATTCTTCTACCTATTTGGAACCTATTGTGAATGGTTTAAAAATAGCCAAAAAGAGGCGGAAACAAATCCCGCCTCTTTATGCACATGAATTAGCGTCTCAGGCCTAACTGCTCGATCAGGGTACGATAACGATCGATGTCCTTCTCTTTCAGATAGTCCAAAAGACCACGTCTCTTACCGATCATCTTGTACATACCGCGTCTGGAATGATGATCCTTGGGATTCTCTTTCAGATGCTCGGTAAGCTCTTTGATTCTCTCGGTAAGAACTGCAACCTGAACTTCCGGTGAACCGGTGTCTCCGGATGTTCTTGCGTACTTCTGCATAATTTCTGTTTTCTTCTCTTTTGTAATCATTTGATTACCTCCTTCTTTTTTCCATTCAGCGCATACTAAGTTGCGGCCGGAGAAGCCGGCAACCGGGCATGGCTAAAAACTCGTACGAAGCCTATTCTAACACAAGGCTCTCTCCTTGTAAAGCGGTTTTTCACAAAAGCAATTCCCTGATTTTATCGTAGTTTTCCGGGCGATGGGGAAAGGTGCAGTCCGTACACACCTTGATCCGCCTGCCGTTTTTCTCCTTATAGGAAGGATTTCCCGGACAGTCCTGCCTGTGATACAGTGGACAATAGCAAAAAAGGCAGTTCATTTCCTCACACCCTTTGTGACAGGGATAATACTCACACGCTCTGTTTTCAAAATATCTGCTGGATTGTTCCATTTAAGATTCCTCTTTTTGCAAAAAGAATTCCTCCGGGATAGTCTGCAAAAGCGCCGGAAGATCCGCAAAACTTTCCAGGGCATAAGATGCATCCGGCACCTTGCCGAATCCGTATGCTGCGTGGATAAATGAGACTCCCGCACGGGTGGAGGCATCCATGTCACCCTGGATATCTCCCACATAGCAAACCTTATCCAGATTGTTTCGCTCGATCACCAGCCGGATGTTCTCTGCCTTTTTCATTCCCGTGGTGCCGAAGTCCTCATAATCCTCAAAGCAATCCCTGAGATCATGATAATCCAGAAATGCCTCAATATAACCTGCCTGGCAATTGCTGACAACCGCCAGGAAATAATCCTTTTTCAGTTCCTTCAGGGTTTCCTTCAGCTTCGGCATCAGTTTGCCGCCATGGTCTGCAATATAATCATTCTCATGCTCGCTGCAAAGCTGCATCAGCTCCAGTGCCCGCTCAGGAGAAACCGTATCAAAAAAAGCATAGGCGATCTCGTCCATGGTCTTTCCCATCAGACGGTACATATCCTCCACCGTTCCCTTCTTGTCAAAGTCAGGCTGCTCTTCGATCACTTCATTCCAGGAACGCACCACCGATTCCGAACTGTCCCAAAGGGTACCGTCCAGATCAAACAGGATGGCGGTTCTTTTTTCCGTGCCCTCTTTCATATTACTCCTTCCTCACACGAAAAGAGACAACATACGTTGCCTCTTTTCTCTTTATATCACTTCTGTGTATGGTTGTCTGTATTAATCCTGCAGAATTCTGGTAACGGCTACCGGAGTTCTGTAGTAAACATTTGCAATACGGATACCGGTCTTGGGGGAACTTGCATTGACGATCTGTCCACCACCGATATAGATACCTACGTGATTGATCCGTTTACCCTTTGCATAGAATACCAGATCACCGGGTTTTGCTTCCGCAAGGCTGATCCTGGTACCGCAGTTTACCTGTGCTCTTGAAGAGTGAGGCAGGGTGATACCGTACTTCTTGTAAATGGAAAGTACGTAACCGGAGCAGTCGCAACCGTTGGTCAGGGACTCGCCGCCCCAAACATACGGATTGCCCACGAACTGTTTTGCATATTCGCAAAGATCCATACGAACATCTGATACGCCGGCACCGTACAGAAACTCAGTCATATTCAGTGCAGTTTTAAGCTGTACGCCCACCGTTACATATTCGGCAGATACATACAGTTTCTTTCCGTCATATTTTACGCCTACCCAGCTGTCGTCTTTTTCAAAGATCTCAAGCTGCTCGCCGTATGCCACCATACTGTAAACAGGTGCATCCGTGCTCTTATCCTCACGGAGCTTTAATCCGTCACAGTTAACAGTTGCTAACTCTTTTACTACCGTAGATGCATACTCAACGGCCTCGGGGCCTGTCAAAAGATACTCTACATTTACATATCCTTCCACGGAACCGGAAGTGATATGTGCCATATTCCCAACTACATCAAGGATCTCACAGCCTGCTTCGTTCTCCATCTTACCAACGATCTTGCTGCCTTCCTCTGCACTGGCACGTACATTCAGATGATCATCTACCCGTACGATACCAAGATGGGTATATCCGAAGTCCTTACCGGAAGCTTCTTCTTCTTCAAACTCTTCAGCCATCTCTTCTTCTGTAAGAGGTGCGCTGTCGGTAACCACATTAGCGGCACCAATGGAAAGCTGTACCGCTTCGGCGCTGTCCGCATTCTCCGCTTCTTCTGAAGCTTCGCCGTCCCCGGCCACAGCGGAAGCATCCACTTCTGTCTCGCCCGTGCTGTCTGCCGATACGCTCTCATCTGCTAACAATGCAGCTGCATCTGCACTGTCCTGCTCTGCAGCAGCGCTTGCAGTCTCTTCGCTTTTTGTCTCCAAAGAAGCCTGATCCGTTACGATCTCGCCTAAAGGGTCTGCCTGCGCCGTCTCCTGAATCTCTGTAAAAAGAGGATCCATCAGTACGAGGCCCACACCTGCATTTAATTGTATATCCGCTCTGGCTACGCCGGCCGCCATCAGAGATGCTGCAAACATCACGGCAACTGCCATTGCGCCTTTCTTTACGGTCTTTTTCATTCTGTTCTCCATTTTTGTTACAAAGTTGTTACAAAGTTGTTACGACGCAAGTATAACAATTATGTCAACAAAAGTCAACCCCCGCCATTTTCTTTTTTCCCCTTTTTTATTTTCAGTGTTTTCAGATAACTCTTTTGCGCATCGGAAATGCGATAGCTCTCCACTGCCTTCTGGATCGCCTTATTGTGGGTCCACTCATCCAGCGCCCGGTTTTCTATAAAAGGAAGAATGCTTTCATACTGCTTTGCAAGGGCCGTGGCAAAATACCATGCGATCATCATGTTTACGTAATACTCCCGGGACCGGATCTTTGCCACCATCTTCGGATAGGCCGGATCAAAGTCCTCGTCCAGGAAATGCTGCATCAGCATTCCGATGCCGAAACGCAGGGTATAGGTCTCCCTTGATTTCATCCATTTCTTAATATAAGAAAGAAGCTCTTTTTTGTGTTTCCCGAACACCTTGGGAGACATCTGATCGCAGGTGGCCCAGTTATCCACATAGGGCAAAAACCGCTCCGTCTCTTCCATGCAGCTTGCAAAGTCTTTTATGAGGGAAATCATAAATCCGTGAAGCTGGTTTTCATCAAAATAGCGATGGGGCAGATCCGAAAGAAATTCTCCGGAATCCTCCCGCTTCATCATCTGTTTTGCAAGGCTTCGAAGGGCAGGTGTCCTGACACCCACCACCGATTCGGGATCAGCCGTGGGAATGATCTTTTTTTGCATTTCACAATATCCTTCATCCCGCAGCCGAAACAATTCTTCTCTGATCTCATCTGTGATCATATCATCCTCCAAATGGATTCTCCCTTAACACGATTTTTCAAATGTCATCCTCATCTGTCCAGGCGATCCGCTGAATGCTTTCGTTTTCCTGCTCCGCAAAGTTTTCTTCCGCCTTCCTGATCACGTCGCCGTAACCGGATAGGGCCGCAAAGGAGGAAAACTGTGCCGCCCGCTCTTCGGGTGACATCCGCCGGATGGTTTTCGGCTCCGGCACCTTTGCATAGATCAGCTCTCCGTAAAGAACTTCGTTTTCCCGCATCAACGCTTCCGGATCGGAAAGAGATGCCTTCTTCTTTTTTCCGTCCATTATGCCTTATGCCCTCCGATCTGCCGGTTTCGCTCCATGGCGGTAGCACCTTCCTGCAGGTTGGTTCCCTTCAAAAGCGCATTTTTTCCAAATCGCTTCTGGATCTGCAGGACCGCTTCCTGGGCTTTTCGTTCCTTTTCCTCCAAAGCCCGCTCCTTCTCATCCTTTTCCCGGCGACTGTTATAATCCGTAAAAAGATCAAGCTGCTCGTAGCCGCCGCTCTCTTCCTGCTCCGCTTTTTTTGCCTGCTCCGGTGTCAGCACGCTGCCTGCCGTAACGCTCATTCTACGCACCGTCAGGTCCCGATCCACGATCCGGTCAAACAGCTGCATCATCCCATCCATGATCTCACTTCCCAGGGAGGTATATTGTTTCAGGGAAAAACTTCCATGGGCAGGTTTCGGCGTCCATCTGCCGTAATGATCTTTTTTCATCTCTCCCGTATACCGGCCTCCGGACTGTGTATGGTCGATATTTTCCGTATCATACCCCACATCCAGCAGGATCTGATTCGTCACCAGATTCTTTCCCACCAGATCCAGGATCAAAAGTTCTGTCATTTCCCGCACGATCAGTTTGGCCTTGTCATATGCATAAGGCTCTGACAACACCTGACCGTTGCTGATGGAATTGCTTCTGGGAATATAGGCCTTGATATGGGATATCTCGCATGGTTCGTAACCCCAGGCATGGTCAATGAGAAGCTCTGCATTTTTTCCGAAAGTACGGTATAAAAGCGCTTCGTTGTAGTAATCCTCTTCACTGCCCACAGAACACTTTGCCACATCTCCCAGCGTGTAAAGCCCCAGAGATGCCAGCTTGTTTCGATATCCGGGACCGATTCGCCAAAAATCCGTAATGGGTGTATGGGACCAAAAAAGTTTGCGATAGCTAACTTCATCCAGGGTAGCAATCCGCACACCGTCTTCATTGGGCTTCATATGTTTTGCCATAACGTCCATGGCAACCTTGGCAAGATACAGATTGGTTCCCACGCCTCCTGTTGCCGTGATACCTGTCTGCTTTTGCACCTCCGATATCATACGGGATGCAAGATGGGCCGCATCCATCCGGTAAGTCTGAAGATAAGCCGTCACGTCCATAAACACTTCATCGATGGAATAGACATGCATATCCTCCGGCGCCACAAAGTGCATATAGATCTCGTAGATCCGGCGGCTTTTTTCCATATAGGAACGCATCCGCGGCGGCGCGATCTCCACCTTCAGCTTCAAAGACGGGTCTGCCATAAGTTCCCTCTGTGAAGAGGACTCCCCCGAAAAAGGTCTGCCTCCGTTTGCCGCCTGCCGCTGCTGATTGATCTTCCGTACCGCTTCCATCACCTCAAACAGTCTGGCTCTTCCGGATACGCCGTAAGCTTTCAGCGCCGGCGTTACCGCAAGGCAGATGGTTTTTTCCGTCCTTGACTCATCTGCCACAACAAGGTGGGTGTCCAGACTGTCCAGTCCCGCATCCACACACTCCGCCGAGGCATAAAAGGATTTCAGATCGATGCAGATATAAGACTTTTTTTCTTCTTCTTTCATATACTCTCCGCCAGCTGACGGACCATCTCATATACCGTGGGGAAATCCTTTCCGTGCCGGCGTGCAAGAGAGGCCACACTTTCATATTCCGGATAGCACCGTTTCTCTCCGCCGATGTGGCAAACCTTTACAACAGCCGACCCAAGAGGCGTTTGCACTTCTTTGCTCTCCCGTTTCAGGATACTGCGCCGGACCTGATACCGTCTGATACCGATGGTAGTGGTATTGCAAAAAAGTATCTCTTCTGCTTTTCCGATCAGTTCTTCATCACAGATCACATTCACCTGCCATCCCGGTCTGTTTTTCTTCATATAAACAGGAGAAAAATGTACGTCCCGCATACCGGCTTCAAAAAGCTGCTCCATCACAAATCCCAGCGCTTCGCCGCTGCAGTCGTCCACATTGCACTCCAGCTTCCAGATGCCTTCTCCTTCTTCCGCAGGTCCCTTTCTCACATCCCGGATCAGCATAGCCCGCAAGATCCCGGCCCGCTGATAGGTTCTTTTTCCTGCGCCGTATCCGGTTTTTTCAATGACAAACTTCTCAGGCAATGTATCATCTGTCTTAAGCGCTGCCGCTATTGCCGCACCTGTGGGCGTAACCAGTTCTCCCTTTATGGGGAGGATCTCAACGGGGATCCCGTACTCCCGCAGGATATTGGTAACCGCCGGTACCGGAACAGGCAAAACGCCGTGCTGGCAACGAACCGTTCCGGTTCCTTCGCACAGCTTCGTAAGGATCACTCTGTCGATCCCCAGCTGGTCCAGACAGCAGGCAACGGAAACAATGTCCACAATGGAGTCCACTGCTCCCACCTCATGAAAATGTACTTTGTCAATGGGCACATCATGAGCATCCGCTTCCGCTTTTGCGATCACACGGAAGATCCGCTCTGCGATCTGCGTGGCATTTTCCGAAAGTTCAGCCTGCCGGATGATCTGAAAGATCTGCTCCAGATTTCTGTGTTCATGATGGCCATGGTGATGATCGTGTGCATGTTCATGATCGTGCTCGCCATCATGTCCGAGATCATGGTCGTTATCCTGTCCATGGGGATCATGATCATGCATATGTGCATGGTCACCATCGTGGTGATCATGGGCGTAGTCATGGTCGTGTGCATGTTCATGGTCGTGCTCGCCATCATGTCCGGGATCATGGTCGTTATCCTGTCCATGGTGATCATGATCATGCGCATGTTCATGTTCGTGATCGTGGTCATGCCCGGAATGATGCTCGCTTGCATGATCCTGCTCCTGCGCAGATGCAGCTTCACTCCTGCGGTAGCTCGGATCTGATCCATGCAGGTAAGCCATATCATGATCGTGGTTTTCATGGGTCTCATCCAGCACCACGGAAAAATCCATGCAGGAGATCCCTTCTTTGACCACACGGCTCTGTTTCACTGTAAAACCGGACACCGGAAGCCTGGAAAGCGTTTCCGAAAGCTTTGCAAAATCTGCTCCAAGGTCCAAAAGAGCGGCGACAGTCATATCGCCGCTGATTCCCGTATTGCATTCCAAATAAAGACTTTTCCCCATAGTACCCCTTTCCCCCGGCTTAACCGGGCAATCCTTCGTTCATGCTTCCCATCCGATAGCCGCCAAGATCCAGGGACACATAAGAAAAGCCCTGACTTCTCAGTGTATCAAAAATGCGCTCCCGGATCCCCTGCACAAGGATCCTGTCAAATTCCTCCGGATCGATCTCAATCCGTGCCAGATTACCGTGAACACGTACCCGGACTGTGCTAAATCCCAGATCTGTCAAAAGCTGCTCGGCACGCTCCACCTGCTCCAGCTTTTCCTTTGTGATCTGCTGCCCGAAAGCAAAGCGGGTGGCAAGACACGGCGCTGCAGGCTTATCCCAGGTGGGCAGATCCATTTCTCTGGAAAGATACCGGATCTCTTTTTTGGAAAGACCCACTTCCTTCAGAGGGCTGATCACACCCAGCTCCTGTATTGCCACAAGTCCCGGTCTGTAATCCTGTTCATCATCCGCATTGCTGCCTTCCACAACAGCCGCAAGGCCCTGATCCTGTGCGATCTTTATGATCTGGGAAAAAATGGCCTTCTTGCAATGATAGCAGCGATCCGGGGGATTACTGCTGATAGTTTCATTTGCTAACTCGTCAAAGGGAAAGCGGATCAGCGGGATCCCTCTTTCCTGGCAGAAATTCTGCACCTGCAGATCTTCCTTCTTAGGAAAGGCATTTACATTGGCTGTTACCGCCACGCACTGCTCACCCAGCACCGAATCCGCAACTGTTAAAAGGAAAGTGGAATCCACGCCTCCCGAAAAAGCAACCGCCACACCGGACAGCTCCTTAAGACGCTGTTTCAAAAGCTCCAGCTTCCGCATGGCCTCAGCGGTAAAATTCTCCATTCCCAGTTCTTCTATTTTTTTAAATTCATCCATCGCTCTGTTCCTTATCAGACCGGCTCGTAGCCAGTCTGTTCATCTGTGTTGCCAGATATCCGGCGCCGTATCCGTTGTCAATATTCACCGTAGCCACTCCGTTGGCACAGGAATTGATCATGGTCAAAAGAGCGGAGATCCCATTCATGGAAGCACCGTATCCCACCGAGGTAGGTACCGCGATCACCGGATTGCGCACCAGCCCGCCGATGACACTGGCAAGAGCACCCTCCATTCCGGCTACGGCAATCACGCAGTTTGCCTCCCAGATCCTGTCCACCCGGGACAAGAGTCTGTGCAATCCCGAAACGCCCACATCATAAAACCGCTCCGCATTGCATCCGAAAAACTCCGCTGTCTGGGCTGCTTCCTCCGCCACGGGAATATCTGCGGTTCCGGCGCAGCAGACTGCGACCAGTCCATCTCTTTTCTTACCTTCTTTTTCCGCCTTCAGGATCCTTGAAACAGGATCGTAAGTGACCTGCGGGACCACCGCTTTTACCAGCTCATACTGCTCTTTCGTGGCCCTGGTGCCGAAAGCCTCTCCGGTTTCCTCCACCATGCTTTTGTAGATCTTTGTCAGGTATTCATCCGGTTTTCCGCTGCAAAAGATCACTTCGGCAAATCCGCTGCGAAGAGCTCTGTGACGATCCAGCTTAGCAAATCCCAGCTCCTCAAAGGGCTGTTTTTGCAAAATCGCCGCCCCTTCTTCAATGGAGAGATCTCCTTGTTTTACCTGTCTTAACAGATCCGTTATATCCATATATCTCCCCCTCCGGGTCACACCCTTCCTATCATACTATAAAACGAGGCACGCCGTAAAGCGTGCCCCTGCTCTTTTTTAGTTTGAAAACTGCGATTCTTATGCGGCTTTACTTCCAACCTTCAGCACATGGGAAGGATCCTTGATCATCACAATGGCGATCCAGATCACAAGTCCCAGCGCAACAACGGAAAATCCTAAGAATCCGTCATTGATCATATCTTCCGCAGCAGGTGTAAAATACGCGTCTCTAAGCTCAGCATATTCAAAAACCGCATCACACATCCACATCAGTGCGGCGCCCCAGTACATCAGTACCAGTGTACCGATATGAAGCTTTCTGGCCTTTTCGGAAAGATACCAGACCAGGGTAGAAACAATGGCCGCAAATACAGTGATCAGTAATGTCATGCCTTCTCCCCTGCCTCTCCTTCTTTTTTCTCCAGTGCATTATAAACAGATACCATGCCCGCCCAAACCAGGGTAACAAGTACTGCCATGGAAACACCTGTGGTGGCCATCTCATGGAGCATGGTCCTTGCTCCTTCCGCTGTCTCAGCAGCCGTCAGGAACGGGAAATAAGGAGCAACTTCGCCGTGCCATACATGCTCGAATGCAAGAAGTGCACTGCCGCCCCAAAGCATACGGGAGAGCCATCCCAGCTTCGTGGAAAAAGTAACCTTGCCGATGCTTCCCTGTGCTTCATCTGCAGTCGTGTTCTGCTCTGCAGCCTGCGCACCTTTCTCTTTTTCTTTTACTGCCTTCGTAACAATTCCCGTTACGATTGCTTCCGTTGTAGGAACTAAAAAACAAGCCATATAGTTGTCCTCCTGTTATTTACATACATTGCATTTATTTTACTCTGTGGGGCTTCGGAATGTCAATTGCTTTCAGGCTGAAAACTGCCCGATTTTTGCCATCATCTCCGGCCTTATTCTCCCCAGTGATCCAGTTCATTTTTCAAAGCATCCAGAAGTTGGTCTTCCGGCAGCTTTTTGATGATCTCTCCGTGCTTGAACAGGATGCCCTCGCCGATGCCTCCGGCCACGCCGATATCCGCTTCTCTGGCTTCTCCCGGGCCGTTTACAACACATCCCATCACGGCGATCTTGATGGAAAGGGGATATTGCTCCGCCATCTTTTCCACCTGATTGGCAAGAGAGATCTGATCGATCTTGGTCCGTCCGCAGGTGGGGCAGGATACCACTTCGATCCCCTCTTTTCGCATTCCCAGACACCGCAAAATCTTCCTTGCACTTCTGATCTCTTCCACGGGATCTCCTGTAAGGGATACCCGCATGGTATCTCCGATTCCCATATAAAGGAGGATTCCCATGCCCACAGCGGATTTGATATTGCCGCTCCAGACCGTGCCTGCTTCCGTGATACCGATGTGCAGGGGATGATCTGTCTGGGCACACAGTTTTTCATGGGCCTGTATGCACATGGGAACATCCGATGATTTGATACTGATCACCAGATTATCATATCCCAGATCCTCTATCATATGCACTTTATCCATGGCGGATTCCGCAATGCCCTCAGCGGTTACGCCACCGTATTTTTCAATGAGATTTTTTTCCAAAGAGCCGCTGTTAACCCCCACACGGATGGGAATGTTACGCTCCTTTGCCACGTCTACAACAGCCTTTACTTTGTCAGGGCCGCCGATATTCCCGGGATTGATCCGGATCTTATCCGCTCCGTTTTCCATGGCTGCGATGGCCATTTTATAATCAAAATGAATATCCGCCACCAGGGGAATGTGGATCTGTTTTTTAATCTCTGCCAGGGCTTTTGCCGCCTCAATGGTAGGAGCCGTGCAGCGAACGATCTCACAGCCTGCCTGCTCTAACTTCAGGATCTGCGCCACAGTGGCAGCCACATCCTCCGTAGGCGTATTGGTCATGGACTGAATGGCTACGGGATTGCCGCCGCCGATCTTTACACCGCCGATGGAAACAACTTTTGTTCTTTCATGATGTGTCATTTGCTTTTGCCTTTCCGTTAAAAGATCTTTGTCAGATCATTGTAAAAAATAAATACCATAAGTGCCATCAGGCAGACCATTCCGATCAAATGGACCACGCCCTCTTTTTCCGGCGGGATGGGTTTGCCCCGCAGCACTTCCAAAAAGAGGAATACCAGCCTTCCGCCGTCCAGTGCGGGAAAAGGCAGAAGGTTCATCACACCCAGATTGGCCGAAAGCAGCACGCAGAAGTTCAGCATGTTCAGCCAGATATAATACAGCCCGTCAGGCTTGGATTCCGTATAAACGTCGTTTACCATCTGCGCCATTCCCACAGGGCCGGCCACATCATCTTTTTTCACCTTGCCCTGCAGCATCTGCTCTAAGGATTTGATCACGGTTTCGATCCAGTAACCCACCTCATAAAAACTATACTGTGCGGTTTTGAGGATCCCGAACTTTTCGTAGCTTCCCACACCCATCAGACCCATATAATACCTGCCGGCCTCGGGACTGTACTTCGGCGTTACCACAACGGTTCCCACCTTGCCGTCCCGCTCATATTCGATGGTCACATCTTCTCCCCGGTTCAGCATGGAATACAGGCTGATCTGCCGGTAGAGGTGGATCTTTTTGCCGTCCAGCTTCCGGATCAGATCTCCTTCCTGCAGGCCCGCTTCTACGGCAGCTCCCTCCTCGGAAAGCTTTTGGATCTTCGGAATATCAACCCCGTAGCTTCCGATGATGATCATGGAGCCGATAAAGGCCAGAATAAAGTTAAAAAAAGGTCCCGCAAAAACCGTGGCGATCCTGCCCCAGACAGGCGCTTTGGGAAAAGGAAGATCCGTGGTGTCAAGATCCGTATTCCGCGCAAAGCTGCTCTCTTCTTCCGATGCCAAAGCCTCTTTTTCGCCGGTTTCTTCCTGCTGCCCTCCTTCTTCCTCTTCGGGAGGATTGGTATATTTTCCGTCTTCTCCTTCAAACATGCAGGCACCGCCGATGGGCAAAAGCCGGATGGCGAATCTGGTGCCGTTCCTTGTAAAGCTGCAAAGACAGGGTCCCATTCCGATGGAAAATTCCACAACGGAAATATGGTTCATCCGTGCAATGATAAAGTGACCGAATTCATGCATGAGAACGATCACGCAAAACATAACAAAAAATAAAACGATTCCCACTTTCTTACTCCCCAGGGCCGGCCTCTTTGCCGGTCATTTTTCACAGCCAGCTGTCAATCTTTTCATAGCACTCCTGCTCGGCGGCAAGGATCTGATCCACATCGGGATTTGCTATAACAGTATGGCTTCTCATGGCTTTTTCGATCAGTTCAGGGATCTGCAAAAAGCCGATCTTTTCCTCTAAGAACAGGGCAACTGCCCGCTCATTTGCCGCATTATAAACAGTCGGCATACTGCCGCCGGTGCGGAAAGCCTCAAAGGCAAGGGCAAGTCCCGTAAATACTTCCGGATCCGGTTTTTCAAATGTCATCTGTCCCAGTGCAAAAAGGTCCAGCTCATTTCCTTCCATGGGCAGTCTGTCCGGATAAGTCAGAGCATACTGAATGGGCAGCTTCATATCCGGCACACCCATCTGTGCGATCACGGCCCCGTCTTCATATTCCACCATGGAATGGACGATACTCTGAGGATGGACCACAACGGTGATCTGCTCCGGCGATGCATCAAAGAGCCAGCCTGCTTCCATAACTTCCAGTCCTTTGTTTACCATGGTTGCCGAATCGATGGTGATCTTTCTTCCCATATTCCAGTTAGGATGCTTTAAGGCATCCGCCGGGGTGATATGCTGCATCCTGTCCTTTGTAAATCCTCTGAAAGGACCGCCGGAAGCTGTCAAATAGATCAGGCGCATTCTCTTTTTGGGATTTCCCTGCAGGGACTGGAAAATGGCACTGTGTTCCGAATCCACAGGCAAAAGAGCCACGCCCTTTTCCCGTATCATGGGCATGATGATGTGTCCCGCGGTAACCAGCGTCTCTTTATTGGCAAGCGCAATATCCTTCCCTGCCTGAATGGCTGCAATGGTAGGCCGGATGCCGATCATACCCACAACCGCAGTCAGAACCACGTCTGCCTCCGGCAGGGCCGCGATGGTGCAAAGGCCTTCCATTCCCGATAGAACCGTAACCTCCAGGTCCGCAATCCTGTCCTTGAGCCGTTTTGCTCCTTCCTCATCATACATTACCGCATAGGATGGCCGGAACTGACGGATCTGCTCTTCCAAAAGCTGATCGTTGCTGCCGCAGGCAAGAGCCACCACACTGAAACGGTCGCTGTACTGCCTGACCACCTCCAGGGTCTGTTTTCCGATAGAGCCCGTGCTTCCCAGCAGGACCAGATTTTTATGCTCTGTCATGATATCTCCCTTCAGGTCCCGTAAAAGACCCGCATATAGTATGTAACCATCAAAGATCCAGTAAAAGCAGGGACAGATAGTAGATCAGAGGCGCGGTAACGATAACCGAATCGAACCGGTCCATGATCCCTCCGTGTCCCGGGATCAGATGGGAATAATCCTTCAGGTCATGATCTCTTTTGATACCGGAAGCTGCCAGATCACCTGCCTGACTGAGCACTGCCCCGATGGCAGAGATCAGCGGGTAAGCCCATAAAATCTCGCTTCCCAGTCCCGCTGCCGGCAAAAAGATCTGCACTCCTTTTGCATACAGAAAACCGATCAGCGCCGAACCGACAACGCCGCCCACGGCGCCTTCTATGGATTTCTTCGGGCTGAGGACCGGTGCCAGCTTATGTTTTCCGAAAAGCATGCCAACGGCATAGGCACAGGTATCACATCCCCAGGATCCGCAAAAGATCAGCCATACCAAATACTGCCCCTGGGGCAGATTTCTGGTCTGATAGATATAAGATAAAAGGATCGGCGCATAGAAATACGAAAAAGCTGCCGCCATGATCTGTCCGGCCCTGTATCTGGGAAATGCCAGCACATAACAAAGCAGCATCCCCATCACAGTCAGGATGATCAAAAGGGTTCCATATTCCGAGAAGCATTCCTTTGTTCCGAAAAACAGCAGTCCGTAGTAAGCAACAATACCCACATACCCTACTGCTTCGGGAAGGGCGATCTTCTCATTTTTCGCTCTGACGTTGCATGCTCTGACCAGTTCAAAGAAACCGATCAGCGAGATCACCAGTAAAAACCCGGCTAAAACACCACCGTTTACGATAATCACCGAAAGCAAAAGAGCCAATAATACGATTCCGCTGATCAGTCTTACCAGCATAGACTCTTTACCATTTCCTTTCGTTTTTCTACTCTTCTTTCAGGCCGCCGTATCTGCGGTCCCTGTTCCCATATGCTTCCACTGCCTTTTCAAGCTCTGCTTTATCAAAATCAGGCCAGTGAACAGGGGAAAAATAAAACTCCGAATAAGCCAGCTCCCAGAGCATAAAATTGGACAGTCGCTGCTCTCCGCTGGTCCGGATCAAAAGGTCCGGATCCGGGATATCCGCTGTATCCAGATAGCCGCCCACCAGCTGATCGCTGATCTCTTCCACGCTGACCTTTCCCTGTTTTACATCCTCACAAAGCCCCCGGATCCCGCGGACGATCTCATCCCGGCCGCCGTAATTTAAAGCGATCACGAAGGTAAGTCCGTCGTATCCGGCAGAAGCCTCCTCTAACTTTTGAATGCTCTCCTGCAGATCCGGCGCAAGTCCGGAGCGGTCTCCGATGACCCTGCAGCGCATATTGTTCTTTTTTGCCAGGTTCTGGCAGGTTTTCATATAATCCCGTAAAAGCTTCATCAGAGCCTCTACTTCATCCCCGGGTCTTCTCCAGTTTTCCGTGGAAAAAGCATAGACCGTAAGGTAACGGATCCCCAGTTCATGGGCGGCGCGACAGATGTTCTCCACATTTTTTGCTCCGGCCACATGTCCTGCATTTCTCGGCAGTCCCTTGGCCTTTGCCCAGCGGCCGTTTCCGTCCAGAATAATGGCCACATGCTGCGGCACTTTACATTTCTCCATAAAAAGTCCTTTCCTTCAAGATGAAGAGGGAAAATCCCCCGCCCCGTGCGGCAGTCTTCTCCCTCTTGTCTTTGCTTTTTTCGGTTGTCTTATACGGTCATGATCTCTTTGGATTTCTCATCCACCAGACCGTCGATCTCCTTGATATACTTATCAGTCAGCTTCTGCAGCTCATCCTGCATATCCTTGATCTCATCCTCGGAGATGTCCTCCTTGGAAAGCTTCTTTAAGGCATCGTTTCCGTCTCTTCTGATATTTCTGACGGCCACCTTGCCGTCTTCACCCTTTTTCTTAACGTCCTTAACCAGCTCTTTTCTGCGCTCTTCCGTAAGCTCCGGGAACACCAGGCGGATCACTGCGCCGTCGTTGGAAGGGGTGATTCCCACATCGGAAGCCATGATAGCTTTTTCAATTTCCTTGATCAGGCTCTTTTCCCAGGGCGCGATCTGGATCATTCTCGGTTCGGGAACCGTTACGTTACCAACCTGCTGCAGGGGTGTGGGCGTTCCGTAATAATCCACCTTCACCTTATCAAGCACGTGGGGATTTGCTCTTCCTGCCCGGATGGATGCATATTCGGACTTTAAGAACTCCACTGCCTTGGTCATTTTTTCATCATAGACTTTGATCTTCTCATTCATGATAAACCCTCCGCTTTTCTGCTTATTCTGTTCCGGGGACTCAATCCACGGTCACTTCTGTTCCGGTAAAATTGCCGCTCATGGTATTGACGATACTGTTTGGCTCATCCAGTCCGAATACCAGCATGGAAATATGATTGTCTCTTGCCAGAATGGATGCTGTCATATCCATTACCTGCAGGTTCTGTGCAATGACCTCATCAATGGAGATCTTATCATACTTCTTTGCCGAAGGATCCTTTGCGGGATCGGCATTATATACGCCGTCAACGGCTTTTGCCAGAAGAATGGACTGTGCCTCCACCTCGATGGCTCTGAGTACGACTCCCGTATCCGTTGAAAAATAAGGATGTCCGGTTCCGCCTGCGAAAAATACCACTTTCCCCTCTCCAAGGGCCGCTACTGCTTTATCCTTGGAAAAAAGTTCCGTAAAAGCACCTACGGAAAAGGGAGTAAAGATCTCTGTTTTCATACCTTCACTGCGGAAGATCTCCGATACATAGATACAGTTCATCACGGTTGCCAGCATTCCGATCTGGTCTGCTTTGCAGCGATCCATATTCTCGCTGGTCCTGCCCCGCCAGAAGTTGCCGCCTCCGATGACGATACCCACCTGGGTTCCGCTGCTGACAAGCTGCTGTACCTGCTTTGCCACACCACGGACCGTGTCTTCGTCAAAACCTGTCTTTTTTTCTCCTGCCAGCGCTTCTCCGCTGAGCTTCAGTAATATTCTGTTTTTCATGATCTTCTCCTGCTTTGGATTTATTTTGCAAATCTGTCAAAGAACGAGCTGGGGCTGCTTTCCGCATAGCACTGGGAGCACATACCCTCGATGGCCGCACCGTTGTTGATCTGTACCGATTTGGATTTGATATTTCCCATAACGATGGCAGATGAATCCAGGATCACGGGGCCGTGTACATCGATATCTCCCTTCACCGCACCTGCGATCACTGCGCTGGATGCAATGATGTTGCCGATGATCACGGAATCCTTGCCGATCTTGGCCGTACCGTCTGCCGTGATCTGTCCGCTGATCTGTGCCGCATCTGCAAATACTTCCGCTGCTTTGGCATCTCCCTTCAGATTACCGGAGACATTCAGCTTGCCAAGTGCCGTAACATTGCCCTCTACAACGCCCTGGATCTCAATGCTTCCTCTGGAAAGTACATCGCCCTTTACGGTCATGCACTTGGTGATCACCGCGCTTTCATCTACGGCATCCCCGTCCATATCTGCCTCCGTCAAAGGTTTTGACTCCGCAGGGCGGGCATTTTCCTGCACGTTTGCAGGCTCTTCGATCTTTGTTTCTTCCATCATTTCTTCCGGTGTCTGGATGGGCTTGTCCTCAAACTCCTCCACATCCGATACCGTTTCCTCCTTATTTACGATATTCGCGATATTCTTTAATTCATTGGCTGCCGCCTCAATGGGATCCGGTGCTGTTTCCTTTACAGCCTTCTCCTTCGGTGCTTCCGCTGCCACGGATGCCAGATTCAGATCCAGCTGCATCTGCTCACCGAATAAAGGCGCCTGCTTTCCGTCGGGTGAGATGGCATCCTCACCGCCCTCCTGCAGGATCCCTGCATCCTCCAGCGCCTTTGCAAGATCATCGGAAGGGAGCACGTCCATATCATCGCCCTGGCCGGCATCGCTCTTTTCTGCCTTCTGCTCAGCCTGCGCATCCTCTTTTTTATCCCGCTCCTGTTCTTCCTGTCCGGCAGACTCAGCCTGCGGCTGTGCATCCTGCTGCGGACTTGCCTCCGCATCCTTCGCCTGCTCTGCGGTACCTTCCGTTGCAAGCTCATCTACTGCCATAGACAGATCTTCCTTTAAATCCTGAAAAAATCCCATACTACTGTTCTCCTTCGTTGCTTAAATGATGAACCGATTCGAAATCCATATCCTCCGTAACCGGTAATACCTCAACATCATCCCGCCTTGTGATCTGCTGAAGGATGATGGAAAGTGCTTCCACTGTGGAATCCTTATCTGCCGCATCATGCATCAGAACCACTTCCGTTTCCTCTTTTCCGATCAGGGATAAAACCCTGTCCGAAAGAGCTTTGGCACTCTGGGGCACCCCGGATGCATCTCCCGATACGATATTCCAGTCCAGATAATAGATATCCTGCTTTTCCAGATAATCTGCCAGTTCCTGCATGGGAACGCTGCTCACATGATTCGAGCTCCCACCGGGGAATCTGTAAAACCGTGACCAGACACCTGTCTTTACATATAAAAGATCCTGCAGTTTTTCCAGATCCTGTTCAAAGGCCCGGGAGGATGCATAGATCTCATGATACTTATGGCTGTAGGAGTGCATTCCCAGGGTATGTCCCTCATCCACGATCCGCCGGTAAAGCTGATCGTAATACTCTCCTTCTTTTCCCGTTACAAAAAAGGTGGCCTTTACATCATACTCTGCCAAAACGTCCAGGATCTTTCCCGTGTTGGGACTGGGGCCGTCATCAAAGGTCAGATAAACTTTGCATTTACGCTTCTCCTGCGCCCCGGTATCTTCTGTCCCGGCAGACTCTGCCTGTTCTTTGCTCCGGGTCTTTTCCGGCGCATTTCCCTTCGGCGGCGAATCGCTCCGGCTCTTTTCTTCCCGGATGCTGTCAAACTGCCTTGTCACGTCATCCAGCCTTCGATTCAGGTTCCTGACCTGAAGGAATAAAACGGCTGTGCAAAGGATAGATGAAAAGAGCAGCAAAAATGTCACATACAGGATCATTTTTTTCAGCCGGTTCACCCTGGTCCGCCTTGTATTCTGCCTTTCTTCCGGCATGACTTCTCCTTCCGTTCTGTGCCTCCTTCGCCTAATCTGTGTAATTATAACACAGTTTTCCGAATAAGAAAAGACGATGTTCATTGTCTTTTCATCGTCTTTTCCCGTTCATTCCGTTATGGTATTCATTTCAAAGAAGGGTTCTTTATCTCTGTACGCGTCCGGAGCCGTCACCCTCCATCAGTGCTTCCACTTCCGCTCTTGAGAACAGATTGAAATCGCCGGGGATGGTATGCTTCAGGGCAGATGCCGCAACCGCAAAGGAAAGTGCATCCTTGGGATCTTTTCCGTCAAGAAGACCGCAGATCATGCCTGCAGCGAAGGAATCGCCGCCGCCGATCCTGTCGACGATGGGAGTGATCCTGTATTCTCTGCTGCAGAAGAACTCCTTGTTCTTTGCGTTATAAACGCAGCCGGACCAGCCGTTGTCTGAAGCGCTGTGGCTCACGCGCAAAGAAGATACGCATACTTCAAAGCCAAGCTCGTCTGCCATTTTTTCAAACATTCCCTTATAGCCCTCGGTATTCAGCTTGCCGGAAACCACATCATTGTTTTCGATCTCGTAACCAAGGACCTTAGCCGCATCTTCTTCGTTTCCGATGCAGACATCCACATACTCCATCAGAGGCCTCATCACGGACTGTGCCTTCTGACTGGTCCAAAGCTTCTTGCGGAAGTTCAGATCGCAGGAAACCTTTACGTTATTTGCCTTTGCTGCCACCAGCGCTGCTTTTACCAGCTCCGCTGCGCTGTCAGAGACAGCGGGGGTGATTCCGGTAAAGTGGAACCAGTCCGCATCCTTCATAATGGCATCAAAGTCAAACTCTTCTTTGCCTGCAGTTGCAATGGAAGAACCTGCTCTGTCATAGATCACCTTGGAAGGGCGCATGGCAGAACCGGATTCCAGATAGTAAATACCAAGGCGCTCACCGCATCTTGCAATATGCTCCGTTCCCACGCCGTATGTTCGAAGGGCATTGACTGCCGAATCTCCGATCTCGTTTTGCGGAACAGCCGATACAAACTCCGCATCATATCCGTAGTTGGATAATGAAACAGCCACATTCGCCTCACCGCCGCCATAGCAGACATCAAAGGACTGGGACTGTACAAATCTTCTGTGCTC
Organism: Lachnospiraceae bacterium; assembly: GCA_024685005.1. Taxonomy (GTDB): domain Bacteria; phylum Bacillota; class Clostridia; order Lachnospirales; family Lachnospiraceae; genus RGIG7926. The sequence goes on from JAIKWF010000080.1 coordinate 49,675, forward strand.
CGGTGTGGAAAGCCTGAGCATGATCTCACCCATGGTTACGATTTTTCGACTCATATCTCATTCTCCTTTTCTTTTTCCTGAATTCAAAAATGTTGATGACTGATGATTCCTGTTATTCCTGTTTTTTCAAATGTGTTTCAGATACTGTCCACCAGCTCCCGTGCTTCCTTGCAAAGCTTGCGGATGGTGTCATAATCACCTTCCTTCAAAAGGGCTTTGGAGATCATCCAGCTTCCGCCGCAGGCAAAGATCTTATCAAAGGAAAGATATTCTTTGATGTTTCCTGCGTTGATACCGCCGGTGGGCATAAATCTCACTGCGCCGTAAGGTGCGCTCAGCGCCTTGATCATCTTCAGGCCCCCTGCTGCCTCTGCCGGGAAAAACTTCACATGGTCAAGTCCCAGAGAAAGGGCACCCTGCAGCTCGGAAGGAGTAATGATGCCGGGAAAAATGACCGCATTTTTCGAAAGTGCATAAGATGTTACTTCCCTGTCAAATCCCGGACTTACCAGGAATTTCGCTCCTGCAGCCAGTGCATTATCCACCTGCTCCTTTGTAAGGACCGTTCCTGCTCCTGTAATGATCTCAGGATACATTTGGCTCATGGCGCGGATGGCATCTGCCGCTGCCGCCGTACGGAAGGTGATCTCCGCACATCCGATCCCGGTTTCAAGCAAAATCTCCGAAATGGGATCCACCTGATTGACATCGGTGATCTCTAACACCGGTACCAGTCTTTTTTTGGCAAGTTCTTCTGTAATATTCATGGCAATCTCTCCTGTTCTTTTTCCGATAGTTCCTATTGAAATCATTATAACTTTTCTTGCACTGACATGCTTTGGAAATCGTAGCCAATATATTGCAAAACCTGTACCATCTTGCAATAACTGTTTATCCCCGTTATGGATTTTACTATAATATCACCATACCATTCCTATTTTACTGTAAATTTGAAAAATGTGCACCCCGCACATTTTCACCCAAATCCAATGGAGCGTAAAACTATGAAAGATTTTATGGACAAAGATTTCCTTCTCAAGACACAGACCGCATCTTTTCTGTATCATACCTATGCTGAAAAGATGCCCATCATCGACTATCACTGCCACATTCCCGCCAAGGACATTGCAGAAGATGTGCATTTTTCGGATCTGACAGAGCTTTGGCTCAATGCTGACCATTATAAATGGCGTCTTATGCGGGCAGCAGGCATCGATGAAAGCCTGATCACCGGAGACAGCGATCATTACGATCGTTTCCTTGCTTTTGTAAAAACGCTGGAAACAGCCATCGGCAATCCGCTGTATCACTGGAGTCACCTGGAACTGAAAAACTATTTCGGTATCGATCTTCCCATCACCACCGACAATGCCAAAGAGATCTGGGACCGCAGCAAAGAGGCCCTGAGTTCCCCTGATATGAGTGCAAAAAATCTCATCCGCAATTCCAATGTGGAGATTCTGTGTACCACCGACGATCCGGTGGATGATCTGGCCTATCACAGGATCATAAAGGAAGATCCGGATTTTTCCGTAACAGTACTGCCCGCCTTCCGTCCCGACAAAGCCGTAAACATCGACAAAGCAGGCTTTGTGGAATATCTGGAAAAGTTAGCAAAGGTAACCGGCTTTTCCATCGGCTGTCTGGAGGATGTTGAAAAAGCTCTCCTTTCCCGGATCGAGTATTTTCACGATAACGGATGCCGCATCTCCGATCACGGTCTGGACCATGTGGTTTATCAGGAGATGTCAAAGGAAGATGTGGACAAAGCACTGAAGAAAGCCCTGGCTGGGGAGGCGCTTACCGCCGAAGAGATCCGCGGTTATCAGACACATGTCCTTTGCTTTTTATCCGGAGAGTACAAAAGACGCGGCTGGGTATCCCAGCTTCACTACGGCTGCAGCCGGAACAACAACACGCCTATGTTTAAAGCATTGGGACCGGATTCCGGATACGATGCCATCATGCCTGCTTCCACAGACAGCGATCTGATCCGTTTCATGGATTGCCTTGAAACCACAGACAGACTGCCCAAAACCATCGTATACAGCTTAAATCCCAATGACAATGCTCTCATTGACACCATCGTTTCCTGCTATCAGAAAGGTCCTGCTAAATGCAGGATTCAGCACGGCATTGCCTGGTGGTTCAATGATCACGAACCCGGCATCAGACAGCATATGATCACCCTGGCAGCCAACACCCACCTGGGAAGCTTTATCGGTATGCTGACGGATTCCAGAAGCTTTGTTTCCTACACAAGGCATGAATACTTCAGACGGATCCTCTGTGATCTCATCGGTGATCTGGTGGAAAGCGGCCAGTATCCCTATGATGAAAAAAGACTGCAGACCATTGTGGAAGGGATCTGCTACTACAACGCAAAAGAATACTTCGGATTTTGAATGCCTCTATGTTAAAAGGGCCGGCCTGCATCCTCTGCAGGCCGGTTCTTTTTTTCTGTCATTGTGATCCGCTGATATCCCCGCATATACCAGCACGCTTGCGGAGCATGCTTCCTGCGCAATCACATTGCAAAAGCTGTTGTAATTTGTTATAGTTGTCCCAGCAGAATAATCTAACGTAAATGCCTGCCCGTACGAGGCAGGATCAGGGGTGAAGCTATGGCAAAACAATACAGAAAAGACCTGAGTGCGGATTTTACCACCCGCCAGCACATGCTTTCTCAAAACTTTGAGATCTATTATTACAACAGTGTTCATTTCACTCCCACCACCTCCCATTCCCATGAACATTATGAGTTTTATTTTTTTATCGGCGGTGATGTGGATTTTGTCATAGGCGGCACAACCCATCCCCTGCGCAGCGGGGATATGGTACTCATTGCCCCGGGGGTCAAGCATTATGCCATCTCCCACGATCCGGCAAAGCCTTACCAGCGTTTTGTCTTCTGGATCAGGCCTGCCTTTTACAATGATTTCATCTCCCTGTATCCGGATCTATCCTATGTGTTTGAAAAAGCTGTCCGAAAAAGTTGCTATATCCACCACTATGATGCCATCCTGTTTAATGCCTTCCAGTCGGACCTGTTTGACATCATTCAGGAAAACAAGCAGGACCGTTTTGCAAAAGAGGCCCGGAACAACGCCCTGATCACCAGGCTGTTATCGGATATCAACAGAAGCGTTTATGAAGCGGATCATCCCAGAAACATCAGTGACTCCTCCGCCCTTTATCAAAATCTGCTTTTGTATATCGACAATCATCTGACAGAGGATATATCCCTGGCGGATCTGGCAAAGCAGTTTTATGTGAGCAAGTGTCACATTTCCCATGTGTTCAAGGATAATCTGAACATTTCGGTGCATCAGTACATCATAAAAAAGCGCCTCGGATTGTTCCGAGACGCTCTCCTTTCAAGTGGTGAGATCCTGCCGACTTACTTAAACTGCGGCTTTACCGACTATTCCAGCTTCTACCGGGCATTCAAAAAAGAATACGGCATTTCACCCAGTCAGTACAAAGCCCTGCTGCAGCAGAAACAAAGCAGCCTTATCGGCTCTTCCTGATATAAAATGAAAGCAGGGTAACCGTTACGCCCAATGCAAATGCCAAAACGGCAACAATCACATATTCCACGGACTCTATCTCCTTCCCTGTTTTGAGATCTTTTCTTCGTACATTCTGGCGTCACTGATCCGGAGGAAATCCTCCAGTCTGCCATTTGCATCTGTTTCAGTCAGATAACATCCGCAGCTGGCGAAAACGCTGTAGGGCTTGTCCGCTGCTTCATTGTAAGCTGCCAGTTCATCTTTCAGCTGCTTTGTAAACGCATCCTGCTTCTCCTTGCTGTAATCCGTAGCAAAGACATAAAACTCATCGCCGCCTGCCCGGCCTGCGATCTCTCCGTGGGTGCAGCTGTGCTGAATAGCATCCGCCACTGCTTTAATGGCTTCGTCGCCTTCATGATGACCATAAGCATCATTGATCCGTTTCAGACCGTCCATATCAATGACCATGGCACATACATTCATGCGGCCCTTAATGTTGCCAAGGGCTTGCCTTGCCTCAATCTCAAATCCTCTACGATTGAGCATATCGGTCATTCCGTCCTTTACGCCCAGATCCTTCAGCTTTCCGATGAGCTTATTGACTCTGTCGGTTTTCAGCAGCACCTCCAGCTGGGTTGCGATCCCCAAAAGCCAGAGATTGTAAAACTCTCCGAAGATTTCTTCATCCCGCATTTCAACAACGGCATATCCGAAATTCCGTTCAGGACAGTGCACGCTCATCAGATAGTATACATGCGGCCTGTCTTCTTCCGATTCAGGCAGGAGGGATTTATAATCAAACTCCCTGCCGGAAAGACTGTACTGTTTTCTTTTATCCACCCAGATCAGCGGTGAAAATCTGCCAACCGGCACATCAAAATCACTGTCGGTGGATAAATTGCCATGCCTGTCCACATGTGCCATCAAAAAGAACGAATCATAGGCACCGAAATTATCGGAGTTTTCCTCAAAGATCCGCTTCAGATCGTCAATGTTTTCCACTCTGTTCAAAGAAAGGGATATCGACTCTGCCTCCCGGATATTTCTTCCATACAGCCTGCTGTTCTCATTGCTCTGATTGATCCCGTCGAATTCCTTTCTGTAGTCAAGCTCCATGCAGCCGCAGGACTGTCCTTTGATGATCTTCGGTGTGATCAAAATACGGCCGAAATTCTCCGGATGCTCCGACATCAGAAGGTCCATGGCCTTGTTTGCAATCTCTCTTCTTTCTCTTGTAGCCGATGTAAGATGGGGAATAAACAACTGTCCCTCCGCCGTTCCGTCGTAGCCGGTGATCACCACGTCATCCGGGACTCTCATTCCTCTGTTTTTCAATGCCAGGCAAAGCGAGATCGCCATATAGTCATTTGCACAGACGATAGCCTGTGGCTTTTCATCCCGGGATAAGAAAAACTGCGCTGCTTCTTCTCCTTTGTTAAACCAGAAATCCCCGAAAAACACTCCGATGCCATCCTCGGGGAGGCCATGTTTTTTCATTTCGTCGCGAAAAGCCGCAAGACGCAGGATCGCATCCGGATGCTCTGGAATCCCGGCCATGAATCCGATCCTGGTAAATTTATGATCCTCGAGCATATGTCTGACAATGGCCCGCATTCCGCCGGCATCGTCAAACTCTGCATTATAAAAACCTTCTACTATGGAGCTGATGGATACGACCGGGCAGCCGGTACTGCGGAGCTTTCGAATCACTTTATCTTCCATGCCCTCTACATTGTAGCCTTCTCCGTCAAAGATGATCCCGTCGAAGCCCGACAGATCCAGTTCGTCGATCATGTCGAATTCATATTCACCGTAATGGGCATTCTTTCCCTCTATGCTTCCGAAGGAATTGATGTATAAAAGATCCACGTTCCGGCTGATCGCCGCCTCATTCAGTTCCCGGCACAGATTCCTTCTGTAAAGACCTGTCATATTACAGCCGAAGACCGCAAAACGTTTTCTTTTTTTCTGCATACTATACCTCTCACAAAAAAAGTGTCCGATACTGATATTTTACCATGTCCGGCAGATTTTTCAATAGTAATGCCCCCTCTTATACCTACTCTCAGGGTAAGAAAAAAGGGCCTGCAGTCTGCAGACCCTTTTTTAGTTAGCATATCCTTACTTTTTAGTAACCTCTCTGGATATCTCCTTCATATCCGCCTTCTCCGAAAAACCGCTCAAAGAACTCTTCCAGATCATCCTGGCTGTAGCTCCTGCCGCCTTCCTGACTGCTTCCGTCCTCGGAATCATGACCGTATTCTTTTGCTCTGTCGCTGTTCCTGTCGGGAAGCTGGGGCTGATCCTCGTAGCCCTCCTGCGCATCGCCCTGCTCTCTGTCCGCATTCTTCTGATCCGCTGCTTCTCTTTCCTTCTGGCGCTCCGAAAGAGCTTTGTCATAGGAACCCAACGTTACTTTGGTGGTGCATTCCGAATATTCTCCGTCCTGCATTCTCATGTAACCTACTTCAATGGTATCGCCCTTCTTGTAGTAAGCGATCTGTTCCTTCAGATCTGCCGCGCCGCTGATGCCAACGCCGTCAAACTTCGTGATGACGTCACCCTTTACCAGACCTGCTTTTGCAGCTGCTCCGTCTTCCTCAACCTTGCCGATATAAGCACCGGTGGGGATTCCGTAGCTTTCGGATACTTCTTTGGAAACATCCTGAATGCTGACTCCCAAAAAGCCTGCTTCTTCATCGCTGACACGTTCTTTGGAAGCCCTTGTCATCAGCTTATCCAAAATCGGAGTTGCCGTATCGATGGGGATGGCATATCCCATTCCTTCAACGGTTTCCGATGCAAACTTGGCAGAGTTGATACCGATGAGTTCACCCTTCATGTTCAAAAGTGCACCGCCGCTGTTTCCGGGGTTGATGGCTGCATCCGTCTGGATCAGCTTGGCTGTCATATTTTCAATGTCCACTTCCCTGTTCAGGGCAGATACGATACCGGTGGTAACCGACTGTCCATAACCTAATGCATTTCCGATGGCAATGACCTGATCACCTACGCTGACCGTATCGCTGCTGCCCATCTTGATCACCTTGCATCCTGCAAGTACATCTTTATCCATATCGTCTTTGGCAACGGAAACGATGGCCAGATCATTTTTCTCATCCGTTCCTTCTACCTCGGCTGCCACTACAGCATCCTCGGAATCTCCGAAGCAAACCGATACTTCGTTAGCACCGCTAACTACGTGATTGTTGGTGGCGATGATCAGATTGTCATCTGTCTCACTGATGATGATCCCGCTTCCGGCACCTTCCGACTCGTACTGCTCCATACCGAACATGCCTCTGACTTCCTCCACACCTTTCACGGTGATGGATACGATGGACGGCATGGTATCTTTTGTGATCTGGGAAATGGAAGCCTGATCCGCACTGTCTGTTGTGGGAATGGTTTTGCTGCGTCCCGCCTTGGCTTCATCCTTGCCGATTTCTTTCTCGGCACTTTCCTCTCCGGCAGTTGCTTCCGACTCGATCCCGGCAGTGGTATTTCCCTGCACATCTTTTTTCAAAAAGGTTTTATTGCCGATGACCATCACACCCGAGAATACCAGGGCGCCGCAGATACCGAATACCAGTCCGTTGACTGCGCTCTTTCCAACGCCGCTCAGCTCTTTGCGCTGACGTTTCTTCTTTTTCTCCGGCTCCGGCGCGCTTGCCGGCTCTACTGTGGTTACATTCTGATACTGCTGCGTAACCTGCTGTGAATCGAATTGATCAAATTCTGTGCTCATATGATTACCTCCTTATCAATCAGGCCTGCGGCCCGAAGAATTTACAATCTAAAAAAAGAACTGTCTGCAAAAGCTCCTTGCTCCTGCTGACAGTCCTTAAGATACGATTGAATTGTTATGGAATTTTGTCAAAATTGTGACAATTGTGTGATGTTTTTTCATGACCCCTTATAAAATCTAGGGTTGTAAGACACTGAAAATTCACAATTTACTTGAACCGCCCATGAACCGCCCAGAAAACCTCATATTTCTGTTACTAATAGTATCATGCAAGATACTCAAATTTCTTAATTTCACTGAAAAGTTCATCATCAGTAACATGAACATATAAGTCTAAAGTCGTTTGAATGTTTGCATGACCAAGGATTCTCTGTAAAGTTTTGGGCTTCATTCCAGATTCGATACATCTTGTAGCGAAGGTATGTCTTAAACAATGCATAGACATCTGAGGGATCTCAAGCTTCTTGCAAACATCATATAGTCTCCTATTAAGATGATGATTAGCAAAAGGCTTACCTTCTCTACTAAGAAATACATAATCATTAAATATCAGATAAGTCTTTTTAATTCTTTTTTGTTTGTGTTTCTGATCTAACAGAATCTTAATGGCTTCTTCAGTAAGAGGAACTTTCCTAATACTATTCTTAGTTTTTGGAGTAGTCTCAATGAAGTCATGTTCTTTTATAGAGTAGTATACTGTACGATTAACTGTTAAGTATCTCTCTTCAAAATTGATATCACTCCATTTTAAAGAAGTAAGTTCTCCAACTCTAAGCCCAGTTTGTAAATCAAGAGCAAACAGATTATAACACTTCTCTTTTTCAAGGGCCTGTATCAGACGCTTTTGGAGAAAGATGTTAGGTACAAATTTATCTTTAGCATCTATACCCTTTTGTTTCACTGAGCTTTGTACAGGATTTTTTATAATCATATCGTTCTCCACTGCTATCTCAAATATAGAATGCAGCATGATACGAACTATATTAATAGTTCCTGTACTCAATTCAGTCTGTGCCATCTTGTTGAGTACTTCCTGACAATGAATAGGTTTAATATCTACTAAAGACATATCGCCTATTACATCTCTGATATAATTATTATAGTTCTTCTTGTACTGATCGCTGGTAGATTCTTTAACATTTCCTACTTTGTACTTTGTCCACCAGTGTTCAAACCAATCATTAAAGCGGATATTATTACCTA
>JAIKWF010000095.1 GCA_024685005.1 Lachnospiraceae bacterium
GAGAACAGGCCTTGGTTCCGACAGGGATGCGAAGGAAAGCTCAAATACGGCGTTCAGTTATCTGAAGGCGAACGGGAACAGGATTAGCGGATCCATCAGTACCACAGCGAAGGACTATATCATCAATTATCAGGATCTTCAGGGTATCGGCATGACCGGCAAGCTGGCTCTGCCTACGCTGATTGCGTTGTGTTCTATCGCTTTGGGAAGACCGGTGCAGAGTTCGACGGCTATCCTGGGCGAAATTAGTATCAGCGGTACACTTATAAAGGTAGAGAATCTGGCTGACACGTTGCAGGTGTGCCTGGATTCCGGTGCGAAGAAGGTGCTTCTTCCGCAGACATCGTTTACGGATTTTGCTACAGTACCGCCGGAACTGATGAGTGCGTTCCAGCTGATCCCGTATCAGAGTGCAGAGGATGCAGTGTTTAAGGCGCTGGGGGTTGAGTAAGCCCTACTATAATATGAAGGAGATAGTTTGACTATGGATAATTCAAGCGTTTTTGTGAAGAGCGATGTCTATCCGATAGAGGTATTATTCCTTGAAAAGTACGATGTTGACTTTTATCAAAGGGAATATGTCTGGGAGAAGAAGCAGATTGAGGATATGGTAGAGGACCTGACCATAGAGTTCTTAAAGAACTGGAAGCAGGGTGATGAATTATCCAAGGTTAATGAATACTCTCCGTATTACATGGGTGAGATAGTGCTGTCAGAGAACAGCGGTACACGCAGTGCTATTATCGATGGACAACAGAGGATCACTACAGTCACATTGCTGCTGATCTATCTTAAGAGAACCTTTGGCCATGTGAGCGGTTTCCCGAAAAAGATTGATGACTTGATTGCATCCGACCATTACGGAAAACAGCTTTTTAATCTGGACATTACAGAGAGAAGACCGTGTATGCAGTCTCTGTATGAAAATGGATATTACAATGTAAAGAGTGATGATCCGGTATCCGTAAAAAACCTTGTAGAGAGATACGCAGATATTGATGAATGCTGGCGTGAAGATATTGATGATAAAAATATCGTGCCGTTTATGTATTGGCTGAAAGAGAAGGTCATGTTCTCTAAGGTTTGGACTAATAGCGATGATTTTGCTTATGTCATTTTTGAAACTATGAATGACCGTGGATTGTCTCTGACACAGGTGGAGATGCTGAGAAGCTATCTGCTTGCGAATATCGATGAGAGCAATCGTGCAACCATCATGAAGAAATTCGATAATACAACTAAGAGACTGGCGGCTATCAATCTTTCTTCCAAGTCCAAGGCAGAGTTCGAATTCTTCAAGATATACTTCAGATCGCACTATGCCAATAATCTATCACAGGCAAAGAATACATCCTCTGATTTTGTTAAGATTGGTAAAGAGTTCCATCGGTGGGTAAGAGATGAAGAGCAGAGCCTGGGGCTTAACTATTCCGCTGATTATGTGGAATTTGTTAATAAGATCCTTTACTTTGCGAATGTATATATTCATATTATGGAGCTGATCGAGAGCCGGAATGTGACTGATTATCTGTATCTAATCGTGAATTCGGATTATGGATTTACGCTTCAGCCTGCGCTTATTATGGCGGCGATAGCTTATGAGGATGATGATGAGACTGTTGCCGCAAAGATCAAGGAAGTATCCAAGTATCTGACGAAGATCCTATCATGGCGTATCTGGAATCACTGGCTTACATCACAGAACCAGATGGAATCCAAGATATATGAGCTTTGCAAGCAGATCAGGAATATGTCGGTAGAGGATCTGAAGGATTATCTTTCTTCTTATAAGATGGATGACAATACGCTGGAAGGTACAGCCCCGCATCTGAACCAGCAGAATAAGCCTAAGATCAAGGTGTTGCTTGCACTTATTACAGAGATCGTGGCCAAGGGATCCGGAACACCGGATTATATGTTGAACAAAAAAGAAATCGAAGTGGAGCATATTTGGGCAAACCATTTTGAGCAGCATACAGACGAATTTGATAATGAAAGTGATTTCCAGACTGTCAGAAACAGTATCGGAGATCTGCTTGTGTTGCCGAAGAGCTTTAATGCTTCTTACGGCGATGCTACCTATGATGTGAAGGTGAAGCAGTATTTTTCGCAGAATATCCTTGCTCAGACATTGAATCAGCAGAAATATACAAGTAATCCGGGATTCCTGGGATTCATGAACAGTACGGGGTTGCCATTTAAGTCGTATGATGATTTTAAGAGAGCAGCGATAAATGAGCGAACTGATCTGTACCGGGCTATTTTGGAGTATGAGTTCGGGGAGTACAAGGGGTAAAGCGATGGTAGGAAACTATAAGGTCATTACCCTGTGCGGTAGCACCAGATTCAAGGATGCGTTCATGGAAGCACAAAAGAGGCTGACGCTGGAAGGTAATATTGTTATCAGTGTCGGGCTGTTCGGGCATTCCGGAGATCAGGAAGTCTGGGATGGCATGGATGAAGGTACTCTATCGAAAACAAAAGAGATGCTGGATGATATGCATAAACGTAAGATCGATATGGCGGATGAAATCTTCGTGATAAATGTCGGAGGATATATCGGCGACAGTACAAGGTCTGAGATCGAGTATGCTGCCGCAACAGGAAAATCCATAAGGTATTTGGAAGAATAAGAACCATCCACGGAATAATCCGCAGATGGTTCTCATAGCCTTAGATGTGGGCGATAGTCCCCATATATTCGTCAAAGATAGGACGAAGAGTGAGCGTCCATCCGTAAAGGGTTC
>JAIKWF010000103.1 GCA_024685005.1 Lachnospiraceae bacterium
GAACTCGTAATGGATTCTACCGCTGCAAAGCGGTTCCAGGATGACAGAACTAGTGAAAAGCGCTCCGCTCTCTCGGGGCGCCTTTCTTTTACCACCTTTTTTCAAATGCAATCCGTACCGCAGAACAAAAGCCAACAGCATTAATGAGGATATCATCGGAGAAAGGATCAAGCGTTTCAGATCATATACGCTTAATATGAATCAGCGCCAATTTGCCGAAGCCCTTGGCATACAGCCATCAACATTATCAGGGTATGAAAAAGGAAACATTGTACCTTCCACGGATGTCCTGCTAAAAATCGCAAGTACGTACAACATTTCTTTAGATTGGCTGTTTGGACTGTCCAACGATTCTATTCATTTTTCTAATCTTGGAGAAGTGGTCTCTGCAATATTACAGATAAGCGACCTAAATGAATTGAGATTTGAGGTAGATAGAAACAAACCGGATATTGAGTCCGGCGAGAACAGATGGTACTGTGCCCTTAAGTTTTATGGAAAAGATGATGATCATAAGCATAACGGTGATCTGTGCAGCTTTCTGGACAGTTTATATGAGCACCGTTCTGATTTTGAAAGCTACTTTGAGAGCTTGGAAAGTTATGAACAGTGGAAGAAATCCATCGTAAACTACTATTCTGATCAACCCGTAAGTCAAACGCAGCATGAAAACCTTGGCTACGATGCTCGTATAGCAAAACGAAATGCTCTGCTTGACAGTTCAAAAAAGAAGAAAAAATAGATTTTGTACTCAAATTGTACTCAAAAGGCAAAAAAACATCCCGCAAACCCAATATTTTCAAGGCTTGCGGGATTTTTTCAATTCACTCCAGCTCTATCGTCCCGGGGGGTTTACTGGTCAGGTCGTAGAATACCCTGTTAACGCCTTTGACTTCGTTGATGATACGGTTCATGACGGTCTGCAGAACGCTCCAGGGAATCTGTGCGCTTTCTGCGGTCATGAAATCGATAGTCTGGACTGCACGCAGTGCCACAGCATAGTCGTAGGTTCGCTCATCTCCCATCACGCCTACGGAACGCATGTTGGTAAGGGCTGCGAAATACTGGTTGGGGAACCAGTCCGGCTCTTCTGTTTTCCCTTTGTCTTCAGCCTCTCTCCAGGCCTTTACTGCCTTGTCGATCTCTTCTCTGTAAATGGCGTCCGCATCCTGTACGATGCGCACCTTCTCCGCCGTTACGTCTCCCACGATCCGCACTCCCAGTCCGGGACCGGGGAAGGGCTGACGGAATACCAGATAATCCGGAATGCCAAGCTCTAAGCCCACTTTGCGAACCTCATCCTTGAACAGATCCCGGAGGGGCTCAATGATCTCTCTGAAATCCACATGCTCCGGCAAACCTCCCACGTTGTGATGGGATTTGATGGTGACGGATTCTCCGCCCAGTCCGCTTTCCACCACATCGGGATAAATGGTCCCCTGTACCAGATAGTCTACCTTGCCGATCTTTTTTGCTTCTTCTTCAAATACGCGAATGAATTCTTCGCCGATGATCTTTCGTTTTTTCTCGGGATCGTTCTCACCGGCTAACTTTTCATAGTATCTTTCCTGGGCATTTACACGGATAAAGTTCAGGTCATAATTGCCATTGGGACCGAAAATAGCCTCAACTTCATCTCCTTCGTTCTTACGAAGCAGGCCGTGATCCACAAATACGCAGGTAAGCTGCTTTCCGACTGCCTTGGATAAAAGAACCGCTGCCACGGAGGAATCCACGCCGCCGGATAACGCGCAAAGCACCTTTCCGTCTCCGATCTTTTCCCGCAGTGCTTTGATCTGGTTCTCCGCAAAGGCATCCATTCTCCAGGTACCTTCACATCCGCAGATCTTTCTTACGAAGTTGTGGATGATCATCTGTCCCCGATCGGTATGCAGTACCTCGGGATGAAACTGAATGGCATAAAGCTTTTTCTCTTCATTGCTGCCCGCTGCCACGGGAGTGGAATCGGTGTGGGCAATGGATGTAAAGCCCGGAGCCGCCTGGGATATGTAATCAAAATGGCTCATCCATACACTGGTATGGTCCGCTCCGCCTTCCGCTTCGGATACGCCTTCAAACAGCGGAGATTTGGTATCAAAATAGCATTTTGTCTTTCCGTATTCCTGCTTTTGTGCCCGCTCTACTTTTCCGCCAAGGTTCAGCATCATCATCTGGGCACCGTAGCAAAGTCCCAGAACCGGAATTCCCAGTTCAAACAATTCGTTGGTGTAGGTCGGTGCACCTTCCTCATAGCAGCTGTTGGGTCCGCCGGTTAAGATGATTCCCTTCGGTGCTTTTTCCCTGATGGCCTCGATGGGCGTACGATAGGAATAGATCTCGCAATATACATTGCATTCCCTTACTCTTCTGGCAACCAGCTGGTTGTACTGGCCACCGAAGTCCAGCACGATTACGGTTTCTTCACTCACAGTAGGTTTTCCTCCTTTTATTCCTTTTCCTCTGTCTCAACGCTGTTTTTTGTTAAAACGGAGAAAACTACTTTTCCGTATTCTGTCAGATCGTCCCAGCCAAGATCCTGATATTTCGGTCTGTCCGGTTTAAAGATCGCAGAGGTTTCTTTTTTGTAGGATATATTCCAGGCCAGATAACTGATGTCATTCTCATTCAGCAGGCTGATCCATTTTTTTGATTCTTCTTTGTCAATGACGCCGCTGCCGTCTGCCGCGCAAAGTCCGTATTCCGAAACAAATACCGGAAGTCCGCCGTCAACGGCATCCTTCAGTTTTTTCCGAAGCTCATCTTTATGGGTTGCAGCGTAAAAATGGAAGGTGTACATCAGATTATCAAATCCGGTAATGGGATCGGCCAATGCTTCGTCCACATCCTGAGACCAGGTGGGCGTTCCCACCAGGATCACTGCATCTTTTGCATGGGAGCGGATCACGGGGATCACTTCGTTTGCATATTCTTTCACAGCTTTCCAGTCACAGCCTTTATTGGGTTCATTGCAGATCTCGTAGATCACGTGGTTCTCATCTTTAAACTCTTCCGACATGCTGTCAAAAAATGCAAGGGCATCTTTTTTATTGGTATTCGGATCAAAGTCAAGCAAAATATGCCAGTCGATGATCACGTACATATCCGCTTTTTTCGCGTATGCCACACCTTCCCGAATGATCTGGCGAAGTCCTTCCTGATCGCCGCCCTCGCAATATCCGTCCAGCTCTGCGGTATACATGGCCAGTCGGATCACATTGCAATTCCATTCATTGGCCAACTGGGTAAAAAATGCCTGATTTACATAGAGCGGATACCAGGACAACCCGTGGGTACTCATTCCCCGGAGCTGTACCGTCTTCCCGCTTTCATCACAAAGCTTTCCCTCTTTTACCTGCAGCTTTCCGTTTTTCGAAGGTGTTGCTTTTTCTCCGGTGGAAAAACTGCTTGCCATTTGCTTACCGTCCAGCGTTTGCATCTCATTACTCCCTTCCCTTAATCGCCAAAAAAAGACATCCGAACCCCCATCCGCATATCTTTTTCATTGTTTCCGTTTTTTGGTTTTTTCTTCTTCCCCCTGACGGCTCCGGCGCAGCACATATTCGATCTCGCCGCGACGATAAAGCGCTCTGCGCTCCTCAATGGGAAGCGTATCTGCCATCTTGTATTGCATGGCAAGACGTTTGTTCTCTTTCTCTTTTTCTTCAGTCGGGTCTTCAGCAGCAGTCTGCTCTTCTTCTGAGTTATCCTCGACGATACCCAGCTCTATGGCAAGGGGCAGGAGCTCGGGATAGTCAAGCAGTTCCTTTTCCGCTGTCTCCGGATCTGTCAGTTCCCGCAGCTGCACCTCATGATTCTCTACCGGAATATAGGCAGTCCTGTCCTTCTGGTATACGCTTCTGAGCACATAGTAAAGGACTTCTTTTTTCTGTGCCGTTACCAGCTTTGTTACGTCTTCCACGTAGCAAACGCCCATATTTTCACTATACAAATAGGTCTTCTTTTCAAACATAAAACACACTCTTTTTATCACAGAACGCGTCTGATGGTTATGATGGTACGATAAGTAGCCGAGCCGTATGTGATGCCGGTTCTCTCCGTACTGGCGTGGACAATGGATCCGTTGCCCATATACAGTGCAACATGTCCTGCGTAGCAAATAATATCTCCGGGCTGTGCCTGATCATAGGAAACGCCCACTCCCACACTTCGCTGGCTGGTTGAATCTCTGGGCAAGGAAATACCGAAGTGAGAATATACTGCCTGTACAAATCCGGAGCAGTCCGTTCCGTTTGTCAGGCTTGTTCCGCCGAATACATAGGGATTGCCCACAAACTGGCAGGCATAATTTACAACGTCCCTGCCTCTGGAGGATCCTGCGGAATCAATGACTTCCGCTCCCGCGCCGGCACTGAGTTCTTCCTCTCCCGTGTTTATATCAACCTGTTCAAGATCTTTATCTCCTGTGTTGGAGTCTACATTTGTCGTTTCGCCGGTCTGCTGTTTATTGTTTTTCTGCGCCTGTGCTTCCGCCTTCTTGCGGGCTTCTTCTTCCTGTTTTTTCCGCTTCGCTTCAGCCTCTTTTCTCTTAGCTTCTTCCGCTGCCTTGATCTGGGCCGTCTCCTCTTCCAACTGCTTCTGCATTGTGCCCGCCACCACTCTTGCGGCTGCAAGCTGCGCATCGAAATCTTCCACGGTTTTCTTCTTTTCCGTGATCATTTCTTCTAATCTGGACTGTTCCTGTCCCAGCTCGTAGCGTGAAGCTTCAAGACCTGCCTGTTCTTCCTCAAGATGATCCTTCAGGTCGGATACCTGCTGCTTTACCGTCACATACTGCTCTAACAGTTCATGATCGTAGTCGTAGAGTTTTTCTACATAATCCGCTTTATTGACCAGGTCTGTGTAGCCTTTGGATTCGATCAGGGTCTGCATATAAGCACTGCCACCCTTTTCATACAGGAACCGAACCCTTTTCTTCATGCTTTCATACTGTTCTTTTTCGTCTTCCTCAGCCTTTGTGAGCTTGACGGATACTTCATCGATCTCTTTTTCCTTGACCTCGATCTCGCTCTGGCAAACGCCGATACTGGTCAGGATATCAACCAGTTCTCCGTTGATCTCTTCGATCTCTTCATTTACGGCTTGTTTTGAACTTTCCAGACCACTGATCTGCTGGGAAATCCGATTCAGGCTTCCCTGGGTCGCATCCCGTTCCTGTTTCATCTTGTCCATGTTGGGAACAGCCCCCACGGGAGCTGTCCATGTGACAATTACAGTCAATGCGATTATGATCGATAGTATCCTTTTTTTCATCCGCTTTCCGCTCTCCTTTAGGCGTTACTGGGCTAAAGTTTTCTCATCCGCATCCGTGTAAATGGAAATAGGCTCTTTTTCTTTGATCTTGATCTTGGTGAGCAGATAGTCATCTACCTTCTGTCCCAGAACGTAATCATAATATGCACCCCTGCCCATTTCGTTTAAGACTGCGTCTTTGTTTTCATAGTTGTATTTTGCCGCATCATCACTTGCATATTTATCAAGCTCTTCGTCGCTGACGCTGATGCCTGCCTGATTGGCAATGGCAGCTGCCGCTAACTTTCCCTGTGCGGAAACCAGTGCGGACTGTTCCATCTCTTTCTGGTAGTCCTCCATGGTTGTTTCCATATACTGCTGAACAAATTCCTCTTCCGATACCTGATACTGCTGTGCATAGTTGGAAAGGTTTGCGAGCATTCTCGCCTTTACGTCATCGACCATTTCCTGAGGCGGCTCTTTGATGGTGCATTTGTTAAATACCGCTTCCCATACCGCAGCTTTCTTTTCGCTGTCGAAACGATCCTTGCACTGGGTGTCCAGATAATCGCGAACGGTCTGACGAAGCTCGTCTACGCTGTTCAGATTCAGTCCCATCTGCTGTACAAGCTCGTCTGTCAGCTCCGGTTTCTTCTGCTCTTCGATGGCATTGATCTTTACTTCAAATACAACTGCCTGTCCTGCCAGCTCTGCGCTGTGGTACTGCTCCGGGAAAGTCAGGTTCAGAGAAACCTCTTCTCCCACTTTATGGCCCACAAGACCGGACTCAAATCCGTCAATGAACTGACCGGAACCGATGGTAAGGTGTGATCCTTCAGCTGTTCCTCCGTCAAAAGCCACGCCGTCTTTCAGGCCCTTGTAGTCAATGTTGACTGTATCGCCTTCCTCCACCGTATCCTTTTCAAGGGGTTGATAATCATAGGCTCCGGCGGTCTGTACATAGTAATCTACTTCTCCCTGAAGCTCTTTCTCCACATCTTCATCTGTGTAGTTGTAGGTCTGCACCTCAACTTCCATGCCCTCATAATCTCCGAGGGTCACGTAATCCTCAACCTTATAGTCTTTGGTGGAAATATCCGTAGCCGCTGCATTGGTGTTTTCGGAATTCTCTTCTGCTGTCTGGTTCTGGTCTCCGTCTTTCTTTGCAGTTTCTCCGCAGGAAACCAAAAGCAGTGCGCACACTGCCGTAGTCAATACGATGGATACTCTTTTTTTCATAATATTCTCCTGTTTTCGATTTCGTAGCGAATTTTTATTTCACGGGATCGATGGCTGCTTTTTTCTTAGCTGTCTCCCATGCTTTCTGGAAGAAGTTCTTTTCCTTCTCAGGCTCCTTATTCTGCTTGGAGTTGTGAAGGCCCTTTACTTCCACGATGTAGATTCCGCTGACTGCTGCTTTCACTTCTTTTTTCAGGGGAACCCTGTCAAAAATCTGCTCATCACAAACAAGGCTCATAACCTGGGGACCGATCTTTGCCTTTACGATGGGAAGCTTGGTTCCTCTCATCATTTTCGGCGTCTGATCGATCACTGCCTGGGGCAGTCCCGAATCTTTGATCTTCATCTTTTTCTTGTCGATGATCAGCATATTCACGGTCTGCTTGGAGGCCTGGATCATCTCTTTTTGTTCAGCCTGCCTCTTCTGCGCTTTTTTCCCGAGAAAATACAAAACAACGATCGCTGCGATCGTTATTACCACGATTACCAAAAATACGATTAAACCGGTGCTCATAACTTCTCCTCATTCCCTTATTTTCTGATTCTGTGTCGATTTTCGAAAAAATCCCACAATCTCTTACATTTTACCATCTTTTCTGCGTCCGCGCAAGGCGCGGGCCCTTAAAACAGTAAAAGAAAAGACACTTTTCGATGTTACACGAAAAGTGTCTCAAGAATCTGTCTTAGTCTGCCACGTAAGGCATCAGAGCCAGATGGCGAGCACGCTTGATCGCAACGGTAAGCGCTCTCTGATGTTTTGCACAGTTGCCTGTGATACGACGAGGAAGGATCTTGCCTCTCTCGGATACGTATCTTTTCAGCTTGTTAACATCCTTGTAATCGATCTCGCTCTCTTTACCGCAGAATACGCATACTTTCTTGCGCCTGCGAATAGGGCCTCTTCTCTTCATGGGAGAATCGGATTTCTCTGTCTTTGCAAAAGCCATTTTCGTACCTCCATTCATTGATACTTCTAACTTAAACGTTATTTATCGACGAAAGGTAAGTCATCCACACTGTCGGGAATATTCAAAAATCCATCATCCGGCGCCTGCTGCGAGCCACCTTGTTCCGGAGCGGAATAGTCTCCTGCGGGAGCCGCATTCCTGCTTTCGCAGAACTCATGGTTCTCAACCACTACATCAGTGGTATAGACTCTCTGGCCATCCTTGTTGGTATAGCTTCCTGTCTGGATTCTTCCCTCGACAGCGATCTTAATTCCTTTATGCAGATACTTCTCGGCGAATTCACCCTGTCTTCCGAAGGCTACACATCCGATAAAATCGGCTGTCTGATTCTCTCCGCCGTTATTGTTCGCATTTCTGCTCACTCTTCTGTCTACCGCAATGGTGTATCTTGCAACACACATCGCATTATCACCCTGTGTATAACGTACATCGGGGTCTCTCGTCAAACGTCCCATTAGAATTACTTTGTTCATTATCTGTCCTTTCTTATGCCACGTCTGCGCGAACGACCAAGAAACGTACTACATTTTCCATGATGCGGATGCGATTTTCAATCTCTGCCGGAGCAGTAGGCTCTGCATCGAACTGGATGAAGTAGTAAAATGCCTCTTTCATGTGGTCTACTTCGTAAGCAAGCTTGTGCTTACCCCATTCGTCCACATTGGTGATCTGGCCGCCGAATCTCTCGATGTAACCTTTTGCCTTATCAAGCAAAGCGGTTCTTGCATCGTCTTCGATCTTGACGCTCAGAGCAATGGCTAATTCATACTTGTTCATTTAGCTACCTCCTTTTGGTCTCTGGCCTTTCCCCATAGGGAAAAGCAAGGAATATGATTTCACGGATTCATAGTATAACACAAAAACCGCCTGCATTGCAAGCGGTTTTCGTAATTATTCTCTCATAACTCAATTCCCTGAAGTTTCGCCAGCTTCGCGAACACTTCTCCGATCTTTTCCTGTATGGTCAGGACCTCTCCCGACATCCTGATATTCAAGGGATCCCGGTTGATCACCACCAATCTGTTTCCTTTGAAATGATTGATAAAAGATGCTGCCGGATAAACCGTAAGTGAGGTTCCGCCGATAATGAGCATATCCGCCGATCGCAGGGCGGAAACAGCTCCCGCCACATCATCTTCCGGCAAACCT
>JAIKWF010000104.1 GCA_024685005.1 Lachnospiraceae bacterium
CTTGACTTTGCCCGAGAGAAAAACTATACTAGACAAGTGAGAGTAAACGTCGGGGACGACGTGACCTGCAGGGTCAACGCCCGATGGTTGCAACATAAAATATTTATAAGAAAAGGAGTTACGATATGGCAACAGTAGATTTAAGCAAGTATGGTATCACAGGTGTTACCGAGATCGTATACAATCCTTCCTATGAGGATCTGTATAACGAAGAGATGAAGCCGGAGCTGACAGGTTATGACAAGGGTCAGAACACCGAGCTTGACGCAGTGAACGTTATGACCGGTATCTATACCGGACGTTCTCCTAAAGACAAATTCATCGTTGATGATGAGAAAGCACACAACACTGTATGGTGGACCACACCTGAGTATCCCAATGACAACCATCCTGCAACCAAGGAAGCATGGGATGCCTGCAAGAAGCTTGCAGTAGAAGAGCTCTCCGGCAAGAGACTTTTCGTTGTTGATGCTTTCTGCGGCGCTAACAAAGATACCCGCATGGCTGTTCGTTTCATTATGGAAGTAGCTTGGCAGGCACACTTTGTTCGCAACATGTTCATCAAACCTACCGCTGAAGAGGAAGCTAACTTCGAGCCCAACTTCGTTGTATATACCGCTTCCAAGGCAAAGGTTGACAACTACAAAGAGCTTGGTCTTAACTCCGAGACCGCAGTTTTGTTTAACGTTACTTCCCGTGAGCAGGTTATCCTGAACACCTGGTACGGCGGCGAAATGAAGAAGGGTATGTTCTCCATGATGAACTACTACCTGCCTCTTGACGGAATCGCTTCCATGCACTGCTCCGCAAACACCGATATGGACGGAAAGCACACCGCTATCTTCTTTGGTCTGTCCGGGACCGGTAAGACCACACTTTCTACCGATCCTAAGAGACTTCTTATCGGTGATGATGAGCACGGCTGGGATGACAACGGCGTATTCAACTTTGAGGGCGGCTGCTATGCAAAGGTTATCAACCTCTCCAAAGAGAATGAGCCTGACATCTATGGCGCAATCAAGAGAGATGCACTTCTTGAGAACGTAACTGTTGATGATGCCGGCAAGATCGACTTCGATGACAAGAGCGTTACCGAGAACACTCGTGTTTCTTATCCGATCGAGCATATCAAGAATATCGCTCAGAATGTAAACGGCATTTCTTCCGGCCCTGCAGCAGACAATGTAATCTTCCTTTCTGCTGATGCATTCGGCGTACTGCCTCCGGTATCTATCCTGACACCTGAGCAGACCCAGTACTATTTCCTGAGCGGATTTACCGCTAAGCTTGCCGGTACCGAGAGAGGTATCACCGAGCCTACACCTACCTTCTCCGCTTGCTTTGGTCAGGCATTCCTTGAGCTGCATCCTACCAAATACGGTGAGGAGCTGGTTAAGAAGATGGAGAAGAGCGGTGCAAAAGCTTATCTTGTTAACACCGGATGGAACGGAACCGGCAAGAGAATCTCTATTCCGGATACCCGTGGTATCATTGATGCGATCCTGAACGGTGACATCAAGAAAGCTCCTACCAAGAAGATTCCTTACTTTGATTTCGAAGTTCCTACCGAGCTGCCCGGTGTATCTACCGAGATCCTTGATCCTCGTGATACCTATGCAAACGCTTCCGAGTGGGAAGAGAAAGCAAAAGACCTTGCAGGAAGATTCATTAAGAACTTCAAGAAGTATGAGACCAACGAGGCTGGTAAGGCACTCGTTGCAGCAGGTCCCCAGCTTTAATTAACGGCGTAAAGCCACATTAACCCGGTGGGTTCGAAAGATCCGCTTTGTATCCAGACGGAGAGCGTTGAGGTTCTTTCGCTTCTCATATATATTGTTACCCGCAAACGGGTGCTGACGAAGGCATCCCCGATGCAAACTCACCTCTTTTACAGACTTGGTTAATATGTATTCCAAGACGTTCCGATGTGAAAGATCGTGATGAACAAAAACGTATTCCGGGCATGCGGGAATACAACAAAACCGGTTTTCCAAGGCGAAGAGAGTCGCGCGGCTCCCTTCGCCTTTTGGTTTTTATATTTTCATAAGTTTGTCTTAAGAATCCTTTTACAGGGCTATTTCCGATGACTGGTATGTTATACTTCTGATAGTCAAAAAACATTTATCGAAAGGGTATAAAGGAGAGGTTATATGAAAAGAGCATTTTGGAAAAAAACCTTAGCATTGGGGATGATTGCGGTACTCGCTTTTTCTCTTTCGGCTTGCGGTGCGGAACAGAAAGAGCACGCTGAAAATAAATCGGAAAAATCCGTCAATGATAATTTCGGAAAAGGCAGCTGCATATATGAAGGAGAAGACTTAGGGGGCGAGGCGGTGAAAGGGTATGGCTATTCTTT
Source organism: Lachnospiraceae bacterium (assembly GCA_024685005.1). Lineage (GTDB taxonomy): Bacteria > Bacillota > Clostridia > Lachnospirales > Lachnospiraceae > RGIG7926. Next base: position 2,357 of record JAIKWF010000104.1, read on the forward strand.
TGTCGCCGATGGAGATAAGATTATTTTTCTGGCAACAGAATATCCGGATGAAAATGATCAGGAAGAGGGCTTGCAGGAAGATGGCGTCAATGATGGCGGGATCGCGCGCGTGTATTCCATGAACAGGGATGGAAGCGATATTACCGAGATATGCTCGCCTGCTTCGGAAAGCAAAGATGAATTCTTTCAAAAACTGTTGCCTGATCCTGATGGTAACTACCTTCTCTTTTCCATAAGTTCCGACATTGACATGAGTGATGTACATTATTATATTACCAGGATCGATAAAAGCGGCGACGTAAAAGAACGCACAGAGATTTCGAATGTGATCGAAAACAGTCAGGAAACATATATTACGGATTTTTTTGCGGATCAAAAAGGAAATTATATAGTTCTTGCCGAAAGAACGGTTTATATTCTTGACAAAAAGTTTAAAAAAGTTGCGGAAATCAGGAGTGACGACGGTATGGTCAATGGCATTGCCGGTACCCCTGATGGAAAAGTTATTTGTGGTATCTTGAACGATGCAACCAACTGTATTAAAGAATTGGACGTTGATAAAAAACAATTCGGCAAATCCTACAAAATAGATCAGATGTATAATTTCGGAACAGATACGTTTCAGGACGGATGCGGTAGCTATGACTTCTATTTTGCAACAGAACGCGGCGTTTACGGATATTCTCTTGAACATGAAGCATCCGCATTGGTTCTTGATTATATGGGTTCACAGATAAATCCCGATAACGCCTTCGGTATCGTCCCCATCGATGAAAACACAATGGTCGGAACAGCCTGGAATGGGCCGGAAGCTTCCTTGATGATCTATAAAATGGCGGATGAACAAAAGGCACAGAGCAAAACTGTTATAACTTTCGGTGCCATGTGGGGAATCGTGGATGAAGTCAAAAATGCCGCTATGAAATTCAATAAAGAAAATGACAGATATACCATAGAATTCAGGGACTATAGCAGCGAAGAAGATCCCGAGACAAAGATGATCGCAGATGTAATGGCAGGCGACGGACCGGATATCATCGACCTGTCAGGTGTTCCGCTGACCCAGTATGCTAGGCAGGGCGTACTCGAAGACCTTACGCCTTATATGGAAAAGGATCAGGAGATCAGCAAAGAGGATCTGCTGCCTTCGGTGGAAAAGGCAATGGAGATCGATGGGAAACTCTATTTTGTATCTTCCTGGTTTAGTGTAAGGACGCTTCTTGCGTCAAAGAAAGACGTTGGAGACAAAAACGGCTGGACATTTAAAGAGTTTCGGGATCTGCTATCTGAGAAAGGAGAAAACGTAAGGCCTTTCCAAAGCGGAGATAAAGCAAGTATGCTGAATAATTTCCTTTATTCCTGCATGAATGACTATGTGAACTGGGATACGGGAGAATGCAGATTTGACAGCGATGAGTTCAAGCAAATGCTCGAGGCTGCCAATACCGGTACCGATGACGAAAGAGCGGGTCATGGTGTGGAAGAAGAGAATCTGCTTTTGGGATTTCAGAACGGAACAGTACTGTTCTGGGACGGCTATGCACGTATGGAGTTTATTCAGGAATTCAAAAAGGCTTGCGGCTCTGACGCAACATACATTGGCTATCCTTGCGAAGATAAAAACGGATCCTATATCAGCTTCAATAATCAGATCGGAATCTATGCAAAATCAAAGGAAAAGGAAGGAGCCTGGGAATTTATCCGTACCTTCCTGACAAAAGAATTACAGGCCTGTGATGGCTATATTATCAGCAATCCTACCAATAAAGAAGCGTTTGAAATGTTTATGAAAAGTCACACGGCGACAGAGCCTTATACGGATGAATTCGGTCATCATATAGAGCCTATGAAGGGCACCTTTGGATTCGATGGTGGCGAAGTTAATACTGCCCCGCTGAATGCTGAGGAGGAAAAGCTGTATCGTGATCTGATCATGCGTACGACCAAGACGATCAGCGTGGATGATGATGTCATAAATATCATTCAGGAAGAAGCGGACGCTTATTTCAAAGGGAAAAGGAGCGTAGATGAAACGGCGGGCTATATTCAAAACCGTGTTTCCACCTATGTGAGCGAGAGAATGTAAACGCAGGGGCGCGGCGAAGATCGCGCTTGCGTCTTGTCATATCCGTTTTTTTCGGGTATAATGAAACTAACCTGAATATTGGTTTCTCATTATTTTGAACCTACAATTACTTGAAACGGGATTCCTATATTTCCATGCGGATGTCACGCCTTACCTACGGGTCAGAGGACGGCAGAAGCATTGGCTGCGGTTACCCACCTGGCGTGCGTGCTAGGAGTCAAAGTATGGGAGCCTTTGTTCAGGGGTTTCATATGACGGTTTTTCGGCTTGAGGAGTTTGGTGATGAATTCCAGGCTGTATCGTATTTGGATTAGATTTTTAAATAAAATGAATGACGATCATATCGGTGCCTATGCAAGCAGCACCGCTTTTTTTACGTTTCTTTCTCTGTTCCCCATGATCATGGCACTGCTTTCGGTGCTTCCCTATACACACCTTACGCAAAATCAGGTCTTGGATGTGGTTTCTTCCTTTCTACCCGCCAGCATGTATTCTATCATTGAAGAGATCGTATCGGATCTGTATTCGGCTTCCATGGCAGTACTGCCCGTAACACTGATCATTACACTGTGGTCAGCTGCAAAAGGTACATTGGCCCTGCTTCGCGGCCTGAATGTGATCTATGAAGTGGAAGAGCGAAGAAACTATTTCATTTTACGTCTTCGGGCCACCATCTATACGGTGGCGTTTCTTTGCATGATCCTTCTCCTTTTAGTAGGAGTGGTTTTTGCTTACCGCATCAGGGATCTGGCAGTAGCCAGATTCCCCAATATCAGGATTGTTTTTGAGTATCTGGTATCGGTGCGGTTTATTTTTGTGATCATGCTTCTGACGGCCATCTTTACTGCGGTTTTCACCTATTTACCCAACGTAAAGAACAGGTTTCACTGGGAACTTCCCGGGGCTTTTTTTACGGCCTGTTCCTGGTATTTTATTTCCTGGGCATTTTCCGTATATATCAATCATTTTTCTCTGACAACCACCTATGGAAGTCTGACCACCGTGGTGATCGCCATGATCTGGATGTATGCCATCTTTTACATGATCCTGTTGGGTGCGGGATTCAATGTCTTTCTGTTTGAGGCCTTTCAAACCTTCGGTGCAAGGAGAAGAGAGCGCAGAAAAGAGCGAAAGAACGAAAAATCGTGATTTGGCCCTTCTTTCAAATTGCATGAAGCTGTTTAATGTGTTAAAATAAGCATTGCATGTGCAGGAGACGGGCCTGCTTTTTCGTTGTGTCTTGAGGATGAGATATGGTGACATGGCTTCAGGATCATCAACTGAATATAATGCTGATCCTCGGTGCGATCTGCGTTTTTACTGCTTTTTTGTCTCTGATGACAAAATCCCTTCATCCACGCAGGAAATATGCGTTATGCGGAATGCAGATCAGTGCAGCACTGATGCTTTTTGCGGACAGATTTTGCTATATGTATCGCGGCGATCTGTCAACGACCGGTTACTATATGGTCAGGATCTGCAATTTTACCGTCTTTTTCATGCTGTATTCCCTGATCTTCTGGTTTTGCCAGTATCTTGGGAATCTGTATCGCACAGACGGCGAAATGGAAAAAAAGCCCCCTGCAATATATGTAAGCAGCGGCCTTTGCGTGCTTTCGGCGATCCTCTTGATCATAAATATTTTTACCGGCTTTTTTTACTATATCGATGAAAATAACTGTTATCAGAGAGCTGACAGCTTTTGGGTCTGTTATATCCTGCCGTTGATGGCGACGGTCTTTCTGTTTGCGTGCGTCATAAAGTACAGAAGACACATTCAAAAGCAGATTTTTATATCGCTGCTTCTTTTTTCCATCGTGCCTTCCGTGGCTTCACTTATGCAGCTCTTTTTATACGGCCTTTCACTCATGGACATTTCCGTGGTCGGCATGGCAGTCGTGGTTTATGTTTTTGCCCTTCTGGATCTGAATAATGCCGTGGAACGGGCCAGTCGTTTGGAGGTTGAGTATTACAAGCAGGAACAGCTTGAAATGCAGAGGCTTTTCGAACAGACGACCCAGGCACTGGCCAATGCCATCGATGCGAAGGACAAATACACCCACGGCCACTCCAACCGAGTCGCCATGTATTCGAAAATGATCGCCCAAGCTTTGGAAAAAAGCGAAGAAGAGTGCGATGAGATCTATTATGCGGCACTGCTTCACGATGTGGGCAAGATCGGTATTCCCGATCAGATCATTAATAAAGAAGGAAAGCTGACTGACGAGGAATTTGAAGCCATCCGGCAGCATCCCGTCATCGGCATGCAGATCCTTTCCAAGATCAGTGAATCCCCTTATCTGAGTATCGGGGCGCATTATCATCATGAACGGTATGACGGAAAAGGTTATCCCGACAGGCTGAAAGGGGATGATATTCCGGAAATCGCCAGGATCATTGCTGTGGCGGATGCCTACGATGCCATGACCTCAAAGCGAAGCTACAGGGACCCTATACCACAGCATAAAGCAAGAGAAGAGTTTATCAAAGGAAGCGGTACCCAGTTTGATCCCAAGTTTGCCAAGATCATGCAATATCTCATCGATATGGATCCGGAATATCGGATGAAAGAGCAGGATGAGAAAGACAAACTGGCAGGAAACGGAGAGATCGCATGCAGCTTTTTTGCAGCCGAAGTTTCCGACGGTATCGTACTGACGCCCAATATTACACATATCAGTCTAAACAGTGAGGAAATGTCCGGTCACAACGGTTTCCACGGCCGGCCCATTATAATCCTCTTTGACTCCCTTGACGGCCATTACTACGATGACCCGAGGAAGAAAAAAGACCTGGTTTATTTTGAATACGGCCAGATCGAGTTTGACGGCAAAACAACCATCAGTGGTGCCAGAAAGGTGCATACCAATATTACGGATCTGCAGGGCAATCCGCTGACGGAGAAAAAGAAAAAACAGGAAGCAGGTAAGATCACCCACTTTGAGATCGATGCGGTAAAATTCGAAGATCATCTGCTGATCCATATCAAAGATGATGTTAAGATCGTGGAAGTTACCATTGCTCTTCCCGACAGCACCAGATTTGCTTATATCGGCCTGACGGGAGAGCAGTGCATCCTGAAGGATATTTCCGTAAGAAAAGAAGAGACTCCGGTTGGCCCGGATCACATCCAAAGGATCGCCGAAAAGATTAGTTTTATCAACGGTCCTTCGGGGGATATCCCGAACATTCAGGTGGACGGATACCGATATGCCGCAACGGAAGGCATTCCTGTTACAGACGGTATGGAGATTTCCTTCCATTCTACGTCTCTTCCCACGGCCAGACTGGTATGGCATTGTGCCTACGTGGATCTGTTCTATTCAGATGATAAGCAGATAAACGGTCCGGGCTACAGAGAATACGCCCTGATCCGTCTGGACGGTGAAAACTGGGAGCCTGAGGACTTCGCCGAGAATAAGATGAGCATCTATTTTTCCGAGGAATTCGAAGGATGGGATGTCTGGCGAAAGAAGAACAAGGAAGGAATCGACTGTAAGATCACCTTCTCCAGAAAAGGTAATGTGATAACATCGTTTACCCAGAATCTGGGCATAACCGTTAAAAGCATCCTGACCATATTGGACGGACACCAGGAGATTTATGCCGCCCTTACCGGTGATCAATGTGCCATCACCAACATCAGGATCAAAAAATAAACGAAATGGTATCTGAAAGGAGATACGTAATGAAAGACAAGCTAAACCAAATAAAAGAAGAGGCCCTTCGTCAGATCAGGGAAAGCAAAACCCTTGAACAGCTCAATGAAGTAAGAGTCAGCCAGCTGGGTAAAAAAGGCGCCCTGACAGAACTGCTCAAAGGCATGAAGGATGTTTCACCGGAAGACAGACCCAAGATCGGTCAGCTGGTAAATGAGACCAGAAGTGAGATCGAAAAGGTTCTGGAAGATGCCAAAAAGAAAATGGAAGCCATTGTCTTAGAGGCAAGACTTTCCAAGGAAACCATCGATGTTACCCTGCCTGCAAAGTCCATGAAGGTAGGAAATATGCATCCTAATACCAGGGCGCTGGAAGAGGTGGAAAAGATCTTTATCGGCATGGGCTATGAAGTTGTGGAAGGTCCTGAGATCGAGAAAGACTATTACAATTTCGAAGCTTTGAACATCCCCGCAGATCATCCCGCAAAAGATGAGCAGGATACCTTCTACATCAGCGGCGATATTCTCCTTCGTACCCAGACCTCTTCAACCCAGGTCCATGAGATGGAAAAGGGAAAGCTTCCCATCCGTATGATCGCACCCGGAAGAGTGTTCCGTGCAGACGAAGTGGATGCTACCCATTCTCCTTCCTTCCATCAGATCGAAGGTCTTGTCATTGATAAGCACATTACCTTTGCCGATCTGAAAGGAACCCTGGCTGTCTTTGCAAAAGAGCTCTTTGGAGAAGATACAAAGGTGAAATTCAGACCCCATCACTTTCCCTTTACCGAGCCCTCCGCAGAAATGGATGTTTCCTGTTTTAAATGCGGCGGAAAAGGCTGCCGCTTCTGTAAAGGTGAAGGCTGGATCGAGATTCTCGGTTGCGGTATGGTGCATCCCCACGTATTGGAAATGAGCAACATTGACCCCAACGAATATACCGGATTTGCCTTCGGTGTGGGTCTTGAGCGAATCGCCCTCTTGAAATACGAGATCGACGACCTGCGCCTCCTCTACGAGAATGATGTGAGATTTCTCAGGCAGTTTTAACAGCGAAGAAAAAAACAAGCGGCGCGAAGCGACATTTGTTTTTTTCGAGCGTTTAACGAGCAAACCGTCTGCGAAGCAGACAATGAGCGGCGAAGCCGCGGGTTTGCGAGTGCTCACGTACAAACATCACGAAGCGTAGCAGACAGTAAGCGGCGAAGCCGCGGGTTTGCGAGTATTTTGAATATTTAATCCAAACGATCAAAAAGGAAGGTCACAGATATGAATGCAGCAAAAAATTGGCTTAAAAAATATGTTCCCGATCTGAATGTGACAGATCAGGAATTCATGGACGGCATGACACTCTCCGGAACAAAATGCGAAGGATATCATGCCATGGATCGCAATCTTGAGAAGATCGTGGTAGGTCAGATCGAGAAGATCGAAAAACATCCCGATGCGGACAAACTCATTGTATGCCAGGTAAATGTAGGAAGCGAAACGATCCAGATCGTTACCGGCGCACCCAATGTAAAAGAAGGTGACAAAGTTCCCGTTGTATTAGACGGCGGTAAAGTAGCCGGCGGACATGACGGTTCACCCTTGCCGGAAGACGGTATTGCCATCAAAGCCGGAAAGCTCCGCGGCGTGGAAAGTTTCGGTATGATGTGCTCCATCGAAGAACTCGGTTCCGATCGGAACATGTATCCGGAAGCACCGGAAGACGGCATTTACATTTTCCCGGAAGATACAAAAGTAGGAGAAGATGCAGTGGAAGTGTTAGGACTCCACGATACCTCCTTTGAATTTGAGGTTACCTCCAACAGAGTAGACTGCTACAGCATCACCGGTATTGCCAGGGAAGCCGCGGCAACCTTTGGCGTAGACTTCGTTCCCCCTGTTGTGAATGAAACCGGCAACGGCGAGAAGGTAGAGGATTACGTTTCCGTTGAGGTACAGGATCCCGATCTTTGCCCCAGATACTGTGCAAGGGTTGTGAAGAACATCAAGATCGCTCCCAGTCCCCAGTGGATGCAGAGAGCACTTGCTTCCAGCGGAATCCGTCCCATTAATAACCTTGTGGATATCACCAACTTCATAATGGAAGAGTACGGACAGCCCATGCACGCCTTTGACCTTGATACGGTTGCAGGTCATAAGATCATTGTCAGAAGAGGCAAAGACGGCGAGCAGTTCCAGACCCTTGACGGACAGATGCGCACCCTCGATTCCGAAGTATTGATGATCTGTGATGCGGAAAAAGAAATCGGTATCGCAGGTATCATGGGCGGCGAGAATTCCAAGATCACCGATGATGTGAAAAACGTTTTATTCGAAGCAGCCACCTTTAACGGTGTCAATATCAGAAAATCCGCAAAGCGGATCGGTATCCGTTCCGATGCTTCCGGTAAGTTCGAAAAAGGTCTTGACCCTAACAATGCAGAGGCGGCCATCAATCGTGCCTGCCAGCTGATCGAAGAGCTGGGCTGCGGTGAGGTCGTAAGCGGTATGATCGATGTAAAGGAGCCCATCAAGCCCCTTGTAACTCTTCCCTTTGAGCCCGATTTCTATAACGGTCTGCTGGGAACTGATATCGATAAAGATACCATGCTTTCCATCTTTAAAAAGTTAGAGATCGCTTACGATGAAAGCACCAATATGCTTACAATGCCTTCCTTCAGACAGGATCTGCTGGGCAAAGCCGATCTGGCAGAAGAAGTAGCAAGATTCTTCGGATATGACAAGATCCCCCAGACACTGCCCAAGGGAGAAGCAACCACAGGTAAGCTCCCCTTCAAGCTGGAAGTTGAAAAGATCGCAAGCCGGGTTGCCATGTACTACGGCTTTTCTCAGGGAATGTGCTATTCCTTCGAGAGCCCCAAAGTATTTGACAAGCTTTTGATCCCGGAGGGAGATGCGCTTCGCAGCGCCATTAAGATCTCCAATCCGCTGGGTGAGGATTTTTCCATTATGCGAACCACTTCCTTAAATGGAATCCTGTCCTCCCTTTCAACCAATTACAACAGAAGAAACAAAGACGTAAGACTGTTCGAGATCGCCAATGTATATCGTCCCAAGGCCCTTCCTCTTACGGAGCTTCCCGATGAGAGAAGTACCTTTACTCTTGGTATGTACGGCGAAGGCGATTTCTTCACCTTAAAGGGCGTACTGGAGCAGCTTTTTGACGAGCTGGGAATTACCGCATCCCGTAAATACGATCCTTCGAATAAAAAGCCATTCCTGCATCCGGGAAGACAGGCTGATATTCGCTGCAAGGACGCTGTATTCGGTTATATCGGTGAAGTACATCCCATGGTTTGCGATGCCTATGATATCGGCACAAGAGCCTATGTGGCAGTCATCGATCTGCCGGTGGTACTTCCTTTTGTCACCTTTGACCGCAAGTACGAAGGCATTGCCAAATTCCCTGCGGTTACCAGAGACCTTTCCATGGTGGTACCCAAGGATGTCTGCGTAGGCAATATCGAAGAGATGATCTGCCAGCGCGGCGGCAAGCTGCTTGAGGAACTGAAACTCTTTGATGTTTACGAAGGCGACCAGATCAAGGAAGGCTTCAAATCCGTAGCTTATTCTTTATCCTTCCGTGATAAGGAAAAAACTCTGGAAGAAAAAGACGTCTCCGGTGCCATGAAGAAGATCTTAAACGGTCTTGAATCCATAGGCATTGAACTGAGAGCATAACTGCGGAGCATTCAATGAGTCAGGAAAAACAGACCTTATTAAAAAAATCCGATTATTACTACGATCTTCCCAAGGAGCTGATCGCGCAGCACCCTTTGGAGGATCGCAGCAGCTCCCGGCTGCTGTATCTGAATAAAGAATCCGGACAGACGGAGCATTTGCATTTTCGCGACATTTGCCGGTTCCTTTCCAAAGGTGATTGCCTTGTACTGAACAATACAAAAGTGATCCCCGCCAGACTTTACGGAAAAAGAGAAGATACCGGCGGCGTGGTGGAAGTTCTTCTTTTGCGCCGCAGAGAGCTGATGGTCTGGGAAGCACTGGTAAAGCCCGGGAAAAAAGCAAGACCGGGAATGAAACTGAACTTTGGCGAAGGGCTGCTTCGGGGCGAAGTTCTGGAAATCGTCGATGAAGGCAACAGACTGATCCGTTTCAGCTGCGAAGGCACCTTTGAAGCGGTATTGGATCAATTGGGCGAAATGCCCCTGCCTCCCTATATTACGGAAAAGCTTGCAGATCAAAGCAGATATCAGACCGTATATGCCAAATATGACGGAAGTGCGGCGGCACCCACCGCCGGATTGCACTTTACGCCGGAGCTTTTGCAGCAGATTGAAGAAATGGGCGTAAAGCTTTGCTATGTAACCCTTCATGTAGGCCTGGGAACCTTCCGCCCGGTGAAAGAAGAAAATATTCTGGATCATCATATGCATACGGAATGGTATGAAGTAACAAAGGAAGCCGCCAATCTGATCAACGAAACCCACAGAAATCATAAAAAAGTGATCTGCGTGGGGACCACCAGCTGCCGGACCTTGGAAAGCGCAGCCCGAAACAGCACCGCTATGGCGGGAGACCGGAAAGAAGTGGTGGCCGGAAGCGGAGATACGGATATTTTTATTTATCCCGGATATGAGTTTTCCGTTTTGGACGGCCTGATCACTAATTTTCATCTGCCGGAATCCACTTTGGTCATGCTTGTAAGTGCTCTGGCAGGAAGAGATCACGTGCTTAACGCCTACAAAGAAGCAGTAAAAGAGAAATACCGGTTCTTTTCCTTTGGGGATGCCATGGTGATCCTGTAAGATTCACAATCAGAATGGCATTTTTTTCAATCGACTTGTAAAAAACCGGTCCATTTGATAGAATATTCATAGTAGTCTACATAAAATGATGGAATCGGGGTGTTGCTATGGATGAAAGAAGAAAAAGTAAACGTATCGGTTTGGAATCAAAGCTTGTTATGAAACGGCTTTCCGACGGAAGCGGATCTTCGGAAGAGATCGCCATTGAAGTGATCGATGTATCCAAAACAGGTGTGGGTTTTAACTGTGATAAGCCCCTGGAGATCGGTGCCGTATATGAAGGCTATCTGACAATTTGGACGAAGGAAGTACTTCATGCATTCATCGAAATCGTCCGGATCATCAAAGAAGAGGATACTTTTTCCTACGGCGGTATTTTTATCGGAATGCCGGAAATGGATGCATCCAGGATCGCGGTTTATGAGACTGTGCATGAGTCCGAAGAGTGATTATGATTTTTAGGTTTTAAAAGTAACAAAGGTTGTTGACATGGAGGTTGGCAACAAGGAGGTCGTCGTCATGAAATGTTTTGTATGTGGTAGAGATTCAGTAGGAGAGGTTTGCAACTCCTGTGTCAGAGATGAACAGGGATTTTACAACAGAGAATATCAGTATAAAGAGGGACTGCTTGGCAGAAAGAAAGAAGAGCTTCGTGTCAGTATAACAAATGCAAGGATCAGCGGCGTATCCGTAGTTAGTCCCTATGCAAACGGAATGAACGCCAAAGTCGATAATTTCAATCATTGGATCGGCGCTGTGGAGGAAATGGGTGAGACAACCTACAACGGCAAGCCGGCACCTTATATTCATATCAAGGTTCCCGGGGGAATTGAGCGGTATCTGATCTATCCGCAGCTGGATGATGTGGGTGGCGTTCGGAATGCGCTTGAAAAGGCAAAGGCCAATAAGATTGCTGCGCCTGCAACTGCGCCCGTGTATGAGATTCCCACACCTGCGCCGGCTTATACAGCACCGCTTCCTACCGCTGCGGTTGCTGCAGCAGCTTACACTGCACCGGCTCCTGCTTATACAGCACCCGCGCCTGCGCCGGCACCTGCGCCCGCACCGGTACCTTTGGATCCGGTTCAGCAGGATCGCATGAACAAGCTGAATACCCTGTTGACCAGTGGTATTTTGACACGGGAAGAGTACGAAGCAGAAAAGATCAAACTTGGTTTGTAATTTTATCTGACAAAGAAGGTTAAACTGAAGAAATACTAAGCTGCAGGCTGTAGGATCAGATTTGATCAGATATGAAAATACAGCATAAGCTCAATCACCGGCATCTGGAACAGGTACACAGGGTACGTTGCGGATGCCGGTTTTTTGATGTACTTTTGCGCAGATTCCGGAACGGGATCCGGAAGAGAAAATAAGATCAGCAGACAAACAAAAAAGCAGGAGATGATGAGAAAATCCCATTTGCTCCTGTGGCCGAAGTTAGTATAGACAACGACAGCAAGCAGTACAAAGTTAGCCGCTGCAAACAAAATCCGGCTATTCTTAGGCGATTTCGTCTGTATACCGGAAAACAAATTTGAAAGATACGCCATAAAAATCCCCAGCCCCAGTCCGGCCAGTCCCCGCAAAAAGGCATAATAAGAAAAGATCACATCGATCTTACCGATCTTAACAAAATAGTATCCATAGATTCCAAACGCCGTGATAAGTCCCATCAGAGAGGCGATTAGATTCCCGGAAAATATTTTTTTGAAAATCAGCATAAGAAGCATCCATACAAGGGAACCCCAAAACAGTACAGCCACATACCAGTTAGCCGCGATCATCACTTCGTTTCCCAAAGGACCGCATTGCAGCATGAAAAACTCCGCAAGGCAGCTTTTGATATAGCCCGGCAATTGTGCTATGGTCTGCTGATGGGTAAACAGCTTTACAAGGAGCATGAAAAACATGCTCGCAAGATACAGTGGATACAGCCTCAAAAGACGCGACAGGGCGAACTTCGGATAATCCGGGAGCTTCATATTATCATGCATTACAAAAAGCCCGTAGCCGCTCAGGAGAAAGAAAAACTCCACGCCCAGATAGCCTGCGTGAAAGGGCTGCATTTCATGTTTGGAAAAATAATGGAATCCCAGGATCACTGCAGCATATACGATACGCCAGATCTCTACTGTATAATTTCTTTTGTTTCTTTGCTTATCCATGTATTACAGTGTAGCATCAATTTGGCAAAAAAAACATAAAATTCCACAAAAATGTAATATTGCGTTTTTTTATTTGTTATATTTAATCATAATGAATCAGTAATATCGGAAAAGCTAAAAAGAAAGGAACATAGAATGAGAAAAGAGAATCGGTCAAAGGCTACACAAAGATGGAGACGGATGCAGCTTTCTCTGCTTGCGTCATTGATCATCACACTTTTTTACACAGTGCATGTAAAGGCGGCAGATCCGGAGGAAAAAACGGTAGAAAAAAACGGCTTTACCTACGTGAGAATAGCTAATGAAGACGCAAGTGAGTTTTATAAGATCACATCATTTGATGCCACGAAATATAACGGGAACCAGAATTCTTACGGTGTACCAAAAGACGCCCTCGAGATCTTGTCCGAATTTGATACTTCAGATTACGTGGAAGAGATCGGAGAAAAGGCGTTTGAAAACTGTACCTTTTCAACCGTTATGATCAGACCGAGCACTAAAGTGATCAGCAAAAGAGCTTTTTACAACTCTGCCAATCTGGTGAATGTATCCATTCCCTATACTGTCAAGGAAATTGAGGAGGAAGCTTTTGCAAGCTGTAATAAACTGAAAGTCGTATTGATACCGGAGTCGGTGGAGTCTATCGGATATCATGCTCTCGGATACGACAATTATGATCATATGATACAGGATTTCAAGATCATTGGTATCCCCGGATCTGCAGCACAAAAGTATGCAGAGGGAAACGGCTTTGTATTTGAACAGCAATACAGTTTTGAAGAAGAAGGAGACGGAACACTCTGTGTTACGGGATCTGCGGGCTATGTCTCGGATCTTATCCTGCCCTCTGAGGTGGATGGAAAGAAAGTCTCATCCATCGCAAGCAGTGCATTTGCAAAAAATCAGGGACTCTTAAGCGTAGTACTTCCTCAATATTGTAAAAAGATCGGGGACAGGGCCTTTGAATCTGTACCGTGTCTTTCCGTTGCCTATTTGCCCTATGGACTCGAAGAGATCGGAGAAAAGGCATTTTATAATTGTAAAAAAATATTAAATGGCTTTTCCATTCCCTGTACCGTCACTTCCATTGGAGACTATGCACTCGGATTTATCGACGATAATGGGAATCCGGTGAGAAATGAATATAACAGATTATGGATCATTCGGGGAACTGCCGCAGATCAATATGCAACAAAGAACGGTTTTGATACGGTAGATACCTTTGTGTATGAATTCAACAGTGAAGGAAACTATTATAAGATTACGCGTAACAGAGGGAATGCCTGGTTTGACGGAATCCCTGAAACGATCAACGGTATTCCTGTAAAAGTGGTCGATTGTTATTCCGATGCATCATTGGCCCGCTCTATGACGATCCCGAAATCCGTAACAATGATTGAACGTCTGTACTCTCGCAATCTTGAAAGTATCTACCTCCCTGACGGAGTAACCCTCGTAGGCGACTCCATAAGAAGCACAGCCCTAAAAGAGATCGCGCTTCCGAAGGGGACAACAATCATCGGAAAAAGAGAGCTGTATCCGGAGATTATATATGAAGGGCCATTTGTTGGATGTCCGAACCTGAAAAAAATCGTATTGGAAAAAGGATATACCGGGCTGCCTGTTGCTGCCTTTGCCGGCACGCATTCTCTCGAAGAGATCGTAATCCCCGATACCGTCACGAGTATCGATATGCTGGCAGTGGCGAACTGTCCGTCGCTTAAGAGATTATACATCCCTGACAGCGTTACAAACATCGGCAGATTTGCATACGGTTACAAAGTATTCGGACCGAGCGGCCATGAAGGAAGTCTGTCTGAATACACAGAGGAGGAGTGGCTCAATGACAGTAAGTGGCAGACAAAGTATGAAGAAATCGCCATTGTGGGTAAGGAAGGCACTGCAGCGCATCAGTATGCAAAAGATAATGGCATAACCTTCCTGGGAGAATGGGACACGTCAGATTTGCCGGACGGGACGGTGAAACTTTGTAAGTATAACGGGAATGCTGTCGATCTGTTCGTCCCGGAAACATACGATGGAAAGAAAGTTACGCAGATCGGAGATGAAGCGCTGAAAGACAACACAAGGATCGAAAGCGTAACGATTTCATATGATGTGACGTCGATCGGAGCCGGGGCCTTTAGCGGCTGTACTGCTTTAAAAGACATTCAATTCTCCGGTGCTTTGCAACAGATCGGAAACAGAGCTTTTGAA
>JAIKWF010000113.1 GCA_024685005.1 Lachnospiraceae bacterium
AAGCATTTTTACAGTATCTATAAAAAGATGAAGAATCAGAACAAGACCATAGACCAGATCTATGATCTGTTCGCCATCCGCATCATTGTCAATTCCGTAAAGGACTGCTATGCGGCCTTGGGAGAGATTCACAAGATGTACAAGCCCATTCCCGGGCGCTTCAAGGATTACATCGCCATGCCCAAAGCCAACATGTATCAGTCCCTTCATACCACTGTCATCGGTTCCTCAGGACAGCCCTTCGAAATTCAGATCCGTACCTACGAGATGCACAGAACCGCAGAGTACGGTATTGCAGCCCACTGGAAATACAAACGGATCGCCAACGGGGAAAAAGTCTCCTCTAACAGCGCAACAGAAGAAGAGAAGCTTTCCTGGCTGAAGCAGATTCTGGAGTGGCAGCAGGACACCTCGGATAACAAACAGTATCTCCAGCTTTTAAAAAGCGATCTGGAGCTGTTTTCCGACAGCGTTTACTGCTTTACCCCCACGGGAGATGTGAAGAACCTGCCGGCAGGCTCTACCCCCATTGACTTTGCCTATGCCATCCATTCGGCGGTGGGGAATAAAATGATCGGCGCCAGAGTAAACGGCAAGCTGGTCACCATTGATTACGAGATCAAAAACGGTGACAGGATCGAGATCGTCACCAGTCAGAACTCCAAAGGGCCCAGTCTTGACTGGCTTTCCGTGGTGAAATCCACCCAGGCCCGCAACAAGATCAACCAGTGGTTTAAAAACGAGAGAAAAGAAGAGAATATCATCAAAGGCCGGGAGCTTTTGCTGGATTATTGCAAGACAAAAGGGATCAACCAGGTCAATGTCATGCGTCCGGAGTATATGGAGCATGTCATGCACAAATACGGCTTTAAGGACTGGGAGTCCGTACTGGCCGCTTTGGGTCACGGAGGTCTGAAGGAAGGGCAGATCATCAATAAGATGAATGAGCTCTATGAAAAAGAGCATGCCAAGGAAATCTCCGATGCCCAGATCTTAAAAGAGATCGAGGAAAACAACCAGCAGGCTTCCAAACGGATGTATCCCAAATCCGGCGGCAGCTCCAAGGGTATTGTGGTAAAGGGAATCACAGATGTATCCGTGCGTTTTTCCAAATGCTGTTCTCCGGTGCCGGGAGACGAGATCATCGGCTTTGTCACCAGAGGACGGGGGATTTCCATTCACAGAACCGACTGTATGAATATCATTTCCCTGCCTGAGATCGAAAGGAGCCGCCTCATTGACGCGGAGTGGCAGGAAGAGTCTCTGGAAGGCACCGGCAACTATCTGGTAGAGATCATCATCCACGCTAATAACAGAAGCGGATTCTTGGCTGATATTTCCAGAACCCTGACGGAAAAGGAGATCGATATCAGGGCGCTGAATACCAGAGTCAGCAAACAGGGAATTGCCTCCATGGAGATCGCTTTTGAGATCCATTCCAAGGAAGAGCTGCAGAATATCATTGACAGGCTCAGGGCAGTGGAAAGTGTCATCGACATAGAAAGGAAGAAGAGCTGAATGGCCAAGCTGAAGATCGGCCGCATTGTAATGGGCGGCGCCATGACCAATTGTTACTTTGTATACCGGGAAGGCGAAAGAGAGTGTCTCTTTTTTGATCCGGCAGCCCACGGGGATGTGATCTTCCAAAAACTGCAGGATGCAGGCTTTACCGTAGCCGGCATCTGTCTGACCCATGGCCATTTTGATCATATTTACGGTCTTGCAAAACTAAAGGAACTGACCGGCGCTAAGGTTTACGCGGCGGCAGCGGAAAAAGAGCTGATGGGGGATGTACATGCCAATGTATCGGATCTGTTCGGCAGAGCGGTCACGGCCCAGGCGGATACGTATCTTGAAGACGGAGATGTGGTAAGCTGCGCAGGTTTGGAAGCAAAAATGATCCTGACCCCGGGACATACCCAGGGAAGCTGCTGCTACTACTTTGAAAAAGATAACCTTCTGGTCAGCGGAGACACCTTATTTGAAGAATCCGTGGGACGGACGGATTTCCCTACGGGAAGCAGCTCTCAGCTGATCCGGTCCATAAGGGAAAAACTGTTTATCCTTCCGGATGAGACGATGGTTTATCCCGGTCACGGCGAAAGTACCACCATCGGACATGAGAAGAAGTACAATCCTTTTGCGGGGATGTAAGAAAGACAGATGAAACAGATCATTATCACTTATCGGCAAACGATACAGGAGTCCTATTTCCATGCGCTTTTGCGATCCTTTTATCCCGGCTGCGTCATCCGATTTTTGCAGGAAGGCGGGCAGGAGCAGGAGAAAAAGAAGAAGGAAGAGCGGAGCGCAGAGAAAGCAGAGGCAGATGAGCCCTTATATTTTCTGATCGTAAGAGAGGAAAAAGGAGAGGCTCTTTTTTCTGCATGGGAACGGGAAAAGACATTTGAAAAAACCTGCCCTTTAACATGCGAAGGAAAAGGGCAGGAGGAAGAGTTCAAGAACTTTATCTACGAATGTCTTTGTGAGTTTACAAAAAAAAGCCTGCCCTGGGGATCCCTTATGGGGGTTCGGCCCACCAAGCTGGGGAGAAGATGGCTCCGGATTGAGGAAAAAGACCAGCAGCAGAAGACAGAGGCGGAAGAAACAAGCCTTCACGGCAGCATCGCAGAGCGGTATCAAAGCAGTTATCACGTAAGTGAGAAAAAAGCAAAGCTGGCTGCGGATATAGCTATCCGGGAGGAAAAGCTGATCCGGCGGCTGGATCCGGAAAAGGGATTCAGTCTGTATGTGGGTGTACCTTTTTGCCCCACCAGATGCCTGTATTGCTCTTTTACCTCCAATCCCATAGCTGCCTGCAAAGATCTGGTGGAGCCCGCCCTTGGGGCTATGATCGAAGAGATCAGACAGAGCGCAGGTCTGATGGCACATAACAGACCGGATACGGTATATATCGGCGGCGGAACGCCCACGGCCCTTTCAGCGCATCAGCTGGAACGCCTTATGGGAGCCATTGCGGAAAGCTTTGATCTTTCCGGGGTAATGGAATATACGGTGGAAGCGGGAAGAGCCGACAGCATCACGAAAGACAAGCTTCGGGTGATAAAGGAAATGGGAGCGGAGCGGATCTCCGTAAATCCCCAGACCATGAACCCGGAAACCCTGGCGCTCATCGGAAGAAAAGGAACACCGGATGAAGTAAAGCAGGCTTTTGCCCTTGCCAAAGAGGCAGGGTTTGACCATATTAATATGGATCTGATCCTGGGACTTCCCGGGGAAGGGATCAGTGAGGTGCACCGCACCTTAAGCGAAGTGGAAGCTTTAGGGCCGGACAGCATGACGGTGCATTCCCTGGCGGTTAAGAGAGGGTCGGATCTGCACAGAAAGATCACGGAAGAAGGAATCTATGTCAACGGCGACTGCAGCGATGCCATGGAACTTGCCATGGAGTCGGCAGAGAGAATGGGACTTTTGCCTTACTATCTCTACCGCCAGAAAAATATGAGCGGCAATCAGGAAAATGTGGGATTTGCCAAAGAAGGAAAGTTTGGATTGTATAACATTTTGATCATGGAAGAGGTGCAGTCTCTGATCGCCTGCGGTCCGGGAGGGATCTCTAAGCGGGTGAAGGTGCAAAAAGAAGAAGCGGACGGTGTGCATATTACCCGGTGCGAAAATGTAAAAGAGCTGCAAAGCTATATCGACAGGACAGATGAAATGCTCCTGCGCAAGCGTGAATTATTTGAGGTAGAACAATGAAAGATACAGTAACGAAAGAGGCTTTTGCCAAGATCAATTTAACCCTGGATGTGGTGGGCATCCGCGAGGACGGTTACCATCTGGTACAGATGGTCATGCAAAGCGTTTCCCTCCATGATACCCTGACGCTTTCCAGAATTCCGGAGGATGCGATCCGGCTTAGTATCGATATTCCGGGCCTGGAGTGCGACGAGCGGAATCTGATCTGGAAGGCAGCGGATCTGATCCGGAAGGAGTACGGGATCAAAGAAGGGGTTGCCATCGATCTGAAAAAAAGAATTCCCATGGCAGCGGGCCTTGCGGGAGGTTCTACGGACTGCGCTGCAACGCTGACGGGAATGGCGGAACTGTTTGATCTTTCTTTATCGCAGGAAAGGATCCGGGAACTGGGACTTACTCTGGGAGCGGATGTTCCCTACTGTGTTATGGGAAAAACAGCCCTGGCAGAGGGCATCGGAGAAAAGCTGACGCCCCTTGCGGATATCCCGGACTGTTTCATTTTGCTGGCAAAACCCCGGGAGGGCGTATCTACAGGCGGCGTGTATAAGGCCCTGGATGCCCTGTCCGGTTATCCCCATCCCGATACAAAGGGTGTTTTGAATGCGCTTGAAACAGGAGACCTTGCGGGGATCACAGACAGGCTTTGCAACGTGCTGGAAAACGTTACGGCAGCGGCCAATCCCGGCATCGGAAAATTGAAAGAGCAGATGCTGGAATACGGCGCCATGGGCTCTCTTATGAGCGGCTCCGGCCCCACGGTCTTCGGCATTTTTGCGCAGGAAGAAGCGGCAAAGGCCGCAGCAGAAAAGCTGAACGCAGAAGGCTTTGACGGGGAGTGCTTTGTGACTCGTCCCGTGACGGCCCGAAATGCTTTTTAAACGGTTCTTCTTTACAAAGCCGCAAGCAGGCTGATACAATATGAGCTGTGCCTGATAAGGATTAGAATGATGAAAAAGGATCCGCGCAGGATCGGAAAGGAAGCATATGAGCAATAAACTGAACAAAAAGCCGGTTAACGGAATGAAGGACGTGCTGCCCAGAGAAATGGAGATCCGTTCCTGGTGCATGAAGGTGATCAGAGAAAACTATAAAAAATACGGGTTTACCGAGATCGAAACCCCTTGCGTAGAGAGCATTGAAAATCTGTCCTCCAAGCAGGGCGGTGAGAACGAGAAACTCATCTTTAAGATCTTAAAGCGCGGAGAAAAGCTTTCCTCCGCATTGATGGGAGAAGGTGCAAAGGAAGAAAATAATCTGGCGGACAGCGGTCTTCGCTATGATCTGACCCTGCCTTTATCCAGATATTATGCCAATCATGCAAATGAACTGCCCAGCCCTTTCAAGGCGTTGCAGATGGGTAATGTATTCCGGGCTGACAGGCCCCAGAAGGGCAGATTCAGACAGTTTATGCAGTGCGACATCGACATTTTGGGAGAGCCTTCCAACCTGGCGGAGATCGAGCTGATCCTGGCAACCACCTCTACCTTAAAGAAACTGGGCTTTAACGATTTTACCGTAAGGATCAATGAACGCAGGATCCTGCGTGCCATGGCCATCAGCTGCGGTTTTGAAGAAGACAGACTGGACGGAGTTTACATCACTCTGGATAAGATGGACAAGATCGGCCTGGAGGGCGTGGAAAGCGAGCTGAAGGAAGACGGTTTTTCCGAAGAAGCGGTCAGCGCATATGTTGGGCTTCTTGACGGACTGCAGAAGGCGGAAGACCCCCTTGCCTATCTGAAAGAAAAACTGGGAGAGAGCCTGGAGGAAGGCGTTTGCGAAAGCCTTGCCCAGATTAAAGAGAGCGTTCTGGCAGCAGGCAGCGACGGATTTGAGATCCTGTTTGACCCCACACTGGTGCGTGGAATGGGCTATTATACAGGTACGATCTTTGAGATCGAGATGAAGGAATTCGGCTCCAGTGTTGCCGGCGGCGGCAGATATGATAAGATGGTGGGACGTTTTACGGGGAATGATACCCCGGCCTGCGGCTTTTCCATCGGATTTGAGCGCATCATCACCATCCTTTTGGACAAAGACTTTAAGATCCCCGATGAGAAGAAAAAAGTGGCGTTCCTGCTGGAAAAGGGACTTCCCACAGACAAGCTTGCCCAGGCTATTTCCCTGGCACAGCAAAGAAGAGATGCCGGCGAGCAGGTGCTGATGGTCCGGATGAACAAAAACAAAAAATTCCAGAAGCAGCAGCTGGAGGGAGAGGGATACGAAGAGTTCGTGGACTTCTATCGTGAAGCGCTGAAGAACTGATCCCCGGACGTGATCCCGGCCAGCGCAAAAGTTAGCGGCGGATAATATTATGCAAAAGATCCTGATCTGCAATTGCAAATCACTGACAGAGAAAAAGGAATATGAAAGGGCTTACCGGCAGACATCTGCTTTCCGGCAAAAGAAAGCGGATGCCTGTAAGCAGGAAATGGATAAGGCCAGGTGCATCTGCGCCGGCCTCCTGCTGCGGGAAGCCTTTTTTTCGTACGCGCAAAGCTGCCGGGAGGATCTCTTGATAAAGGATGGAGCTGTAACAGCAAAGACAGAAGAGTCAGCAGAGACAGCAGGGCCGGGGAAGCTGGCCTTGGAGTATACGATCTCTCAGCTTATGGAAGTCTGCGAAAAAAAGATGACAGGAGGCTTTGATCTGCCGGAAGAGATGGCAGAAAAGAGCGGAAGAACCTGTTTTCAGGGAGAAGGGAAAGCCCGGGGGGATGAGCCTTTTGCGGTTCCCTACCTTACCATTTCTCACTCCGGAGACTATGCTGCGGCCGTAGTATCAGACAGCCCCATCGGTCTTGATATCCAGAAAAAGAGGCACTTTTCTGACAGTATGATCCGAAAGTTTTTATCCGGACAGGAGTTTGAAACCTATCAGCAGCTGCTGGGAGAGGGCAGCGAGAGGGCAGAAGGGTATCTTTTGCAGCTTTGGTGTGATAAAGAGGCTGCCGCCAAGCTGGACGGGCGGGGCATTTTTGCCATGCTGCCGGAACTGACAAAAGACGACTGGCGGGAAAAAAGCGGAATCCTGACCACAGAGATTGCCATGCCGGGGGAGTATGCGGGAGCTGTTGCATGCAGATAAAAAAGAGGCCATCAGGCCTCTTCTTCAATGTGCGCTTCATTGATCTGCTCCCCGTCTCCGGATTCGGCATCTTCGGCCGGCTCCACAGAGGGAGGAAGCTCCAGATCCACAAATTTGATCCTGTTTTTCACAATCTCTCCGGCACTCAGACGATAGCCGGTATCCAGTACAACGCTTTCGCCGGCGTGGGGAAGTCTGTCCAAATGCTCGATCATCAGTCCGCCGATGGAATCATAATGCTCCGAATCCAAATCGGTGTGCAGGGCATCATTCACATCATCCAGTTTCACGGAACCGGCAATACGGTAAGTGCCGTCTTCCAAAGTCTGGATCAGTTCATTTTCCGACTCATCATACTCATCATGGATCTCGCCCACGATCTCCTCTAACAGGTCCTCCAAAGTGATCAGACCGATGGAAGAACCGTATTCATCGATGACGATGGCCAGAGAATTGCTGGTCTCCTGCATCTCGTGGAGAAGCTCATCTGTTTTCTTGGTCTCATAGGTATAATAGGGCTCCCTGAGGATGCTGTGAATGTTGAAATCCGCAGGTTTTTTTACCAGGAAAAAATCCTTCAGGGTAACGATGCCGATGATATTTTCCATGTCCTCCTCGTAAACGGGGATCCTGGAATACATGGTTTCCTGAAACAGAGACTGGAGCTGATGGTAGGAAGCGTGCACCTCGATCATGGTCATGTCGATCCTGGGGATCATGATATCCTTGGCCAGAGAATCGTTCAGGTCGAACACGTTCTGGATCATCTCTTTTTCATCCGTTTCGATGACACCCTCTTCATGGCTGGCATCCACATAGGAAAGAAGCTCTTTTTCGCTCATTACCGAAGGACGCTTGTCAGGATCCATTCCCACAATGGTCAAAAGAACCTTGCTTAATCCGTCGATGAGCAAAATCACAGGCGTCAGGATCAGCATCAGCAAAGCAATGGGAAAAGAGTAAGCGAGTGCTAACTTTTCCGAATAGAGTCTGGCAGCCGTTTTGGGAATGATCTCACCGAACAGAAGGATCAGCAACGTTAAAATACCGGTGGTGACACCTACCAGCGCACTGCCGAAAAGGTGAATGGTAATGGCGGTGGCCAGGGAGGTGATGGAAATGTTCACCAGGTTATTTCCGATCAAAATGGTGGAAAGCATTTTCCCCGGCTGGGACAGGATTTTCTCAAGCCGCGCCGCGCTTCGGCTGCCCTCCTGGGAAAGAGCGCGGATCCGCACCGGATTGGCAGCGGAAAGGGCTGTTTCCGCCGAAGAGAAAAAGGCGGACAAAAGAAGCAAAATCAAAAGAATGATCAATTGTATCAATATGGTGGTCGTCAAATTTTATCTCCCCTGCATATAGCGCAGCTGCTTGATAGCATCCGGACATAAGCTGCACCGTAGTTTTATGATATCCACAAGATACTATAACGGCAGGAGAATGTCAAATCAGACAGGGGCGGAAAGTGCTTATGAAAAACTTCGGATAAGCTGCAGGATGAAGTGGCAATCTTTCCGGAATGATGGTAAAATGAAAAAAGCGTAAAAACCTGTAACAGGAAAATGAAAAAGTAAAGGAGAGACACAACTATGTTTAAAAATGGTATGTTACCCGTAGGATCCGTTGTTTTGTTAAAGGGCGGCGAGAAAAGAGTGATGATCTGCGGAAGGATCCAGACCAAGAGCGGTGATGATGAGATCTTTGAGTATTCCGCATGCATGTTCCCTGACGGCATCGTTGATCCCACGAAGATGATCTTCTTTAACTCCGAAGATATTGACAGAGTATTCTTCATCGGCCTGCAGGATCCGGAAGAACTGGCTTATCAGGCAAAGATCAAAGAGCTGGGCGAATTCGAAGTAAAGGACGGAAAGATCGTTCCCAAGAATCAGGCATAGAAAGAAACGGGATATGGATTACAGAATTCAGCAGATTCAAAAATACTTCTCCAAAGTACAGTTTCAGATATTGGATGAAAATGATCTTCCGGTGGGACAGATCTTTCACCAGAGTACCACCACCGAAATTACCCTTATGAAGGAGCCGCAGGATCTGCATCTGTTTGTGGAATATTTGAGGGACTTTCAGGCAAGAAGGACCAATCCTTATAAAAACATCACGAAGTTTCCTTACGATTCTTATGCCTTTTCCGGGGATCTGGGAGAGGGAAGGCTCTTTACCCGTTGTATCAGACATTTCCTGGAAGCGTCTTTTTTTTCCACTCTTTGCTACGGGAATGAAGTGTTTGAAGCCCGAGGAGGGGGACATGATGAAAAAGGCACCCTGAGTCTGATCCTTCGGGGCGACGGCACTCAGGTGGGATCCATATACAAAGAATTCAAGGTGATAAACGACGTTCATAATTTTACCCTGAGCTTGGAGGATGACAGATATCTTCCTGAGGGGGTTCTTTTGGTGGTTCACAGGTATCTGGCTTCCTATTACAATGCGGAGCAGACCATCAAAAGCGAGAGCAATTTTATTCCTTTTGAAAAATCAAAAGACAAGTGAAAAAGTAAAAAAAGGGCTAAAAAATGCAATTCGTCGTCTCAGATGAACATTTCGTCGCATTTTTAACAAAAAAAAGAAGAAATCGGTTATACTCTTTTTTGTAAGATCGAGAGAATCTAATCACCTTGAAAGGGGACCGAATTATGGAATTTTGTGTTCAGCCTGCGAAGCTCAAAAGCAACGTCAGTACGTTAGAGAGCAGCGCCACCAGCTTAAAGCAAAAGGCAAATGCCATTGAGAATATCAAAAACTGCTTATCCTGTGGGGAATATGAGGGCGTGAAAGCAGCTCTTGATACCTGCATTCAGGACTTGGGAAAAGAGTCGGATATCGCAAAGAAGCTTGCCACCGTACTGGGCAATGCCTGTGATCTGTATGTTACTACGGAAAACCGCATTGCCGGCAATAAGGGCAGCGCATCCGGCGGAAACGGCACCGGTGATAATTCCGGCGGTCAGTCGGGAGATTCTCCCAGAGGATGGTATTTCGATTCCGATGGTCCTAATGTTGATGGAAACTTTTATCTTGATACACCTGCTAAATGGAAGAAACAAGACGGAAAGGTCGATTTTAAGAGCCTTAAGATCGGTGTAGGTGCCAAAGGTTCTGCGTATCTGGCAAGTGTGGGCGGCGGACTGGATACGAAATATTTCGATGCCAGCGCTGAAATGAAGATGTTTTATGCCACAGGCGGTGTGGGGACCGGTCTTACGTTGTTTAGTGACGGACGGTTTGCTCCCGGTGCATTTGCGGAAGCGAATATCAAGGGCAGCGTCTTGCACGGAGATGCAAAGACCCAGCTTGGAGTGGATGAGTACAATCTGCATGCCAATGCCAAAGGAGATTTATGGGTGGCTTACGCAGGAGCAAGCGGCGGCCTGGGTATGATCAATATAAAAGACGATGACGGAAATGTGACAGGACAGAAGTTCGGCGTTTCCGGCGAAGTGAAAGCCGGAGGATATGTTGCCCAGGGCGAAGTAAGCGGCGGCTTTACCATCATGGGAATCAAGGTGAATGGTTCCATCGGCGGCGGTGTCGGCGGTGCTGAGTTTAAAGCGGGCGGAAGCATTACCACCGGCGGTGTCAGCGGAAAAGCAGGCATCGGAGCACTTCTGGGTGTGGACATCGGCTTTTCCATTGACTGGAGCGGATTTAAGTGGCCGTGGGAATAAGATCCCCGCAACATGGAATGATCAAAAGAAATCGGCTTAGGCCGGTTTCTTTTTATTATTTTGGGACTTTTCAACAGCCGGCAGTTGTGCTATACTATGGTAGTTATTGGGGCGAATGGGGTTTTTGCGCCCTAAATGAGTTTTTTTGATGCACAAAAGGAGAATACGATATGAAAAAGCATGTAAAGACATTAAACACCAGAGACCTGAAGAAGTCCTTAAAGAAGGGCGGATGCGGCGAGTGCCAGACTTCCTGCCAGTCTGCCTGCAAGACCAGCTGCACGGTAGGTAACCAGAGCTGCGAAGCTGTAAAATAAAGGAAACAGGTCACAGTTATTATGATACATTGTTTTGAAAACAATGGCTACAAGATCATCATGGATGTGGAAAGCGGCGGTGTACATGTGGCAGATGACATAGTATATCGTCTTGCTCCCCTGCTGGAGCCTCTTTTTGACAAAGCAGATCTTCCTTCGGAGGAAGAGGTAACGGCGAAGGCAGAGAGCTTTGATCTTCCTTTTGAGAAGCAGCAGATCCGGGAAGGAGCTTTGGAGATTTTAGAGCTGGCCCGGGAAGGGATGCTCTATACAAAGGATATCTACAAAGAAGCCATTGAAGGATTTCAGAATCGCCAGCCGGTGGTCAAGGCCCTGTGCCTGCATGTGGCCCATGATTGCAACCTTGCCTGCAAATACTGTTTTGCAGAGGAAGGGGAATATCACGGAAGAAGGGCCATCATGAGTCTTGAGGTTGGGAAAAAAGCACTGGATTTTCTGGTGGCTTCCTCCGGAATGCGGACGAACCTTGAGGTGGATTTTTTCGGCGGCGAACCGCTGATGAACTGGGACGTGGTAAAGGAGCTGGTGGCATATGGCCGTTCCCTGGAAGGGGCCCACAACAAAAAGTTCCGCTTTACCCTTACCACCAACGGTATCCTTTTAAATGATGATATATTGGAGTTTGCCAATCGGGAGATGAGCAACATTGTGCTTTCCATTGACGGTCGCAAAGAGGTGAATGACCATATGCGTCCCCATCGCGGCGGCCAGGGAAGCTATGACACCATCGTTCCCAAGTTCCAAAAGGTTGCACAGAGCCGTGATCAGATGAACTATTATGTTCGCGGAACCTACACCCATTACAACACGGACTTTGCCGAGGATGTACTGCATCTGGCAGATCTGGGATTCAAGCAGATTTCCGTGGAGCCTGTGGTGGCGGAAGATTCCGAGGCCTATGCCCTGCGGGCGGAAGATGTACCCATTCTGGAAAAAGAGTATGACAGACTGGCAAAAGAGATGATCAAACGGCGGAAGGAAGGCAATGGCTTTAACTTCTTCCATTTTATGATCGATCTGGAAGGCGGACCTTGTGTTTACAAGAGACTTTCCGGCTGCGGAAGCGGAACGGAATATCTGGCCGTGACCCCCTGGGGTGATCTGTATCCCTGCCATCAGTTCGTAGGACAGGAAGAGTTCTGTCTTGGCAATGTAGAGGAAGGGATCAAA
The DNA here is from genome assembly GCA_024685005.1 of Lachnospiraceae bacterium. Lineage (GTDB taxonomy): Bacteria > Bacillota > Clostridia > Lachnospirales > Lachnospiraceae > RGIG7926. The sequence continues at coordinate 12,003 of JAIKWF010000113.1, forward strand.
CGCAAAGATCTGACACAGGAGTTTTCAAAATGCAATGTCTATACGAAAGAATCGTGTAAAAACTGTTTTGCGAAATACTATTGCAGCGGCGGATGTATGGCTAATTCCCAGCATTTTACGGGATCGGTCAACGGTACTTACGAGATCGGATGTCAGCTGCAAAAGAAAAGAATAGAATGTGCCATCATGCTGCAGGCGGCATATGCCGATATGGAGCAGGATGCATAAGGTAAAGGTAATAATCCGGCAGGAAAGTGCCGGAGCAACAGGAGGATGAACTACAATGAAAAAGTCAAGAGCAGTGCTTGTCCTGATTCTGACAATTGCTCTGATCTGCGGAATGGGCTATGTATCCTATTTCGGGATCAACGCAAGTAAGACCGGTTCTGTGACCAACATCAAACAGGGTCTGGATCTTGCGGGCGGTGTCAGCATTACCTATCAGGTTGTGGGAGAGGAAAACCCTTCCGCAGAGGATATGGCAGATACGATCTACAAGCTGCAGAGGCGTGTAGAAGGATACAGCACGGAGGCACAGGTTTATAAAGAGGGAAATGACCGGATCAACATCGAGATCCCCGGTGTTTCCGACGCAAACCAGATCCTTTCGGATCTTGGCCGTCCCGGAAGTCTTTACTTCATCAAGCAGACCGGCAGCGACGGAAATCCCAACTATTCCTACGGAATTACCGAAGAAGGAACCATCGCTTACGTACTGACCAAGACCATTGAAGAAATTCAGGCAGACGGCGGCATCGTTCTTGACGGAACGCATGTGACCAGTGCACAGGCAAACAGCACCCAGTCCGAAAAAGGAACCAAGGATCAGCAGTATGTGGTATCCCTGGTGTTTGATCAGGAAGGTACAGCTGCTTTTGCCAAAGCAACTACAGAGGCATATCAGGCAGGGGAGACCATCGGTATCTACTATGACGGATCCTTTGTTTCGGTTCCTACCGTAAATGAGCCCATCACCGGCGGCCAGGCGCAGATCAGCGGTATGGCCAATTTTGAAGAAGCAGATAAGCTTGCTTCCACCATCCGTATCGGTGGATTGAAGCTTGAGCTCGAAGAGCTTCGTTCCAACGTGGTTGGAGCACAGCTGGGTAGTGCGGCAATCCGTACATCTCTGATCGCAGGTGCCATCGGTTTCGGAATTGTATGTCTGATCATGATCGCGGTATATTACCTGCCCGGCTTTGTGGCTTCCATCGCCCTTGTGATCTATGTGCTTTTGACACTGCTTTCCATCAATGCACTGAATATCACGCTGACTCTTCCCGGTATTGCCGGTGTTATCCTGGCCATCGGTATGGCGGTGGATGCTAACGTTATCATTTATGCACGTATCAGAGAGGAACTTGCTACGGGAAAGACGCTGCAGTCCTCCATTAAGATCGGTTTTGACAAGGCCCTTTCCGCTATTGTGGACGGAAACGTAACGACCCTGATCGCAGCATTTGTTTTGGCGCTTCGCGGTTCCGGTTCCGTAAAAGGTTTTGCAACCACTCTGGCACTTGGTATTGTGCTTTCCATGTTCACAGCACTTGTGATCTCAAGGATCCTGATCAATGCCTGCTATGCCATCGGTCTTACCAATGAGAAACTTTACGGTAAGGCAAAGGATATGAAAACCATCGGATTCCTTGCAAAGAAGAAGATCTTCTTTAGCATTTCCGTTATTGCCATCCTGCTCGGATTTGTATTCATGGGCGTGAACAAGTCCCAGACAGGCAACCCTCTGAACTTCTCTCTGGAGTTTATGGGCGGTACTTCCTCTACAGTGGAATTTAACGAAGATCTGAGTATTGAGGATATCGAATCCAAGGTTGTTCCTGAAGTAGAGAAGATCACCGGAGATTCCAACGTTCAGACCCAGAAGGTAAATGATTCCAATCAGGTAGTGATCAAGACCAGAACCCTTACGGTGGATGAGAGAGAGAAATTCGTATCCGTTATGGAAGAGAAGTTCTCCGTAAAAGAGGAGTCCATCACTGCAGAGACCATCTCCGCTACAGTCTCCAACGAAATGAGAAGAGATGCGGTACTTGCAGTCATCATCGCAACCTTCTGCATGCTGGTTTACATCTGGTTCCGGTTTACGGATATCCGTTTTGCGGCAGCAGCGGTACTTGCACTGCTTCATGACGTGCTGGTGGTACTGACCTTCTATGCAGTATCCAAGACCAGCGTAGGTAATACCTTTATTGCTTGTATGCTGACCATTGTGGGTTATTCCATCAACTCCACCATCGTCATCTTTGACCGTATCCGTGAGAACCTGAAGACCAGAAGGGGACAGGAGCTGGAAGAGATCGTGGACAGCAGTATCACTTCCACGCTGACCCGAAGCATTTACTCCAACCTGACTACCTTCGTAATGGTACTTGTTCTTTACATCCTGGGAGTTTCCAGCATTCGTGATTTTGCTGCTCCCTTGATGGTAGGTATCGCAGCCGGTGCATACTCTTCCGTATGCGTAACCGGAGCATTGTGGTATGTGATGAGAACAAAGATCGGTGACAAGGCTCCTGCAACCGCCGCAGCTTCTGCGCTGCAAAAGAGCAGTAAGGAAGCAGGCAGTGCCGAAGCGCCTAAGAAGGAGAAGCCGGTCAATACGGCTCCCAAGGTTTCAGCAAATAAGAGTGGCGCTCAGAAAAAAGAGAAAGATACATCTAATTATCAGTCCACTCCCAGAAAGAAAAAGAAAAAGAAATAAATGAAATGCGTTGGGCCGGCCTTTTTGGGCCGGCCCTTTTTTCTGTCTGAATATAGCGATCTGCATATAGAAATCTGCATGGGGTAATTTGCATATAGAAGCGAATAAGTGTGGGAATACATTGGCAAAATGCAGGAGAAATGGTAAAATTTTAGATGTGTGAAAAGAGTTATTAAGGTGGTAGGAAAGTGGACAGATTTATTTGGAATAAAAGAATTGTTTGTATAAAAAAAAGCCGGTACAGTGCTTCTGTGTCTGGCATTGGTCTTTCTTTGCAGTATGCCGGTATCGGCAAAGGCAGGAAAAAAGAGAAAGACAGATGGCAGTAACGGGAAGGGAAGAAAAAAGCAAGAAGTACGTATTGACCGGGGGCGCAGGGTAAAAGAAAAACAGAAAAAGCAGAAGGTCTCGGCTGTGGCCGGAACGGTGATCAACCTTCGCAGTACCTTAAACACCGTGGGGGGCCTGGGCTGGATCGTGGAAAATGAAGAAAGTGTTCATATCCTTTCGACAAGTGGCCGGTCCGCTCTTATTCGTGTGATCAGATCGGGTAAGGTGATAATAAGAGCCTGCAATGGCAATAAGGAGGAAGTATTTGTTGTCAGGATCGGGGAAAGAAAGGAGTTTCCGCGAAATCTCAGGCTCATGGAGGGAGATATTTTTACGCTATCCATGAAAAAAGATGCGGAATGGACGTTCCCCTCGGGACAGATACAGGCACTGACGGATACTGAGGATGCAAAAACCGTCACCTTTCAGGCGATGGCCGGGGGATCCTATGAGATCTGCGCCGCCGTGGGAAAGAGAAAACGCAGCTGTAAGGTTAGGGTGATCGGGAGAAAAAACAAAGAGGAAAAGCCCTACTACAATCTGGTTCTGCAAGACAATGTAATGACCCTGGTGGAAGGGGAAAAAGCGGAAACGACACTGATCAGATCTTCCAACGATCCCGATGCCAAAATAACCGTGACAAGCAGCGCAGAGAAGAAAGCAGTCTTTCGCATGAAGGGGGATAAGCTTCTGATCCATGCCAAAAGTCCCGGCATTGTCCGGGGACGGATTCGGTATGGAACGGCAACTGCCGATTTGGAAGTGATCGTGGAAAAGACACCTTCCGTAAGCAGAGCAACCAAGGTCAAAGCCATCAATCATCGGGGGTACAGCATGGAGGCACCAGAGAATACAATTCCGGCCTTTGAGCTGTCTCAGGAAAAGGGCTTTGATTATGTGGAGACAGACGTGGACTTCACTAAGGATGGCGTGGCGGTTCTGCTCCATGATAAAACCATTAACCGTACCGCATGCAATCCGGATGGCAGCAGGATCAAAGAGACGATTGCCATCAGAGATATCACCTATCAGGAGGCGTTGCAGTATGATTTCGGCAGGATGAGGGGAATGGAGTACGTAGGAACAAAGATTCCTACCTTCGAGGAGTTTCTTCAGGTTTGCAAATACCGGCACATTCATCCTTATATCGAGCTGAAGCCGAAAAAAGATTTTACAAAAAAACAGCTGCAAACCCTTGTAGCGATAGTGAAAAAAGAAAACATGTCCGACAAAGTGACCTGGATCTCTTTTTCCTATAGTGCCCTTAAGACCATTAAAGCAAATGATAAAGGGGCAAGGATCGGCTATCTGGTACACAGAGTCCGCCCGAGAGCTGTTCGCCGGGCCACGCGTCTTCGCACGGGGCAAAATGAAGTTTTCCTCTGTGCCACGGATCTGACGGACAATGCGGTGGCGCTTTGCTACAAGGCGCGTCTCCCCTTAGAGCTGTGGGGTGTGAACAAGGAAAGTACCATGAAAAAGCTGGATCCGTATATTTCCGGTGTGATCTCTGACAGTAAACATTTCGGCCAGGCACTGGCAGCAGAATAGGACGGAAAAGCAGCATAAAAAGGGGGAACTATGAAGAATACAAAGCTTTCTATGGTTTTGCATTATTTGTGGGTTTGTTTTCACTGGACGGTGTTTTCTGTTTTGACCGGCATAGCCTGCGGCTGTGTTGGCGGGGCCTTCTGCCTGTTTGTGCAGTGGTCCAATGAACTGCGCCGGGACCATCCCAACCTTCTTTTTATCCTGCCCCTTGCGGGACTTTTGATTGTAGCCCTTTATAAAATGTTCGGTATTACGGAGGATAAGGGCACGGATCTGATCTTTGATTCTGTCAGGAGCAAAGAAGAGATCCCTTTTCAGGTGATCTTTGTCAGTTTCCTGTCCACAATTTTTACCCATCTTTTCGGCGGGTCTGCCGGAAGAGTGGGCGTGGCCATGCAGATGGGAGGAGGCATATCTTCCGTGTTTGCCAAGCGGCTGGGGCTTTCCAAGAAGGATAAAAGTCTTCTGGTGATGTGCGGTATGTCGGGGCTGATCTCGGCCCTTTTCGGAGCGCCCATCATGGCTACCTTTCTGTCTATGGAAGTGGTAAGCCTTGGCGTGATCTATTACGCCGCACTTTTGCCCTGTCTGATCACGGCTCTCACATCTTATTTTGTTACCAGACTTTTAGGTCTTGCGCCTATGCATTATCAGCTGGCGCTGATCCCTGCGGTCAATGCCAAAAGTGTTACAAAGGTTGGGGTGCTGGCTTTGGGATGTGCCCTTGTCAGCATGCTTTTTTGTGCCTTTATGGTACTCTGGGGCCGGTTGATGAAAAAGTATATCAAAAATCAGTATGTCCGGGTGGCTTTGGGCGCCGGCATTATCATTCTTTTAAGCTTGCTTGTGGGAAATCAGAGCTATAACGGTTCCTCTGCTTCTCTTTTGGATGCGGCCCTTCTCTACGGGCAGGCCCATCCATGGGATTTCCTTTTGAAGATCCTGTTTACCGGCATTACGCTGCAGTCGGGATACAAGGGAGGCGCGGTATTTCCGGCGCTGATCATCGGAGCTACCTTTGGCTGCGCTGTGGGCCCTTTGCTGGGACTTCCTGCCACCTTTGCTGCGGCAGTTGGCATGATCGCGGTATTTTGCGGCGCGGTAAACTGCCCCATAGCCAGTATCTGTTTTTCGGTGGAAGTTTTTGGCGCGGGTGGCCTGATCCTCTTTGCTCTGGCGGCGGCTGTAAGCTTTGTATTCAGCGGGTATCTGACCGTTTTTCCGGGACAGGATTTTGTGTATTCCAAAATCCGTATGGAATACAAGCATTCGGACCTGAGAGAAAAATGAGACCCCGCCTGTGGCGATCTGCTCTGTGATAATATGATATGACGATGAATTAAAAAAGCCCTGCCGGTTTTGCTCCGGCAGGGCTTTGGTTCTTTATTCTGTATCGAATGCTTTTCGCGGGCAGAAACGGTGAGCGGATCAGATCTCTTCGATCTTCTCATGCCACTCCTGCAGGGAGTGAAGCTCGCCGACGCTGCGCTTGTTGACATGATCGATACCCTCTGCTGCGGCACGTGCTGCGGCGATCGTGGTGATGTAAGGGATCTTGTTCTTGATGGCTGCCTTACGCAGGTAGCTGTCATCGTGGGTGGATTCTTTTCCTACGGGAGAGTTGATGATCAGATTGATCTCGCCGTTGGAAATATGATCTAAGATATTAGGTCTGCCTTCGTAAAGCTTCTTAACCTTCTCAGCCTTGATGCCGTTTTCCACAAGAAGATCACAGGTGGTTCCGGTAGCAAGGATCTTAAAGCCGTTATCCTCAAGGATTTTAGCAACTTCCACGGATTCGGGTTTATCCTGTCTGTTGACAGAGATCAGAACGGTTCCGGAAAGCGGAAGCTCTGCCTTGGCTGCTTCTTCTGCCTTGAAAAAAGCACCGCCGGCGGACATGGACAGTCCGAGAACTTCTCCGGTGGAACGCATTTCGGGTCCGAGGATGGGATCTACCTCCGGGAACATGTTGAAGGGGAAGACAGCTTCCTTTACGCCGTAATAAGGGATCTTGCGTTCCTTCAGTTCGGGTACCGGAGATTTCCTTCCGGTCAGCTCGCCTGTGATGATATCGGTGGCGATGGGCACCATACGGATGCCGCAGACCTTGGAAACCAGAGGCACGGTACGGGAAGCCCTAGGATTAGCCTCCAATACGTAAACCGTATCGCCTTCGATGGCATATTGCATATTCATAAGACCTACTACATGCATTTCCTCTGCGATCTTCCGGGTGTACTCGCGGATGGTCTTTAAATGCTCTTCGGAAATATGCTTGGAAGGCAGGATACATGCGGAGTCACCGGAGTGGATACCGGCCAGCTCGATATGCTCCATGACAGCGGGAACAAAAGCATGGGTTCCATCGCTGATGGCATCTGCCTCACACTCTGTTGCATGCTGCAGGAAACGGTCGATGAGGATGGGTCTGTCGGGAGTTACGCCTACGGCAGCCTTCATATAGCCTGTCATGCTTTCATCATCGAAGACAACTTCCATGCCGCGGCCGCCCAAAACGTAGGAAGGACGAACCATAACGGGATAGCCGATCTGATTTGCAATGGTGATGGCTTCTTCCACGGTGGTTGCCATGCCTGCTTCCGGCATGGGGATTCCCAGCTTGTCCATAACGGCTCTGAACTGGTCTCTGTCCTCTGCCAGGTCGATGACAGCAGGAGAGGTACCCAGGATCTTTACGCCGTTGGCTTCCAGTTCGGAAGCAAGGTTCAAAGGTGTCTGGCCGCCGAACTGGGCGATGACACCTACGGGCTTTTCTTTTTCATAGATACTCAGCACATCTTCGGCGGTAAGGGGCTCGAAGTAGAGCTTGTCGGAAGTATCATAGTCAGTGGAAACGGTCTCGGGATTGCAGTTTACGATGATGGTCTCGAAACCGAGTTTCTTCAGAGACTGGGCTGCATGTACGCAGCAGTAGTCAAACTCGATACCCTGACCGATCCTGTTGGGACCGCCGCCCAGGATCATGATCTTCTTTTTATCTTCCTTCACTTCGTTGTGATCTTCTCCGATGTAAGTGGAGTAGTAATAGGAAGAATCTTCGGTACCGCTTACATGTACGCCGTCCCAATGCTGTACAAGACCGATCTGATTGCGGTGTGCGCGGATATCTGCTTCGGATACTTCCAGGATCTGGGCAAGATACTTATCGGCAAAACCGTCTTTCTTTGCCCGGATCAGGGCCTCGTCATCAGGCACTTTTCCTTTGTATTCGGATACCAGAGCTTCTTCTTCGTCTACTAATTCTTTCATCTGCTCCAGGAACCATTTTTTTACCTTGGTGATCTCATGGATCTCATCTACGGTAGCGCCCTTGCGGATGGCTTCATACATAATGAAATGGCGCTCGCTGGAGGGTGTGATCAGAAGACGCATCAGCTCTTCTTTGGACATATCGTTGTAAGCTTTTACATGGCCCAGTCCGTAGCGGCTCTTTTCCAGGGAACGGATGGCTTTCTGGAATGCTTCCTTATAATTCTTACCGATACTCATTACCTCGCCTACGGCGCGCATCTGGGTACCTAACTTATCATCTACGCCTTTGAATTTTTCAAAAGCCCAACGGGCGAATTTGATCACCACATAATCTCCGTCGGGTTTATATTTGTCAAGTGTGCCGTATTTACCGCAGGGGATCTCGGCAAGGGTCAGTCCGCTGGCCAGTTTTGCGGAAACCAAAGCGATGGGGAAACCGGTGGCTTTGGAAGCAAGAGCGGAAGAGCGGGATGTACGGGGGTTGATCTCGATGACCACGATCCTGTCGGAAACGGGATCATGGGCAAACTGTACATTGGTTCCGCCGATAACCTGAATGGATTCCACGATCTTGTATGCCTGCTCCTGCAGACGATCCTGCACCTCCTGAGAGATGGTGAGCATGGGAGCGGAGCAGAAGGAATCTCCGGTGTGGATTCCCATGGGGTCGATGTTTTCGATAAAGCAGACGGTGATCATGTTGCCTTCTTTGTCACGTACTACTTCAAGCTCAAGCTCTTCCCAGCCGGTAACGGATTCTTCTACCAGAACCTGTCCCACCAGGGAGGCCTGGAGACCTCTTGCGCAGACGGTGGAAAGCTCTTCCTTGTTATACACAAGTCCGCCGCCGGCACCGCCCATGGTGTAAGCCGGACGCAGAACTACGGGGTAACCCAGCTTGTCTGCAATGGCAAGGGCTTCATCTACGGAGTAGGCAACTTCGCTTCTTGCTACCTCGATGCCTAGCTTTGACATGGTGTTCTTAAATTCGATTCGGTCTTCGCCGCGTTCAATGGCATCGATCTGTACGCCGATGACCTGAACATTGTATTTTTCCAGGATACCTTTGCTTGCCAGCTCAGCTGCCAGATTCAGTCCGGACTGGCCGCCTAAGTTGGGAAGCAACGCATCAGGGCGCTCCTTTGCGATGATGGCCTCAAGCCGGTTTACGTTCAGGGGCTCGATATAGGTCACATCCGCCATCTCGGGATCGGTCATGATGGTGGCCGGATTGGAATTCACCAGTACGATCTCGTAACCGAGGCTTCGCAGTGCCTTACATGCCTGTGTACCGGAATAATCGAATTCGCAGGCCTGGCCGATGACGATCGGGCCGGATCCGATGATCAGGACTTTTTTAATGTCAGTTCTCTTTCCCATCTGCTTTGGTTCCTCCTTTTTTGCATACGACAGTATTGTTGCTTTCTATAGATTCGGCGGCCGGAAAAGGCTGCCGCAACCTCACATTTTCAGGGGCCGGACGGGGTAACCCGTATTTTTGCCCGCAACTCAAATTAGTATAGCACAGTTTTTTGAATTCTTCCACGAGAAATTTCATTTAATAGGAAAAGATTTTTACGGGAAACGTTACATGCCCTTGTTAGATTGAAAAAAGAGTGATATACTATATCTTGTATTGGCATGTGATGATTTTCGGGGATATAGGGTAGGGTCCTTCGAAAAAACAGGGAGGTTTCACAGGCCGGAGCGGGTATCAATATGTAATCAGAAACGGAGGGAAACTGACAATGGGTTATGTAATTGCGGTTGTTTTCGGAGTGGCAGCTGCTGTGTTTGGGTTTCTGTTGTGGAAGGAGAAAAATGACAATGCTGCGAAGCAAAAAGCCCGGGAAGCTGAGGATCGGGTAAAATCCACAACAAAGGGTGTGTTGGACCGGAGTGGTGTAGGCCCCGTACTGGCGGTGGCAAATGACCAGAGTGTCCTGTTTTACAACCGGGATTTCGTGGAACTGTTCCCGGATGTGGTAAATGCCAGCAATATCAGAGCTTATCCCGAGATGGAGCGGCTCTTTAAGGATGAGGAATATGTTTCCGAGATCCTTTCCAAAATCTATGAGGTGAGACAGGAGTCCATCGAGGATGTGAACGTATCCGGTAAATTTGTATGGCTCGTGGACATCACCGAACATTACAAGACAAATAAGAGACTGCGTGAGCTGAAGGAAATGGCTGATGCCGCCAACAAGGCAAAATCCAATTTCCTGGCCAATATGTCTCATGAGATCCGTACTCCTATCAACACGGTACTGGGTATGGACGAGATCATCTTAAGAGAAGCTACGGAAGTTTCCATCAAGGGATATGCCGAGAACATCAGGGAAGCGGCATCCACCCTTCTTTCCATCGTCAACGACCTTTTGGACTTTTCCAAGATCGAGAGCGGGAAAATGGAGATCCTGCCTGCGGAATATGAGATTGCCAATGCTTTGAACGAAGTCATTAACATGATCGAGATCAAGGCGGTGAACAAGAAGCTGGAATTCAAGACCATCATCGCAGAGGATATCCCTTACCTTCTGTTTGGCGACGATGTCCGGTTTAAACAGATCATCATTAATCTTTTGACCAATGCGGTAAAATATACGGAAGACGGAAGCGTGATCTTGAAGGTGGACTGGAAGGAAGCGGGAGATTCCTCCATCTATCTGATCGTTTCCATTACGGATACCGGTATCGGTATCAAACCGGAAGACATCGAAAAACTCTTTGTTTCCTTCGAACGCATCGAGGAAAAGAGAAACCGGAACATCGAAGGCACAGGCCTCGGACTTTCCATCACCCGGCAGCTGCTTGAGCTGATGGGCTCCGAGCTGAATGTGCGAAGCGAATACGGCGTGGGCTCCACCTTCTCCTTCACCCTGAAACAGGGCATAAGAGACAGGAAGCCTGTGGGACGTTTCCGTGAGAAATATGCTTACAGCAATGAGAAGGTGAAGAAATACAGGACCACTTTTGTGGCTCCGGATGCAAAGATCCTGGTAGTGGATGACAATGCCATGAACCTTTCCGTGGTGGAAGGACTTTTGAAGAATACCAAACTGCAGATCGATTGCGCAAGCAGCGGCGAGGCGGCTTTGGAGATGGCCAAGGATCTGAAGTACGATATCATCTTTATGGATCACATGATGCCTTACATGGACGGTATCGAGACCCTTCGGAACTTAAAGCAGATGACCAATTCCCCCAACAGGGATACACCGGTCATCGTCCTGACTGCCAATGCGGTTTCCGGCGCCAAGGAGATGTATCTGGAGGAAGGCTTTGTGGACTACATGTCCAAGCCCATTCAGGGTAAGCGTCTGGAAGAAAAGATCGTACAATATCTGCCGGAAGACAAATATGTAATGATCGAATACGACGATATGGAGAAAAAGCTTTATCAGAATCTCTGGAAGAGTATCGCCGATGAGATCGAGAAGGAATACAAATTCAAATGTCTTCATATCCCTACCGCCGTTGAGGCTGCGGAGGGTGATAAAGATACGGTGACCTTCCTCTTATCCTCCTTCAGGGACAACGAGGAAAAGATCCGGGGAGATATTACCAGTTCCTTCGATAATGAGGACTTCCAGAACTATACCGTTTTCGTACATGCCTTAAAGAGCACCTCCAGGATGATCGGAGCTGTGGACCTTTCCAAGATGGCAGAGGAGCTTGAAAAGGCAGGTAAGGAAGACCGGATCGATTACATCAAGACCAAGCACGGCGTGCTGATGAAGACCTACGATGATGTGATCGCGGAAGTAAAGGATTATCTTTCCAAGGTTCAGGCGCAATAAAACAAATACAAACGCCATCCGGACACCTGGCTTCGGATGGCGCTTTTGTGTGTGACGGAAACTGAGTGATAGGAAGCTGCTATGGCAGAGATGCAAAATAAAAACGGAAACAAAAATCCCGGTTGGGATGTGCCGGTAAGATGGGTCCTCCGCCGGAAAAATGAAGGCATAGAGGAGCTGTCCGAGGCCCTTTCCATTGACAGGGTGGCTGTCCGGGTGATGAAAAACAGAGGATTGGAAACACGGGAGCAGATGGAGACTTTTTTGGCCTGCGACCTGTCTAAGACCCCCGAGCCGGCTCTTTTACCGGATGGAAAAAAAGCGGCCGCGATCCTTTCTGAGGCCTTTCAAAGGAAGGCAAAGATCCGGATCATCGGTGACTACGATGTGGACGGTATCAGCGCATCTTATGTGCTTTATAAGAGTTTTTCCTGCCTTCATCCCCGGGGGGAAGAAGGGGTTTCTGTCAGGATTCCGGACCGGCTCTCTGACGGGTATGGGCTGAATGAAAGACTGATCCGGGAAGCAGCACAGGATGGCATGGATCTGCTTGTCACCTGTGATAACGGTATCGCAGCAGCGCAGGAGATCGCCCTGGCAAAGGAGCTGGGGATGCAGGTTATCGTGACGGACCATCATGAGGTGCCTTACAGCGACGCTGCGGACGGAGGAGAGAAGAAAAATCAGATCCTGCCGCCGGCGGATGCGGTGGTGGATCCGAAGCGGGCAGACAGTCTGTATCCGCAAAAGGAGATCTGCGGGGCAGTGGTGGCCATGAAGCTGTGTATGCTGCTATTTGACATTACCCCGAAGGATCTGGCCCGGGCCGCCGCAGGGGAAAAAACAGATCCTGCCGGTAGACTGTTTGCAGAGCTTTTGGAAATCTGCGGTCTGGCAACGGTCTGCGATGTAATGGATCTTACGGGAGAAAACCGTACCATTGTAAAATGGGGGCTGTATTTGATGGAGCAGACCCGGAACGCGGGACTGCGTGCACTGTTGGCAGAGAAGGAGCTGCAGGGGAAGAAACTGAGCTGTTTTCATATGGGCTTTGTCATCGGTCCCTGCCTGAATGCTTCCGGAAGGCTGGACACCGCCATGTTGGGATTTTCCCTGCTCTGCAGCAAGGATCCCGCGGAGGCAGCCGGGCTGGCCGGACAGCTTTCCAAGCTGAATGAAGAACGAAAGGATCTTACTGCTGCAGCTGTGGATGCTGCGGACCGGATGCTTCTGGAGATGCAGGATCCGTGCAGCGTGATCGTTGTTTATCTTCCGGATTGCCATGAGAGCATTGCGGGGATCGTTGCGGGAAGGATCCGGGAGCGCTATATGCGGCCTGTGTTTGTGGTAACGGATGCGGAGAAAGAGGGCATGCTGAAGGGATCCGGCAGGTCCGTGGAAGCCTATCATATGTACGAAGGGCTTCACGGCGTGGAAGACCTTTTGACCCAATACGGGGGGCATGCCATGGCGGCGGGCTTTTCCCTGCCAAAGGAGAATCTGGAGGCCTTTACCGGGAGGCTCAATGAAAACTGCAATCTTACCGTCGATGATCTGGCGGATGAGATCGTGGTGGATGCTGATATGCCTTTTTCTTATATTTCGGAGCAGCTCATCGGAGATCTGGAACGTCTGGAACCTTTCGGAAAAGGGAACCCGAGGCCGGTATTCGGTCTGCGGGCCGTGGCGGTGGCATCACCTGTTTCGGTTTTGGGGAAAAACAGAAATGTGGCAAAATGCATCCTCTCCGATGGAAAAGGCGGCAGGATACAGGCCATTCGATTCGGTGAGGCGGATGATTTTTACCACGATGCCAATGCAACGGGAAGATTGCATATATTATACGAACCGCAGATCAATGAATATAACGGGACTGCTTCATTGCAGGTAAAGATCACGGATTATAAGATCGCGGAGCGGGGCTGAAAAGCCGGAAAGGAAAACTATGGGAAAAATACTGAAAACGATTTTGGAAGATCTGGAATATGAACTGGTGCAGGGATCCCTTGACACAGAGGTGGAGGGCATTGTCTGTGACTCCCGCAAGGCGGGGAAGGGAAGCCTTTTTATCTGCGTTCCCGGTGCGGTCACCGACGGCCATAAATATGCACCGGATGTGGTGGAAAAAGGTGCCTCCGTTCTGGTAACGGAAAAAGATGTAAGAGATCTGCTTCCCGAGGACAAAAAAGAGGATGTTACCATCCTGCAGGTAAAGGATGCGCGCTATGCCATGGCATTTTTATCGGCGGCATGGTTTGATCATCCTGCGGACAAGATGAAGGTCATCGGTATCACCGGCACCAAGGGTAAGACCACCACCACGTACATGGTGCGGTCCGTATTGGAAAGTGCCGACTACAAAACTGGACTGGTGGGAACCATTGAGATCATCATGGGAGATGAACACATCAGCGCGGAGCACACCACCCCCGAATCCTGCCTGCTGCAGGAGTATTTTGCAAAGATGGTGGAAAAGGGCTGTCAGTGTGTGGTAATGGAAGTTTCTTCCCAGGCTCTTATGCTCCACAGAACCCAGGGCTTTACCTTTGACTACGGTATCTTTACAAATCTTGAGCCGGATCATATCGGACCTGCGGAACATAAGGATTTTGATGATTATCTCCATTGCAAGAGCCTTCTGTTTCAGCAGTGCAAAACGGGAATCTTTAACTGCGACGACGAGCATTTTGAAAAGGTTAAAGAGGGAGCAACCTGTGACATCGTAACCTACGGTTTTTCCGAAAAGGCGGATTACCGGGCAGAGGATCTTTTCCTGATGGAGGGAGAGGGGCTTTTGGGCATTTCATTCCACGTAAGCGGAAAAGCGGACCTTTCCTTAAAGCTTCATGCGCCGGGAAGATTTTCGGTGTATAATGCCCTGTGTGCCATTACCATCTGCGATCAGTTTGGTATCGAAAAAGGGGTCATGGCAGAGGCCGTGGGACAGGCGAAGGTAAAGGGCAGGATCGAAATGATCCCTGTGAGCAAAGACTATACGCTGATGATCGACTACGCCCACAATGCCATGTCCCTCGAAAGCCTGCTCCGGACCCTTCGGGAGTATAAGCCGGGCAGACTGGTATGCCTCTTCGGATGCGGCGGAGACAGATCGAAGCTTCGCAGATTTGAAATGGGAGAGGTTAGCGGAAAGCTTGCGGACCTGACGGTGATCACATCGGATAACCCCAGAACAGAAGATCCCCAGGCCATCATCGACGATATCAAAACGGGAATCGGAAAGACAGACGGTGAATATGTGGAGATCATCGACCGCAGGGAAGCCATTCGTTATGTCATTGACAACGCAAAACCCAGAGATCTGATCGTACTGGCAGGCAAGGGCCATGAAGACTATCAGGAGATCAACGGTAAAAAATACCCCATGGACGAGCGGGATATCATCAGGGATATCATGAAGGATAAAGGAATGGCCTGACCGGATATGGAGAAACAACAGGAAAACAGATATGCACAGGTGATCATAGATATTTCCCATGAAAGCGTGGATCGGATGTTTACCTACAAAGTCCCGGATGCGCTTTTGGGGCAGCTGTCCGTGGGAGACTGTGTCAGTGTGCCCTTCGGAAAAGGGAATACTCTGCGAAGCGCCTATATAACGGGCTTTAGTGATACCGTAGAGTTCGATCCGGCAAAGATTAAACAGATCAGCGGCCGGGGAGAGAACCTGCTTCCTGCCCGGGCCAGAAATATCGCATTGGCCGCATGGATGAAGGAGCGGTACGGATCCACCATGATCATGGCCCTTGGAACCGTACTTACGGTGAAGAAAAAAGTAAAGCCCGTGATCTATAAAGAAGTCAGCCTTCTGGTTTCCGAAGAGGAGGCGGCAGCCTTAAAGCGGGAGGCTTTTTTAAAGCACCAGAGTGCAAAGGTAAGACTGTTTGGAGCGCTGATGGGTACGAAAAGCGTATCCTACCGGACTCTGACAGGAGAGCTTTCTGTATCCCCGGCTACCATAAAAAGCCTGGAAAAACAAGGAATCCTGAAAATTGAAAGCTTTGAAAATTATCGAAATCCCATCCGTTTTTCGGACAGCGGGAGAGAAAAAAAGGAGCTGACCCTCCGGCAAAGACAGATCGCGGACGATTATCTGCGCCGCTATGATCAGGGAGAGCGGAAAACGGCCCTCCTTTTTGGCATCACCGGCAGCGGCAAGACAGAAGTATATATGGAGATCATTGACGGGATCCTGCGCCGGGGAAAACAGGTGATCGTCCTGATCCCGGAGATCGCGCTGACCCATCAGACCGTCAGAAGATTTTACAGAAGATTCGGAGATGTGATCGCCATTATGAACTCCCGGCTTTCCGCAGGGGAAAAATACGATCAGCTGCAGCGGGTGGAAAAGGGCGAAGTGCAGATCATGATCGGTCCGAGAAGCGCGGTTTTTACACCTTTTGATAATCTGGGACTGATCCTCATCGATGAAGAGCATGAAAACGGCTATAAAAGTGAAACTATGCCCAGATTTCATGCAAGGGAAGTGGCGCAAAAGCTTTGCGAGCTCACGGGAGCAGGCCTGTTTTTGGGATCTGCCACCCCTTCTTTGGAAAGCTATTACAGAGCAAAAAACGGGGAATATACCCTTTATGAATTAAAAGAGCGTATCGGAGAGGCAAAGCTTCCGGAGGTTTCCGTGGTAGACCTTCGAAAAGAGTTAGCGGCAGGAAACTTTTCCATGTTTTCCGCAAGGCTAAGGGATGCCATGGAGCGGCGTCTTGCAAGAGGCGAGCAGATTATGTTATTCTTGAACCGCCGCGGTATGGCAGGTTTTTTGTCCTGCAAAAGCTGCGGAGAGGTGATAAAGTGCCCCAACTGCGATGTATCCCTGTCGGATCATAAGACAAAGATGATCTGTCATTACTGCGGATATGAAGCGAAAAAGCCCAGGCTCTGCCCCTCCTGCGGTTCCCATTATCTTTACGGATTTAAGGCGGGGACCCAGCAGGTAGAAGAAGAGCTTTTGAAGATGTATCCCCGGGCCAGGGTGCTCCGTATGGATGCGGACACCACGGCAAAAAAGGAGGACTATGATAAGATCCTGACGTCTTTTCGTGACCGGGAAGCGGATATTTTAGTGGGAACCCAGATGATCGTCAAGGGACATGATTTCCCTTATGTGACGCTGGTGGGCGTGCTGGCAGCGGACCTTTCCCTGTTTGATTCGGACTATACCGCTTCGGAGAGAACCTTTCAGCTTCTGACCCAGGCAGTGGGCCGATCCGGCAGGGCTCAGAGGCCGGGTGAAGCATTGATCCAGACCTACAGGCCGGATCATTTTGCGGTGATGATGGCGGCAAAGCAGGATTATGAAGGCTTTTATGAAGAAGAGATCGCAGACAGGCAGCTGTGCGGCTTTCCGCCGGTAACACACCTTTTGGCAGTACTGATGACAGGAGAGGACGAAGAAAAGCTTAAGTCCTTTGCCTCCTGGCTTGTAAGCGGTCTGCCGGGTATGTTTGAAGAAAAAAACAGGCCCCTGATGCTGGGCCCTGCCCCTGCCTCCATCGGCAGGATCAGGAACCGGTACAGACAGGTGGTTTATATAAAAAGTAACAGGCAGGAAGATCTGATCAGGGCAAAGGACCTTTTGGAAGAAAAGGTGGCAAGGATCAAAAAGGCGGCAGAGCCTTTTATGATCTACTTTGATTTTGATCCCATGAACGGCTATTAAGGGAGGAGAATATGGCAATCAGAACCATCAGAGAGATCGGAGATCCGATCCTTGAAAAAAACTGTAAGGAAGTAAAGGAAGTAACACCCCGCATCAGGGAGCTCATCGACGATATGCTGGATACCATGTATGATGCAAGCGGCGTGGGTCTGGCAGCGCCCCAGGTGGGAATCTTAAAGCGGATCGTGGTCATTGACTGCAGTCCGGAACAGGACCAGCCCATTGTGCTCATCAATCCGGTACTTGTGGAGACCTCCGGCGAGCAGACGGGACAGGAAGGCTGTCTTTCCGTTCCCGGAAAAACCGGCATCGTCACCAGACCTTCCTATGCGAAAGCAAGAGGATTCAACGAAGAGATGGAAGAAATAGAAGTGGAAGGAGAAGACCTTCTTGCCCGTGCCATCTGCCATGAGCTGGATCATCTTGACGGCCATCTGTATACCGAAAAGGTGGAAGGAGAGCTGATGGATCTTTCCCAGCTGGAAGAGATCGACGACGATGAAGAATACGACGAGGAAGAGTTTGATGGGGAAGAAGAATCCTGAAAAGAGGAGAACTTAAGATGAAGATAGTATTTATGGGAACCCCGGATTTTGCGGCGGTCTGCCTGGAAGCACTTTATGAAGCAGGGCACGAGATCACATGCGTTGTAACCCAGCCGGACCGGCCCAAGGGCAGAAAAAAAGAGCTTTGTCCCTCGCCGGTAAAGGAGTGCGCCCTTAAAAGAGGCACGCCGCTTTTGCAGCCGGAAAAGATCCGGCAGCCTGAGCAGATTCAGGCGCTGAAAGCTTATGAAGCAGATCTGTTTGTGGTTGCGGCTTTCGGACAGATCCTGCCCCGGGAGATATTGGACATGCCGCGTCTCGGATGTATCAACGTTCATGCTTCGCTCCTGCCGAAATACAGAGGAGCAGCGCCCATCCAGCAGGCAATTTTAGACGGCGAAAAGGAAACCGGCGTCACCATCATGCAGATGGCGGAAGGTTTGGATACGGGAGATATTCTCACAAAAAGAGTTTGTCCCATCAGTGAGGAAGATACCGGCGGCAGCCTGTTTGATAAGCTGGCAGATCTGGGAGCGGCTCTTTTAACAGAGACCATCCCTCTTTTAGAGGCAGGAAGCATCACGCCCCAAAAGCAGGATGACAGCCTGGCTTCTTATGTGAAAATGTTGAAAAAAGAAGACGGACTGGTGGATTTTTCCAAGGATGCAGAGGTACTGTTTAATCAGATCAGAGCGCTTCAGCCCTGGCCCGGTGCATTTTTACAGCGAAAAGGAAAAAAGATCGGGCTTTTGGCATCCCGGGTGATTGACGGAGAGCGCCAGGCCAAAGAGGCAGAAGCAGGGAGTGTCATCTCATCCGGAAAAGAAGGCATCGATATCCAGTGCGGCAAAGGTATTTTGCGCATCACCATGCTGAAGCCGGAAGGAAAGAAAGCCATGTCTGCGGGAGATTACCTGTTAGGACACAAGCTGGAAAAAGGAGAATGTTTTGCCGCAGAATAAAGAAACAGTCAGTCAAAGAGAGATCATATTGGAAGCGCTGATCCGCATCCATGAAGAGGGGGCATTTTCTCATGTTGTGATAGCCGCCCTGATGGAAAAGTATGCTTTTTTGCCGGACGAACAGCGCTTCTTTATCCGTTACGTCATCTCGGAAACCGTAAGAAACCGGATCTATCTGGATTATATGATCGATGCGCTTTCCAAGACGAAGGTTGCGAAAATGAAACCGCTGATCCGCAATCTTTTGCGCATGAGTGCCTGTCAGATCCTGCTGATGGAGCAGATCCCCGCATCCGCGGCGGTGAATGAAGCAGTGAAGCTGGCCAAAAAGAGAGGCTTTTCTTCTCTGTCCGGCTTTGTCAACGGCGTGCTCCGCAATCTGGACAGGAAGAAGGATTCGATCCTGTTGCCGGATCCGGAAAAGGACCGGATGGCTTATTACAGCGTAAAATATTCCCTGCCTGTTTTTGTGGTGGAAAAGATCCTCTCTTCCCTGCCGGAAGAGGAAAAAGAGCAGGCGGACATTGTACTTGCGGCCCTTCATGAAAAAAGGCCCCTTTGCATGCGCCTTTCCTACAGCCTCAGCGAAGAAGAAAAACAGCGCTGCCTGAAGGAACTGGAAGAAGCGGACATCAGGGCAACCGGGTCAGAAATGTTAGCATATGCTTACTATTTGGAAGGGGTCAGCGGCATAGAAAACCTGCCGGGATTTAAGCGGGGCAATTTTTATCTGCAGGATATCGGCTCCATGATGGTGGTCTGTCAGGCAGATCTTAAAAAGGGAGATAAGGTACTGGATCTTTGCGGTGCCCCCGGTGGAAAGGCCCTGCAGGCGGCAGACAGATTAAATGCCCTGGGGGGCGGATCCGTGGAAGTGCGGGACGTATCAGAGGCCAAGGTCGAAAAGATCAGGGAGAATATCCGAAAAAGCGGCCTTACCAATATTGAGGCCCGGGTGTTTGATGCAACAAAAAAGGACGATACACGGATCGGGCAGGCAGATGTGGTCATTGCCGATGTTCCCTGCAGCGGTCTGGGCGTTTTGGGAAGAAAACCGGATATCGCACTGCGCCTTAAGCCGGAGGATTTTTTATCCCTGCAGGCACTGCAGCGAAGGATCCTTTCCGCCTCCTTTGATTATGTAAAACCCGGCGGCACACTTTTGTATTCCACCTGTACCGTTACCCGGGAAGAAAATGAAGACAACAGGGAATGGATCCTCCAAAACCTTCCCTTCAGCCTGGAAAAAGAGCTGCGCCTCAGCCCCGGGATCACCGAAAGCGACGGCTTTTACATGGCAGTATTTAAAAGAAACGAGCAGGAAGCGTAAAAAGAGCCATGATCGATATCAAATCCATGCCCTATGAACAATTAAAAGAATACTGCATTTCCTTAGGCCAGAAGGGCTTTCGGGCGGACCAGCTCTACGACTGGATGCATGTGAAGCTGGCGGAGAGCTTTGACAGTATGACCAATCTGCCGGCAGCCTTTCGGGAAAGCCTTTCACAGCTTTGCGACTATACCTGTCTTACCATGGAAAAAAGGCAGATCTCTGCCATTGACGGCACCCAGAAATACCTCTTTTCCCTTCAGGACGGACAGATGATCGAAAGCGTGCTGATGCCCTACCACCACGGCAACAGTGTTTGTATCTCATCCCAGGCGGGATGCCGCATGGGGTGCCGTTTTTGTGCCTCCACCATAGGGGGGCTGGTAAGGAATCTGACCCCCGGGGAAATGCTGGACCAGATCTATGCCATCACCAGGATCACGGGACAAAGAGTCAGCAACGTGGTGGTCATGGGAACGGGAGAACCCCTGGACAATTACGAGAATCTTCTTATTTTTATCAAAATGCTGACGGATGAACACGGGCTTCACATCAGCCAGCGGAATCTGACGGTGTCCACCTGCGGCCTGGCAGAAAAGATCCTGGCCCTGGCAGAGCACAGGTTCCAGATCACCCTGGCCCTGTCCCTGCATGCGGCTACGGATGAAAAAAGAAAGCAGATCATGCCGGTGGCCAATAAATACAGTATCGATACCCTGATGGATGCGGTTTCGGAGTATCACGAGAAAACCGGCCGTCGTATCACCTTCGAATATTCCCTGATCGCAGGAGTGAACGATACGGACGAGGATGCAAGGCTTTTGACGGCGCTGGCCAAGAAAACCGGGGCCCATGTAAATCTGATCCCCGTAAATCCCGTGACAGAGACGGGTTTTTTGCCACCGAATAAGCAGGAAGCGGATGTTTTTAAATTAAAACTTGAAAAAAATCATATAAATGTTACTATTAGAAGGAGTATGGGTCGGGATATCGACGGTGCCTGCGGGCAGCTTCGAAGGAAAGAAACAGCGAATCCGGCCCGGCGTTCCATTTAGGAGGAAACCTAGTTGCTGAAGTCATATTCCGTCACGGATATCGGACGCAGGAGACAATTAAATCAGGACTTTGTTTATTCGTCATCAACGGCGGTAGGGAACATGCCCAACCTGTTTATCGTAGCAGACGGCATGGGAGGCCATAAGGCCGGAGACTATGCATCCAGGTATACGGTGGAAACCATCGAAAGAGAGATCAAAGCCTCCTTTGAAAAAAACCCTTCCATCATTATTAAAAAAGCCATTCAGACGGCGAATAAGGAAATCCGCCAGATCGCGGCGCAGGATCCCAATCTGCTGGGCATGGGTACCACGGTTGTGGTTGCCACTGTTATCGGAAGATATCTCCAGGTGGCCAACGTGGGAGATTCCAGACTCTACGTGGCAAACAGACAGGAGATCCGGCAGATCACAAGAGACCATTCTCTGGTAGAAGAGATGATCCGCTTAGGAGGCCTGAAGCGGGAAGAAGCAAGGCTTCACCCGGACAAAAACATCATTACCAGGGCCATCGGAGCGACGGATACCGTGGAGGTTGACTTTTTTACGGTAGAACTGAATCCCACAGACAAGATCCTGATGTGCAGTGACGGCCTTACCAATATGGTAACGGATGAACAGATCCTGCAGATCTTAAATCAGTTTCCGGATGATAAGACATTAGTACAAACGGCGCAGGCACTGATCGATGCCGCCAATGAAAACGGCGGTAAAGACAATATCGGTGTCGTTTTAGTGCGTCCCTATTCAGATGAGGTGAGTAAATCATGATAACAATCGGTACAATTATGGGTGATCGCTACGAGGTGCTTGAAAAGATCGGCACCGGCGGAATGAGCGATGTATATAAGGCAAAGGACAACAAGCTGAACCGCTATGTTGCCATTAAAGTGCTGAAATCCGAATTCTCGGAGAATACCAATTTTGTATCCAAATTTCAGGTGGAAGCACAGGCAGCAGCAAGGCTGACCCACCCCAACATCGTGAATGTATATGATGTAGGGGAAGAGGGAGATGTGCATTATATCGTAATGGAGCTGGTGGAAGGCATCACCCTGAAGAATTATATCGAGAAAAAGGCCAGACTGTCCGTTAAGGAAGCCATCAGTATTGCGATCCAGGTTTCCATGGGTATCGAAGCGGCCCACAACAATCATATCATTCACAGGGACATCAAACCCCAGAATATCATGATCTCCAAGGAAGGGAAGGTGAAGATCGCCGACTTCGGTATCGCCAAAGCGGCAACTTCCAATACCATCACTTCCAACGTAATGGGATCGGTACACTATACTTCCCCGGAGCAGGCCAGAGGCGGATTCTCCGATGAGAGAAGCGATATCTATTCATTGGGCTGCACCATGTATGAGATGCTGACAGGAAGGGTGCCCTTTGACGGTGAGACAACGGTTGCCATTGCCATCCGTCATATTCAGGAAGAGATGCCCTCTCCCAGAGAGTTTGTATCCGAGATCCCCGTTTGCGTGGAGCAGATCATTTTCAAATGTACGCAAAAGAGTCCGGACCGCAGATATCAGAGTATGAGCGAGCTCATCGTGGATCTGAAAAAATCCCTGATCACTCCCAATGAAAACTTCGTAAAGATCATTGATGCGGATACCGGCGGAGCCACCAAGACCATTTCCGAGGAGGACCTTGAGCAGATCAAGCGTCAGACCGGTAATATTTATTTAGGAAAAGTGCTTCCTTCCGATCAGGAAGAAGAGGAAGAGATCGAAGAGCAGGACGAGGAAGCTTACGAAGGGCAGGAGGCCTACGAGGGCGAGGAAGCCTACGAAGACGAAGAGTACGAAGACGAAGAAGCCTACGAGGATGAAGAGGCCTACGAAGGCGAGGAAGAATACGAGGACGAGGAGTACGAAGACGAAGAAGCCTACGAGGACGAAGAGGCCTACGAAGGCGAGGAAGAGTACGAGGACGAGGAAGAATACGAAGAGGACGAAGAAGCTGCAGCACGGCAGGCCTATGAAGAGGAAATGAGAAGGCGCAGAGCCGAAGAGATGCGCAGAAAAGAACAGATGCGCAAACAGAAGGCCCAGCAGAAAAAGCAGCAAAAGAGCACAAAGAAGGCATACAGCGAAGAGGATGCCGACGAAGAAGAAGATAAGATGGAAAAGATCACCACTGTCCTGGCTATTCTGGCAGCGGTAGTCATTGGTATCATGGCGCTTGTGATAGTGGCACATGTGCTTGGGATTGCAGGAAATGATAAGAAGGCAGACACGACGGATGCGGAAAATACGACCGAGTTTGCATCCTTAGTGGATAGTGAAGAGGAGATGACTTCTTCTCCTGAGAATACCGTTGAAATGATCGACGTTGTGGGGAAGAGCCTGACGGAAGCCAAGGAAGAACTTGCAGCACTGGAACTCGGGACAAAGGTTGTGGAGGAAGTACCCTCCGAGGAATACGAGGCAGGCGTTGTACTGGAGCAGAGCTTTGTAAAAGGCGCCAAGGTTGCCAAGAATACGACCGTTGAGCTGAAAGTCAGCACCGGTCCCAGTAAACAGGAAGAAGTGGAAGTGACAGATGTTAAGGGGCAGGATGAGGCACAGGCCAAATCCGCGCTGGAAGCACTGGGCTTTATTGTAGAAGTAACTGAGGAAAATTCCGATACCGTGGAGAAGGGAAAGATCGTTTCCCAGACGCCCGCAGGCGGTGAGAAGGTGGCAAAGGGTTCTTTGATCAAACTGACCGTCAGTATCGGTGCCAAGGAAGAAAAAGTTACCGTACCCGACCTTCGCGGGATGACGGAAGCAGCTGCTAAAGACAAGCTGGCAGCCGAAGGCTTAAAGTGCGGTTCCGTATCCGAAACCCACTCCGATACCGTAACCCCGGGCTGTGTGGTTTCCCAGAGCAATGATCCAGGAAGCCAGGTGGCAAAGGGAACGGGTATCAATATTCAGCTTTCTTCCGGACCGGAGAAACATACCTATAAGTTTGTGACCACCCTGAATGCACCCACCGGCTACACCGGAGGCAATGCCACCGTTACCATTACCGCAGCGGATGGCACCACAAGAAGCTTTACTACAGCTAATTTCCCCTGCGCCGTGAATGAGACAGGGTTTACCAGTCCCAACGGAACCGTGACCATCACCTACAAGGCTCAGACAACGGAGACCATGGTGGATTCCGATACCGGAGAAGAGACGATGCAGATGACGGAAACCGAAACTACCAGCGCGCCTATGGCCGTGCAGTTTACACAGGAGTGAGCCCTTTATGGAGCCTATAACGGACGGGGAAGCGCTGACAGAAGAAGGCCGGATCATCCGGGGCATTGCGGGTTTTTACTATGTGGAAACCGCAGAGGGCACGGTATTTGAATGCAAGGCCAAGGGGATTTTTCGCAAAGACGGAACAAAACCCCTTGTGGGAGATATATGTCAGATCATGCGGGTGGAAGAAAGTGATCCGGATCCGGAGGCGTATCCTGTGGGAAATATCTGCAGGATCCTGCCGAGAAAAAGTGAGCTGCTGCGTCCTGCGGTAGCCAATGTGGATCAGGCGCTTTTGGTTTTTGCACTTCGGTCACCCCAGCCCAATCTGAATCTTTTGGATACCTTCCTGCTTCGGATGGAATTACAAAAGATACCTGCTATCATCGCCTTTAACAAAACAGATCTGGATCCGGAAGGAGAGCTTGCAGGGAAGATCCGTGAGAGGTTTGCACATACGGATTATCCTGTATTCTTGTTTTGTGCTAAAAAAGGGGAAGGCATACAGGCCCTTAAGGAAACTCTTATGGGAAAATGCACCGCAGTGGCGGGGCCCAGCGGCGTGGGTAAATCGTCGCTGATCAATTTGTTACAATCGAATATCGCTATGGAAACATCCGGGATCAGTAAAAAAACAGAACGGGGAAAACATACCACCAGAAGAAGTGAACTGATCCGTATCGGAGATCACAGTTATATCATGGATACACCGGGATTTACATCATTGGGGACGCAGGGGCTCGAAGCGGAGCAGATCGCAGAGGGCTTCCGGGAGATCGTCTGCTGGCAGGAGGGCTGCAGATTTGCGGCCTGCAGTCATATTTCCGAACCGGACTGTCTGGTGAAGGAAAAAATGGCAGAAGGCCTGATCCACCCGTCCCGTTATGAAAGTTATGTAAAAATGTACAGGGAATGTAAAGACAGAAAGAGGTATTGAACTGAATCTTACGGAGGAAAAAAACATGAAAACACTGGCACCTTCCATTTTGGCGGCGGATTTTTCGATCTTAGGACAGCAGATCGCGCAGATTGAAGAGGCAGGGGGAACACACCTTCACATTGATGTGATGGATGGCGTTTTTGTACCGTCCATATCCTTTGGTTTCCCCATCATCAAATCGATCCGGAAAAAGTCAAAGCTCTACTTTGACGTGCATTTGATGATCACGGCCCCCGAACGATATGTGGAGGAATTTGCGGAAGCCGGTGCCAACGGACTGACAGTCCATGTGGAAGCCTGCAAGTGCATGGTAGATACCCTGGAAAAGATCCGGTCATTGGGAATGCAGCCGGGGGTAAGCCTCCATCCGCAAACACCGGTATCGGCGGTGATCCCTTATCTGGAGAATGTGGACAGGGTGCTGGTGATGACCGTGAATACGGGATTCGGAGGACAGCAATACATAGAGGGATGTACGAAAAAGATCGTAATGCTGAGGGAGGAGCTGGACAAGCGAAATCTGAAAGCCGTTTTGGAAGTTGACGGCGGCGTGAACAGAGAAAATGCATCCATGATCCTGGATGCAGGGGCAGATATTCTGGTATCGGGTTCATCGGTATTCAGAGGAGATCTGAAAGAGAATCTGAGTTACTTTTTGAATATTATGAAGTGATTTGAAACGGGGATAAAAAATGAAGTATCATAATTCCATTGCAGAGCAGCCTTCCTGCGTACTTCTTTGCGGAAGAACGCAGCTGCTGGATGCCATAACGTTAAAACATATCTCACAATTCTATCAAACTGTCATGACGAGGGAAAGCGGCCTTCCCGGCTACAGCAAAGGGATGATTTCCCCCAAGTTTCATTTTTATAAAGAGAATATCGGAAGCGACAGCTTTTCAAAGATCGCAGCTTCCTATTCGCCGGATGTAGTCTGGTATTTTTCCGGATTTGCCGACGGGCAGGAGGGATTTGATGATGAGCGGAAAAAAATCGAGGAGCTTGTAAAACTCTGTTCTGAAAAAGAAGTTTCCAAGCTCATTGTCGTTTCATCCGTCAATGCCCTGAATTACCACAGGGAGGAAAAGGATAACGGATGCGAAAAACGGATCTATGAATCCCAGAAGGCCTTTGACTGCGCGCAGATGGAAGAACTGGTTCGTTTTACGGCAAAGCAAAGATACTTAAAAACGGTGATCCTGCGGGTTCCTTATATCGTCAACGATAACAACAAAGAAACCGCATTGGGTGAGATCTTTGAGCGTATGACCAAAAAGGAAGTGATCCGTTTTCCGTATCACAAAAACGAACTGATCGATTTTCTTTCCCTGCGCAATCTGGCAGAGGCCCTGATCGCCGTTACCGAGGAAACCTCGGACGAAAAGGGCGAGTATACCCTGCTTAGCGGCTTTGAACATACCTATCAGGAATTTGCCAAACTGATCACGGAGCAGGAAAAAGACCAACGGATCCTGCATGAGGATGCCTTTTTTGATCTGGTGATCAACCGGAAAGCGGAAGAAGAAAAAATGCGCATCAATTACGGCTTTGTGGCCAGCGATGACATCTTTGAGAGTATTCCGGCCCTGTATGATGCCTATCGCAATTTCCATGTGGAGCAGAAAAAACTGAAGGACCGCATCAAAGCCTTTTTGGGTGGGTTCTCGAAAAACACCTATCGCATCGCGGAGATTTTTCTGCTGTTTGCCCTGGTGGAGGTTTTGCTGAACGTTACAGAGGATGCAACCTTCTTCCGCTATGTAGATCTTAGGCTGTTTTATGTGGTGATCCTGGGAATCACCCACGGAATGCTGGGCGGTATCGTGGGCGGTTTTCTGGAATGTATTTCCCTTGTTATGCACTTTGCCAAAGCCGGCGTTACCGGTACTTCACTGTTTTACAACATGGACTACTGGCTGCCCTTTGCCATCTATCTTGTAACCGGCTCCGTTACCGGTTATATGATGAGCACCAAGGAACGCAGGATCACCTTCTATCAGGAAGAAAACCGCAGCCTGCAGGATAAATATCTGTTTTTGAACAATGTTTATATGTCCGTCATTGACAATAAAGAGGAGTATAAACGGCAGATCCTGGGGTATCAGGACAGCTTCGGTAAGATTTTTAATGCGGTCGAGAAGCTCAACAGTTCCCTGCCGGCGGACATTTTTTTAAACGGTGTGCATACTCTGGAACGGATCCTGCACAACCACAGCATTGCCATTTATACCATGGATGAATATCAGAAATACGGCCGTCTGGTGGCCTGCTCCAGGGAGATCGCCCTGGATCTTCGCAAGTCCATCAGCGTAGAGGAGATCCGTCCCGTTTACGATACCATCCGCAAGAGAGAGGTTTGGAAAAATACGGACTTTGAAGATAATCTTCCCATTTATGCTTACGCTATTGTGGACGATAACAAGATCCGTCTGATGATCTGCATTTACAAGGCGGATCCCCAGCAGATCGGACTGTATTATATCAATCTGTTTACCATCCTCTGTCATCTGATCCGGGTTTCCTTCAGAAGGGCCCTGGATTATCAGGAGGCCATTGAGAATGAGAAATACTATCCCGGTACCGATGTGCTGATGCCGGAATATTTTGACATGGAACTGGAATCCCAAAGGAAGATCGCAGATGCGGGTATGGCCAGCTTTGTGCTTTTGCAGCTGCCGGAGCATGAGGTGAGAAAGATGAATGAACAGCTGCACGGTCTGATCCGGCACAGCGATATCCTGGGCAGGAGCAGCGACGGAAATAGTTACCTGCTGCTAACCCAGATCAACAGAAGGATCTTTGATACCATCGGCGACAGACTGACGGCCAGCGGCGTGGAGTATACCATAGTGGAGGGAATGTAACGATGAAGATTTTCATCTTTTGCATAACGATCCATCTCCTGTTTACGGGCCTTTTGTTCTTCCTGCGTTACAGCAGGATCCTGCGGTGTGAATACATTTCCGTATTCATTGCCCTCTTTGTGCCGGTCTGGGGTCCTCTTATGCTGCTGGGGAAGGAACTGTCCGACAGGCATAACATGCGCCCGGCAGAGGTAATCGAACTGGAACGGCCCACGGCGGAGGAGGAAAAAAAGAGTATCCGGGTGGAAGAGAACGCAAAGGATATCATTCCTCTTTCCGAAGCCCTTGTCATCAATGACGAAACCACCAGGCGGGATATGATGATGGATATCCTGTATAACATCAACAAAAGCATTGTGGTGGACCAGGATGATATGAACCGGAAAGTGGTTCCCTTAGAGGAAGCGCTGGTGGTAAATGATACCGCCACCAGAAGAGAACTGATCATTGACGTGCTTTACAAAAACCCCGGTGATTATGTATCCCAGCTCTATGAGGCCAAATCCGGCGGCGATACGGAGATCGTTCACTATGCGGCTACGGCCCTTGCGGAGATCCGAAAGGATTTCGATAAAAAGTTTCAGAGCATTCACCACCGGATGCAGGAAGATCCGGAAAACGAAAGGCTGGAGGCCGAGTACGAAAAGCTGCTGGAGGATTATATTTCCTGCGGTCTGCTGGAGGGAGAAGCTCTGAAAAAACAGCTTCGGATCTATTCCGACCTTTTGGAAAAAGATATTGAAAAGGGAAGGACCGCCGGAAGGTGGACCCTTCTGAACAAAAAAGCGGTGACGGACCAAAAGCTGGGAGATGCCGCGGCACTGGACCGGGACATCAGGCTGATGGAAGAGCAGTGGCCGGATCGGGAGCGGGTTTATCTGTACCGGATGCAAAGTGCCATTTTGAAAAAGGACAGCGGGAAGATCAGACAGATCATCGACACCATGAAGGAGAAACACATCCATCTGTCCCCGGAACTGAAAAGTCTTGTAGGGTTCTGGGAGGCCGGATTCGGAGAATAGAATGAGCAGACTGAAAAGGATCAGAAAAAGAATACAGAGAGATTTTTTTGATTTCCGAATGGGGGGAATGTACATTCTGGGAATGGCTTTTTTCCTGATCACGGTAGTATTGATCCTGGTGCAGGCCAATGTGAGATACTCCATCAGACCGGAGCGCCTTTCCATGGCTTCCAAAGGGGAGCTGATCCGTCAGAAAAGCAGTATGGACTGCTTTACCAAAGAGGAGATCGAAGATGATACCATTCCAAACCGCTTTACGGAAGGGAATGGGACGCTTCTTGTGCTGGAGGACGGGGAAGCCACCAGTCTGAAGGCAAAGAAGATCTATCTGCCGGTACTGGATCAGATGAAGGATCCCTATGATGTCTGTGAGGCATACGATTTTGAGCCGGAAATGCTGAAGACCCATGACAAATTGATCCTGGCCATTACCAATTACCGTAAGCTGGGTGAATCCATTTCAGATATCAGGGATTGGGTAAAGGAAGGCGGCAACCTTATGATCGCCTATCCTCCCATTTATTCCGGAAGCTTTGCCACCCTGTTTGATATTCTGGGGATCAAGAGCAGCGGAAATGCCGCCATGGTGGAGGGGCTGCATTTTAACAAAAACTTTATGATCGGCGGCATCAGCAGGGATTATGAGATCATCGATGCCTACGAATCCGGTATTTCCCTGGCACTGACGGAGGACTGCGACGTGTACCTGCAATCCACCGGAGAGTATCCGCTACCTTTGATCTGGCGGAGGGAAACGGGAGAAGGATCCATTGTCTTTGACAATTTCGGTGTTCTGGAAAAAGCTTACCGGGGGATCCACGCTTCTGCCTTTACCCTTTTGGACGATGCGTACGTTTATCCTGTCATTAACGGGTCCGCTTTTTATATCGACGATTTTCCCTCTCCGGTACCGGAAGGAGACGGCAAGTATATCACAAGGGATTACAACATTTCCATTTCGGACTTTTATTCCCAGATCTGGTGGAATGACATGTACGAACTGGCGCAAAAGTACGATATAGATTATACGGGACTTGTGATCGAGGATTACTCGGCCCAGGTAAAAGGAAAGTTTAAACGCAATACGGATGTAAACCGGTTCCAGTATTTCGGAAATATGCTCCTTCGCTCGGGAGGAGAGATCGGTATCCACGGATACAATCATATGCCTCTGGTTTTGGAAAACTTTGATTATCAGGACCAGTACGATTCCTATGTGCAGTGGCCGGGAACCGAGGATATGCGAAATTCCCTGAAGGAAGTCTTTGACTTTACGGGGGAACTCTTTGACCAGGAAGAGCTTCAGGTCTACGTACCCCCTTCCAATGTGCTATCCGAGGAAGGCAGAAATATTCTGACGGAAACTCCGATTCGGAGCATCGCCTCCGTGTATCTGCCTACGGATCTTGCCTATGAGCAGGAATTCGATGTGTCCGCCAAGGACGGTATCATCAATACCCCCAGGATCACATCCGGAACCGTTATCGATGAATACATGATGATCGCAGCCATGTCCGAGCTGAACCTTCATATGGTCAATACCCACTTCGTCCATCCCGATGATGTGCTGGATGAAGACAGAGGCGCTGCCCTGGGATGGGAGAAACTCTACGGCAATCTGAAGGACTATCTGGACTGGCTTTATACAAACTGCCCTTCCATCCGCAATCTTACCGGATCGGAGCTGGCGGCAGCAGTGCAAAGATATGATCTTTGCAAGGTAACAAGAGAGTACGACAAAGAGGGCGTAAGCCTTACCGTTGACAATTTTGACAAGGAAGCCTATGTCATGTACCGGACCAACAAAGGAAGATCGGTTTCCAGAGTACAGGGCGGAAGCTATAAATCCGTAGCGGACGGACTGTATCTGATCAAATGCGATGCACCCAGGGTACGGATCGATTTGAAACAGGAGCAAAAATGAGGATTTGCGTGATCTTGGAGGGGTGTTACCCCTATGTGACAGGCGGTGTTTCCACTTGGATGCACCAATACATACAGGCCATGCCCCAGCATGAATTCGTGGTGTGGACGGTAGCTGCCAACGCTTCCATGAAAGGGCAGTTTAAGTACACTCTGCCCGAAAACGTGGTAGAGGTGCATGAAGTCTTTTTGGATGATGCCTTAAAGCTTACCAGGAAAGCAAAGAAGTTCCGTTTTTCCGAAAAGCAGATCGAAACCCTGCATGAATTTATCAATTGCAAAAATCCCGACTGGGAAGCGCTGTTTAAGATGTATGCGGATGACTGCATCGATCCGTTGTCCTTTTTGATGAGCCGGGATTTTCTGGATATCCTGACGGATATCTGCGAAAAGGAATACACCTATACGGCCTTCTCGGATTTTTTCCATACCATCCGGTCCATGTTTTTGCCGGTGCTTTATATCCTGCATACCCAGGTCCCCAAAGCGGATATCTATCATTCCATCGCCACGGGATACAGCGGGATCCTGGCAAGGCTGGGCAGCTATAAATACAACGTTCCCTATATGATCACGGAACACGGGATTTATACCAGAGAGCGGGAGGAGGAGATCATCCGGGCGGGCTGGGTCATCCCGGCTTTTAAGAAGTTCTGGGTGAGATTTTTCTACATGCTTTCCGAGGGAGCCTATGAAAAGGCTACCATGATCACCAGCCTTTATGACGGTGCAAGAAGTAAGCAGATCGATATGGGCGCGGATCCGGATAAATGTGTTTACATCGGAAACGGCATTCATTATGACCGGTTTTCTTCCATTCCCTTAAAGCCTTTAAACGGGTATCTGGATATCGGCGCGGTGCTTCGGATCGCCCCCATCAAAGACGTAAAGACCATGATCTATGCCTTTGCTTCGGTGCGGGAGCGGGTATCCAACGCAAGATTGTTTATCGCAGGTCCCGAGGATGATGTGGCCTATGCAAAGGAATGCTATGAACTGGTGGAGCATCTGGGCGTGGAAGAAGTCCATTTTATCGGCTCTGTGGATGTGACCCAAAAGCTGGCTGATTTTGATTTTACGGTTCTTTCCAGTATTTCCGAGGGTATGCCCTTGTCCGTTCTGGAATCCTTTGCGGCGGAGCGTCCCTGCGTCACCACGGATGTGGGAAACTGCAAGGAACTGCTTTCCAAGGTGGCGCCGGATGATGATTTTGGCAGCGCCGGCTTTTGCGTACCGCCCATGGATACTGAAGAGCTGGCAAATGCCATGACCAATCTGTGCCTCCAGCCGGAAAAGCGGCTGCAGATGGGTGTGGCGGGGAAAAAGCGGGTGGAAAAATATTACCGTCACGAAACCATGATACAGAAGTATCAGGAAGTGTATGATGAGGTATTTCGAAGATGGCAGGAATAGGATTCAGTCTGAAAAGACTGTTTCATAAAAAAGGAATCATAAATCTGTGTAAGGCTTACGGTTATTCGGGTATTGTGACCATCGGCCCCATGATCCTGGGTGTTCTGCTGCTTTTGGGCGTTTCCCTGGTGGCAAGGCTGGGCGGCATGCCGGATCATGACAGGGAGCTTTTGAACTGTATGCTCACCTACAGCCTTTTGGTGGCACTGCTTGTTACCTCCTGGTTTAATATGGTGGTAACAAGATACGTATCCGATATGCTTTATATGGGAAAAGAAGAGCGGGTTATGCCTTCCTTTTTCGGATCGGTGGCCATTGAGCTGGTGATCTGTTTTGTTAGCTATGGCTTATTTTTGATCATTTCCGGGAACGATCCGCTGCAATGCATTTTATGTCTGTGGCTGTCCATGGTACTGGTAGTGGTCTGGACCCAGATCATTTACCTTACGGCGCTGAAGGACTTCCAGTCCATCGTGCTGACCTTTACCATTTCCCTGATGATCGGTTATCTGGCAGCTCTGATCCTGGTGCTTTTGGGCTGGGTCTGCATTGAAACATTGCTTCTTTGCGTGATCCTTGCCTATGGTATTCTGGCAGTCAGACAGCTGCAGCTGATGCTGAATTACTTCCCCAAAAGTGAAGGAAGTCATTTTCTGTTTCTTCGCTGGTTTAACAGATATCCCACCCTGGCCCTGTCCGGCGGTATGGTAAAACTGGGACTTTTTACCCATATTGTGATCATGTACTTTGGACCTTTGGCAGTGCAGGTGGAGGGGCTTTTTTACGGGGCACCGGAATATGAT
Organism: Lachnospiraceae bacterium; assembly: GCA_024685005.1. Taxonomy (GTDB): domain Bacteria; phylum Bacillota; class Clostridia; order Lachnospirales; family Lachnospiraceae; genus RGIG7926. The sequence goes on from JAIKWF010000113.1 coordinate 45,473, forward strand.
GTGCCGGCGCTTTTGGCTTTCTTTTCGCTGCTCATCACAACGGTAAGCTTTGTGGTATCCGTGGAAGTAAACTTTTATCCCCACTACAGCAATTACTACGGACTTTTTTCCGATAAGGGTGCCATCAAGGATATCAAGCTGGCGGAAAAAGAGATGATCGATGTGCTGCAGCGGGAGCTGATCTACCTGGGCTGTAAGCAGGTGTTTACCACCTTTTTGTTTGTAGTGGTGGGGCCTGTGATCATAGAGGCCATCGACCCCGGCATCAGTATGCTGTCTTTGATGGTATTTAAGTTTTTATGTGCGGGGTACGGAACCTACGCCATTGCCAATTCCGTTATGCTGATGGAATTGTATTTTGAGGATTATAAGGGAGCTTTTATCGGCACCACCTTATTTGCAGTGGTTTCAACGGCAGCAACCGTTTTTCAGATCTGTTTCGGAGACCCGAACTTTTTCGGCGTGGGCTTCTGCATAGGGTGTTTGGTATTTTATTTCTATGCACTGACCAGGCTGGATAACTATATCCGCAAGCTTCCCTATTACCTTTTGTCCCGGCAAAACCTTCTGCCGGAAGAGGAGACGGGATTTTTTGTAAGCCTCAGTGAGATCCTTGAAAGACGTTATGAAAGATTTCTGCAGCGGGAAGGAAGGCTGGCAGCCAAAGAGGAGAAAGAAAGCGCATGAAAAAAAAGTTTTCCAAATATTTCATTCCTTTGCTCCTGCAGTTTTTGCTCTTTTGCCTGCTGACAGGATGCGGCAGAGCAGGTGATCCGGCGGATGCCCGAAATACCGGGGAGGCAGAAGACATTTCGGATTTGCAGGAGGAAGGACCGGCAGAACAGACAGATGACCGCAAGTCCGGTGCGCAGGAAAATGCGTCGCATATGGCGGATTCGGATGTTACGGTGGAGAAGGTGGAAAAAGCGCCCCTTTCCGAATCGAATATCACAGAAGACAAAGCCCTGTACGGGGGCGTGTCGGAAAACTCCGTCATTACCATGTATCTGACTACAAAAAGCGGAAATAAGGCAGACGGAACAGACCATACCTGGAGCGAGATCAACCGCTATTCCGTATATGATTACGAGAAAATGGGCGTGGACCGGTATAAAGTGGACGGAATCCTGTCCGTAGATGAAACGGGAGAAGGCATTCTGCCGGGATGCTTCGGATACGGACAGGACGTGCCAAATGTTTCCGTGCAGGTCCGTGGACAGACCTCCAGCCGTTCGGATCAGAAAAACTTCAAGATCCGGATCAAGGACGGCAAGGGAACCTTCCGGGGACAGCGGACACTGAATCTGAACAAGCATAAAGCAGATCCTTACCGTTTTTTGAACAAGCTCTGCTATGATCTGTTAGATCCCATTCCCCAGCTTATTGGCGGAAGAACCCAGTTCGTGCACCTTTATGTGAAGGATGAGACCGCGGGCGGGTCCGGCTATTACGTGGATTACGGTCTGTTTACCATGGTAGAGCAGGTGAATAAAAGCTATTTTCGAAGAAGGGGCCTTGATGAAAACGGACATTTTTACAAGGTTACTTTCTTTGAGTGGGACTACTACGATGCTGTTATGACGGATGTAAACGATCCGGATTTTGACAAAAATTCCTTCGAGAAGTATCTGGAGATCAAAGGAGATGAGGATCCGGAAAAGCTCCAGGAAGTGATCAGGAAAGTACAGAACTATTCCATTCCCATTGAAGATATCATCGATGAGCATTTCGATTCGGAGAATATCTGCTACTGGATGGCCTTTAACATCTTAAACGGTAATAACGATGTGGGTGCCAGAAACCTGTTTTTGTACAGCCCCCTGAATTCCCAAAAGTTCTATATGATCTGCTGGGATATGGATGCATCCTTTAAGAACAATTATAACAGACGGAAAGAATATTATAAGGGCATCAACTGGGAAACGGGAATGACCAAGTTCCTGGGGCTTGAGCTGATCAACCGGATGATGAAGGAAGAAAAGTACAGAAAGCAGCTGGAAGATGCGGTGGAGGACCTGTATCACAACTACATGACGGCTGATATCGTAGCCGGAAAAGTGGAAGGCTACAAAGAGGTGACCAGCCGGTACTGTTTCCAGATGCCGGATGTGGAGTATATGAATTTCGATACCGTGGAAGAGTATCAGGAGAACATTGCACTGATCGCATCCGAGGTGGATGAGAACTACCGGATCTTCCGGCAGAGCATGAAGTCGCCCTGGCCGTTTTTTACGGATATCCCGACACTGGATGATGAAGGAAAAATGGAGCTGAGCTGGGGGGTATCTTATGACTATGAAGGGCAGAATATCACCTATGATTACATTCTGGCTTCGGATATAGACTTTGAAAATGTGATATCCTCCGGGCAGAATCTGACGGTGCCTTGCGTGACCATCGACCGTCCAGGCCAGGGAACCTACTATCTCAGGGTAACGGCCAGGAATTCCGCCGGACTGCAGATGATGTCATTTGACTATCAGAAAAACCCGAGGCACGGTAAAACCTATGGCTGTTATGCATTTACCATAGACAGCGCAGGAAGGATCAAGGATTTGGAATAAACCGGATATAAAAGAGTTGTATCAAAAAACGGAAAGAGAACAAAAGATAAGTAAGAAGTAAAACAGGAAATAAACGCAAAAGGAAAGCAGAAAAGAAGGACAAAAATGAGTAAGCATGCAAAACATTTCCAATATGTGGCCATGATCCTGGCAGGAGCCGTTTTGATGACAGGATGCAGTGGGCGGAGGACGGATTCCTATGAAAAGGTTCCGACGGCGGACTCCTTTTCCGTACAGGATCAGACCGCTCTTTATGAAGAGTTCCCGCAGGAAAAAGTATTATATCTGACAGTGGGAAGAGATCTGGAAGGAAAGGACGGCTATACCTGGCAGCAGATCAACAGAACGGATCTTTCCGGACAGCGGGAAAGCAAGGAGAAGGCCTATGAGTGTCAGGCCCTGGTTCAGTTCGGAAATGAGGAAGGCCCCACCAGCAGGGATTTCGGTTTCGGGGATGTGGCATCCAATGCCACCGTCCGTCTCAGCGGTACCAAGGCTTCGGAAAAGCCGCAGAAAAGCTACCGGATCAAGATAAACTCCGGCAGCGGCAGTGTAAGCGGGATCAAGACCTTTATGCTGTTGAAGGGCTTTTCGGATCCTTATCGTTTCATCAGCAAGCTTTCCTATGATCTGATGGCAGAGGCGGAGGACATGCTTTCCGTAAGAACGGGATTTGTACATCTGTATGTCCGGGATGAAACACAGGATCAGGATGCGCTGTTTGTGGACTATGGCCTGTATACCATGGTGGAAAGTGTTAATAAAAAATATCTGAAAAACAGAGATCTGGACAAATCGGGAGAGCTGTATAAGATCAGGGATTTTGATTTTTCCAGAAAGGAAGATGTGATCATGCAGCCTACGGAGGCGGACTTCGATGAAGAGGCCTTTGAAGAATTTCTGGAAGCAAAGGGCAGCAATGACTATGACAGACTCCTTGCCATGCTGGATGCGGTTAATGACGAAAGCCGTGATATCGATGAGCTGGTGGGATACTATTTTGACGAGGATAACCTGTATACCTGGATGGCGTTTAACATCCTGATGGACAACAAAGCAACGGATACGGAGAATTTTTATCTCTATGCGCCCACAGGATCGGAGCGGTTTTACATCATTCCCTGGGATCCGGACAGGTCCCTTCGGGAAAGCTACGAAGAGCTGACGGATCCGGGGTATGAGCCGGGCTGGGAACAGGGCATTTACCTTTATACGGAATCAAAGCTGTTCGGCAGGATGATGCAGGATGAAAGATGCATCAACAAGCTGACGGAGCGTATTGACAAGCTTCACAGCGGCGTGCTTTCCGGCAGTCATGTGCAGCAGAAGGCAGAAATGCTGGCGGAAACGGTAAAGCCTTATCTGTACGCCTTGCCGGATATGACTTTTGCCAGAGTGACAGAGAAAAACTATGACAAGCTGGTGGCAGGGATCTCCCAGCGGATGGATGCGAACTATTATGCCTACTTTGATTCCATTGAAACCCCGGCGCCCTTCCATATCCACGAACCCAAAAAGGAAGGGGAAAACGTGGTGATCAGCTGGGATCCTTCCCATATCTTAAGCGGAGATATCACTTATGACCTGACTCTTTCCGACAGCTGGGATTTTGAAAATCAGCTGAAGACGGAAACAGATCTTGCGGATACAAAAGTAAGCCTTGGCAAACTTTCTCCGGGACAGTATTTTGTGAAGGTTACGGCAAAGAGCGGAGAGAAAGCCCAGCAGGCATATGAATTTTACAATACGGAAAAAAAGACAACGGTAAGAGGCGTGATGTGCTTTTATGTACTGGAAGACGGCAGCACCTCCGCATCCCTCTTTTAAACGGATGAGGTAAACGGTATGAGCGATGGAAAAAAGATCTATCGAAACGAATGGAAATACCTGATCTCCGAAAAAGAAGCCGAGCTTTTGCGAAGGAGGCTTGCGCCCCTGATGCTCCTTGACCCCCATGCGGGCGACGAGGGCTACGAGATACGAAGCCTGTATTTTGATGATTACAACAATACAGCTTATGTGCAAAAACTCATGGGAGTATATGCCAGAAAAAAATGGCGGATCAGGATCTACAATTACAGCGACAGCAAGATCTCTTTGGAGAGAAAGAATAAGCGGGGCAATTACATTTACAAAGAATCCGCGGATCTTTCCCGAAAGGAGCTGGAAATGATCTTAGATGGTCAGTACGGATTTTTGCTGCAGCGGGAAGAGAATCTGTGCAGGGAGTTTTATATCGAATGCACCACCAATATCCTGCGGCCGAAAGTCATCGTAGACTATAACCGGATCCCGCTGATCCTGGAGGAAGGAACGGTCAGGATCACCTTTGACTCTGATATCCGCGCGGCGGTGGGAGGTTGGGACCTGTTTGACGAGACCCTTCCGCGGCTCTCGGCCCAGGAAGCCGGCTGGCTGGTACTGGAAGTAAAATACACCCAGTTCATTCCGCAGCTGATCCATAAACTGCTGCCTTTCCCGGGAAGGGAATTTATGGCATTTTCAAAATACGTAGCCTGTTACGATGCGGCGCACCATATCACGGATACCACCGCCGGCATCAGTAAAACATATTCAGGATGGAGGAATTAACATGAACGCAAAGGATTATTTTAAGAAATCGGTATTGGAATCCTTTACCGCAAACAACGGCATTACCACGGACTTTATGATCTCCGCGGCCATCGCAATGATCACGGCCATCATACTGGGAATGATCATTTTTGCGGTGTACAAAAAGTACTATGGAGGCGTGGTGTATTCTCCCTCCTTCGGTATGACCCTGGTGGGAATGACCATACTGACCTGTGCACTGACGCTGGCCATCAGCAGTAACATCGTCATCTCCCTCGGTATGGTGGGTGCCCTTTCCATCGTACGTTACAGAACGGCCATCAAAGATCCCATGGACCTTTTATACCTGTTCTGGTCCATATCCGTGGGCATCATCGTAGCGGCGGGGATCTATCCGCTGGCGATGATTACCATGATCGTTATGATCGTTCTGGTGCGGATCTTTTACAAGAAAAAAGTTGGCGGCACCATTTATATCCTGGTGGTACATTATGAAGGCGAGGAGACGGGAGCCGAGATCATCAGAGCCTTCGGTAACCAGAGATTCCAGATCAAATCCAAGACCATGCGCAAAGGCAGGGTGGAACTTACAGTGGAGATCTTCTCCAAACAGGGAACTTTTGCATTTGCCGAAAAGATCGATGCCCTTGAGGGCGTACAGGATGTAAATCTGATTCAGTATAACGGGGAATACAATGGATAAAAAGCGATCGCTGGCAATTCAATACTGGATCATTCTTTTGCTGGCAGTTTCCATTGCAGCCCTGATGACCTACATTTATTTCCAGTCCGATTATAACCTGGACGTAAGCTTTGCGCCGGATAATGCGGTGTGCGACAATCCCCTGATGGGATTTGCGCCGGATGCCACTAATGAATCATCGGCAAAGGAAAGCAGACTGGTGTATATCACCCTGACCTGGCATGACTGGGAGCCGAAGGAAGGGGAGTTTGCTACAGACTGGCTGGAGAAGCAGTGTCACATCGAGGAGTGGAAAAAGGAGCAGAAACACGCCATCATCCGCTTTGTCTGCGATGTTCCGGAAAACTATGATCACAGAGATATTCCGGAATGGCTTTACAAAAAGACACAATCGGGAACAGCCTATACCAATGAACTGGGCAGGGGATACAGCCCGAATTATGCGGATCCCGTTTTTTTGAAGTACCATGAAAAAGCCCTGCGAAAGCTGGCGGAGTACTGCAATAAGGATCATTTTGTATCCTTTGTGGAAATGGGAAGTCTGGGACATATGGGTACCTGGAAGGCTTATGACGGCAACGGAAAGGATCTGATGCCGGACCATGAGACCTGTATGGCGTATGCAAGCCTTTATTCCAACAGTTTTACCGAGGCAAGGCTTCTTGCGGCAGAAAACTATGATTTCGCCGTAGACGGCAATATCGGCGTATTCGGTGCCGAGCCGGGGAATAAAGAAGCCACCGGGGAAATGATCAAAAGGCTGACAGGCCAAAGCGGGGAAGAAGAGGAGAATATGACGCTGAAGGCCAGCCCACAGTTTGGGTTTGTATCTCCCGTGGGAGGCAATCTTACCGGAACGGTTTCCATGAATGAGCTTATGGGAGATGGTCTGGGAGAAATGCTGGCCGACATATCCGCAGCGCATATGACCTATGTAGGACCTACGGTTCCGGGACTTGTTTCCAAACAGGGAAAAGTTGCCTTTGAGTCCGTAAAACGGAGACTGGGGTACAGGATCTACGTATCCCGCCTGAAAACCCAATACAATTTTGCGGACGATAAACTGCAGCTTACACTGAGCTTTAAAAATGCGGGGAATGCGGGCTTTTATTTTGACTGGCCCGTGAAGCTTCACATTCTGGATCAGGATAAAAATGAGATTTTCTGGCAGGGACTGGATCTGGATATGAGAAAGCTGACGGAAGACAGGGAGGAAAAGGCAACCGCCTATGTACCTGTCACTGGAGAGATCAGAGATGAATTTTACGTGGGGATCTCCATCAGCGATTACGAAGGGAAAGATGATCTGAAGCTTGCCATCAATTATGATGAGCCCGCGGAGCGCGTCGGGAATATACAGCTGATCTATCACTACGTACGAAAGTAAGAAAGACTCAACAAAAAAGAGATAAATTAAGGGCAGGAAGCAACGCTTCCTGCCCTTTTTATGTTTGCCGGCCGGGATTTTTTTTGATTAAGACCGGCTTAACCTGCAATGGCGATGGTCTTTTTGGCAGCTACCTGCTGGGGTTCCTTTTTCGGGATGGAAAGGCACAGAACGCCGTTCTCATATTTTGCCTGGATATCCTCTTCCGTGATGGCATCACCCACATAGAAGCTGCGCTGCATGGAGCCGCTGTAGCGTTCCTGGCGGATCAGCTTACCGTGTTTGTCTTTATGCTCCTCATCCAGTCCTTTGGTAGCGGAAACATTCAGATAACCGTTTTCCAAAGTCAGGCTGATCTCCTCTTTTTTGAAACCGGGAAGATCGATGGAAAGCTGAAAGCCGTCTTCGCGTTCATGGACATCGGTCTTCATGACCCGTGCGGCATTTTTCCCGTAAAGCTTCTTGTCAATATCCCCGAAGGATCGCATGCCCGGGAAATCCATCCATTCATCAAATAAATCTTCTCCGAAAACTCTGGGCAGTAACATAAGTCATTCCTCCTTCTTTTTACAGCCGGGATTTAGGATCCGGGCTGTTTGGTGTTTTTTATTTGTTCTATACACGTTATAACACTAGTTGTTAGCACTGTCAAGAGGTGAGTGCTAATTTTTTAAAAATTTTTTCCTTTATCACGATAAAGTGCGAAAAAACGATTGACAAGGCTCTTTGACAATGGTAGTATTCATTCAAACCGAAGAGAAAGAGTGAGTAAGTAAGACAGACTTTTTCACAGAGAGCCGCAGGTGGTGGGATTGCGACAGAAAGTGTTTTACCGAATGGGCTTTTGAGGGCGACCGGAAGGCGGCAGATCTTTAGTTTGTCGCATAGTATGGGAGACGGAGCGGGAATCTCCGTGATCAAAATTCAGCATATGTTAGTATGCGCTAAGTGGGCGGATTGGATCCGTCAAGCAGGGTGGCACCGCAGGAAGTGTTTACAAAGAAGTATGACATAACCTGTCCCGGCAGTTTTTATCGGAAACTGCGGGATAGGTTTTTTTTGTTGGTCCTTGGGGGCTTGGGGGCTGGGGGCTGGTCCTTGGGGACGGGGTTGTAGGGTCATTTTCCCTTCACAAATGACCCTACAACCCCGTCCCCAAGCCCCCCAGCCCCCCAGCCCCAGTCCCCCCCAAGGGCCAAAAAGGAGGAGAACACCATGGAATTTGCACCGTCACTTGAGCAGATCAAAGAGCTGGACAAAGCACAGTACACCATTGCACCGATATCCACCAGTCTCTATTCTGACTTCATTACCCCCATTGAGGCGCTTCGGATCCTGAAGAAGCATTCCACCCACGTGTATATGCTGGAATCCGCCGTGGCGGACGAGACCTGGGGACGTTACACGTTTCTGGGCTATCAGCCGAAGCTGGCGATTTCCTGCCAGAAGGGGAAAATGCAGATCGGAGAAGAGGAGATCGAAACAGAGGATCCCACAGGGAAGCTTCGGGAGATCTTATCGGAGTTCAAGAGCCCCCGGTTTTCCCAGTTTCCGCCCTTTACAGGCGGCCTGGTAGGATATTTTTCCTTCGATTACCTAAAATACAGCGAGCCGGTTCTCCGAGCCCCCGTAAATGATACGGAAGGCTTTCAGGATATGGACCTGATGTTGTTTGACAAGGTGATCGCCTTTGATAACGTAAAGCAGAAAATCTATCTCATCGGAAATGTAAGGCTTTCCGAGGCTGAGGAAAGTTACCGCCGGGTGACGGAAGAACTAAAAGAGATGGCCCACCTTTTACAAACCGGAGAAAAGAGCCGGGACACCACCGGCAGGATCATGGGAGAGTGGAAGCCACTATTTGATAAAGAGCAGTTTTGCGACATGGTGGAAAAAGCCAAGCATCATATTTATGAAGGGGACATCTTCCAGATCGTTCTTTCCAACCGGATGGAGGCACCCTTTGAAGGCAGTCTTTTTGATACCTACAGAGCCCTTCGGACCATTAATCCCTCCCCTTATATGTTCTACTTTTCGGGAACGGATGTGGAAGTGGCCGGGGCTTCTCCGGAGACACTGGTACAGCTCCAGGAAGGAATCCTGCACACCTTCCCGCTGGCGGGCACCAGACCCAGGGGAAAGGACCAGAAGGAAGATGAGCAGCTGAAAAAAGAGCTGTTGGCGGATGAAAAAGAACTGGCGGAACACCATATGCTGGTGGACCTTGGCAGAAATGATCTGGGAAGGATCAGCCGGTTCGGCTCGGTGAAGGTGGAACGCTTCCGGGATATCCTCCCTTTTTCCCATGTAATGCACATCGGTTCCACCGTTGCCGGCACCATTCGGGAAGATAAGGATGCCCTGGATGCCATAGAGGCGGTGCTTCCGGCGGGAACCTTATCCGGAGCCCCCAAGATCAGGGCCTGTCAGCTCATCGATGCGCTGGAGGACAACAAGCGGGGAATCTACGGCGGCGCCATCGGATATATCGATTTTACCGGCAATATGGACACCTGCATCGCCATTCGCATCGCCTATAAGAAAAACGGAAAAGTGTTCGTCCGAAGCGGAGCGGGCATTGTGGCGGATTCGGTACCGGAAAAAGAATATGAAGAGAGCATCAACAAAGCAAAAGCCGTGATCAAGGCATTGGAGACAGAGATATGATTTTACTGATAGATAATTACGACAGCTTTTCTTACAATCTGTACCAGCTCATAGGAAGCATCGATCCCGGGATCAAGGTCATCCGCAACGATGAGATGACTGTGGAGGAGATCGAAAAACTGCAGCCTTCCTGCATCATTTTGTCCCCCGGTCCCGGCAAACCTTCGGAGGCGGGAATTTGCGAAGAGGTGGTAAAAAAGTTAGGGGGCATCATTCCCATCATGGGAGTCTGCCTGGGACATCAGGCCATCTGCGAAGTATACGGGGCAACCGTAACCTATGCCGGGCGTCTGATGCACGGCAAATCCTCCCTTTGCACCATAGATGAAAGCAGCCCGCTGTTTTATGGTGTGGGAGATAAAAATCGTAAGCTGAAGGTGGCAAGATACCATTCCCTTGCGGCGAAAAAAGAATCCCTGCCCAAAACGCTGAAGATCATTGCCCAAAGCGATGATGACGGCGAGATCATGGCAGTGCAGCACGAAGTTTTTCCGGTATACGGACTGCAGTTCCATCCGGAATCCATCCTGACTGATCAGGGAAAAACAATCATTGAAAACTTTTTAAAGGAGGCAAAGAAACATGATTAAGGAAGCAATCGTTAAGATCGTAAGCAAACAGGATCTGACCTATGATGAGGCCTATGCTGTCATGAATGAGATCATGAGCGGCGAAACCAGTGCTACCCAGAATGCGGCATTTTTAGCAGCTCTTTCCACCAAAAGCGCTAAGGCCGAGACCAAAGATGAGATCGCAGGCTGCGCTGCTGCCATGCGGGATCATGCCACCGGCGTTGAGACCGGCATGGAGGTCTTTGAGATCGTAGGAACCGGCGGCGATAACGCCCACAGCTTTAATATTTCCACCACCTCCGCCCTGATCGCGGCAGCAGGCGGGATGAAGGTGGCAAAACACGGCAACAGGGCAGCTTCCTCCAAATGCGGCACCGCAGACTGCCTCGAAGCCCTTGGCGTTAATATTGCCCAGGATCCGGACAGATGTGTGGAGCTTTTAAAAGAAGCGGGCATGTGCTTCTTTTTTGCTCAGAAGTATCACAGCTCCATGAAATATGTGGGTCCCATCCGAAAAGAGCTGGGCTTCCGTACCGTATTTAATATCCTGGGACCTTTGACCAACCCGGCAAAGCCACAGCGGATGCTCCTTGGCGTATATGACGAATATCTGGTAGAGCCCCTGGCACAGGTGCTTTCCGATCTGGGCGTAAAGCGTGGCATGGTGGTATACGGACAGGACAAGCTGGATGAGATTTCCTTAAGCAGTCCTACCACCGTTTGCGAGCTGAAGGACGGCTGGTACAAGACTTCCGTGATCCGTCCGGAGGATTTCGGCTTTACCACCTGCAAAAAGGAAGATCTGCAGGGTGGAACCCCGGAGGAAAATGCAGCCATCACCAGAAGCATTTTAAGCGGAGAAGAAACGGGACCGAAGAGAGATGCAACTCTCATGAATGCGGGCGCAGCACTGTATATCGGTGAAAAGGCAGCTTCCATGCAGGAAGGCATCGAGCTGGCAAAAGAGCTGATCGCTTCCGGTAAGGCAATGGCAACGCTTGAAAAATTCATAGAAGTCAGCAATCGCTGATCCGGTGGGAGGATCGTTATGATACTGGATGAACTGGCAAATGCAACCAGGAAACGGATCGAAGAGCAAAAGCAGACCGTATCCTTTGATCGTGTAAGAGAAGAGGCAGAGCGGATCGCAGCAAAGGAAAAGGAGAAGGGCTTTACCTTTCCCTTTGAAAGAGCACTGGGTGCGGAAGGCCTGAGCGTGATCAGCGAAGTGAAAAAAGCATCCCCCTCCAAGGGCGTCATCGCTGAAGAGTTCCCCTATCTTGCCATTGCACGGGAATATGAAAAAAGCGGCGCGGATGCGGTTTCCGTGCTGACGGAGCCTTCCCGATTCCGGGGAGCGGACAGTTACTTAAAAGAGATCGCGGCAGATATTTCCATACCCGCCCTTCGCAAAGACTTTACGGTGGATCCCTATATGATCTATCAGGCAAAGATCCTGGGGGCCTCGGCAGTCCTTCTCATCGCCGCCATCTTAAGTGACAGGGAGCTTTCGGAATATTATGAGATCGCGCAGAGCCTAGGCCTGTCCTGCCTCTTTGAGGCCCATGATGGCGAGGAAGTAGACAGATGCCTTGGGGCCGGCGCACGGATCCTGGGAGTCAACAACCGGAACCTGAAGGACTTTACCGTGGATTTTCACAACAGTATCCGGCTTCGCGACCGGGTGCCGGAGGATGTGATCTTCGTATCTGAAAGCGGCATCGAGAAGCCGGAGGATGTAAAAGAGCTGGTGGCGAACCGGACGGATGCGGTACTCATCGGGGAGATGCTGATGAGAAGCAGTGACAAAGGAGATCTGATCCGCAGGCTGAAAGCATACGGTGCATAAACACAGATACAGGTAAGCTGATATGGAGAAGCATTATCAGGGACCGAAGATCAAGATCTGCGGTCTGACAAGAGAACAGGATATAGAGGCCGTCAATGAGGCAATGCCGGATTACATCGGATTTGTTTTCTGGAGAAAAAGTAAGCGATGGCTAACTAAAGAAGATGCCCTCAGGCTTGGGAAAATGCTCAGCCCGGGAATTCAAAAGGTGGGCGTTTTCGTGGACGAGGAGCCGGAGGTTGTGGCAGCCCTTTTGGAAGAAGGGGTCATCGACCTGGCACAGCTTCATGGCCGGGAAGATGAGGATTATATTCAATCCCTTCGCAGTATGACGGCAAAGAAACTGATCAAAGCCTTTACCCCGGAAGCCTTAAATGACCCGGCCCGGATCGAGGGATCTTTGGCGGACATGATCCTTCTGGACTCGGGAAAAGGCAGCGGAAAAACCTTTGACTGGAAGATACTGGAAGGTATCCGGAGGCCTTACTTTCTGGCCGGTGGCCTTGGTTTTGAGAATATGGAAACGGTCCTTTCAAAGCTGCAGCCTTTCGGAGCGGACGTAAGCTCCGGAGTGGAAACAGAGGGCGTAAAGGACAGAGAAAAGATCCTGAGATTTGTCAGGATGTGCAGAGAAAGAGGATAAAGACATGCAGGAGAATACAGGAATGAACCAGACAGAAAAGGGACGTTTCGGACAGTTCGGAGGACAGTACATCCCGGAAACATTGATGAATGAGATCCACAAGCTGGAGGAGGCATACGAGCATTACAAAAATGATCCGAAGTTTGTGGCAGAGCTTGATAAGCTTAACAGAGAATACGCCGGAAGACCTTCCCTTTTGTACTATGCAGAGAAGATGACAAAGGACCTGGGAGGGGCGAAGATCTACTTAAAGCGTGAAGATTTAAACCATACCGGATCCCACAAGATCAACAATGTGCTGGGGCAGGTCCTTCTGGCAAAGAAAATGGGCAAGACCCGGGTCATTGCGGAAACCGGCGCCGGACAGCACGGTGTAGCCACCGCCACGGCTGCAGCCCTGATGGATCTGGAGTGCGAGATCTTTATGGGAGAAGAGGATACCCAAAGGCAGGCGCTGAACGTTTTTCGTATGGAGCTTTTGGGCGCAAAGGTGCATCCCGTCAAAACAGGTACCAGAGTGCTGAAAGATGCGGTTAACGAAGCCATGCGGGAGTGGACATCCAGAGTAGACGATACCCTTTATGTGTTGGGCTCGGTTATGGGACCCCATCCCTTTCCCACCATTGTCAGGGATTTTCAGGCAGTCATCAGTAAGGAAAGCAGGGCCCAGATCTTAGAAGCGGAAGGAAAGCTCCCTGACGCAGTGGTAGCCTGCGTAGGCGGCGGCAGTAATGCCATCGGGTCCTTTTATGAGTATATCAAGGATGAAGGCGTGAAACTCATCGGCTGCGAAGCGGCGGGACTGGGGGTGGACAATCCGAAGAATGCAGCCACCATTGCCAACGGTTCCATGGGCATTTTCCATGGGATGAAATCCCTGTTCTGCCAGGATGAGTACGGGCAGATCGCACCGGTTTATTCCATATCAGCCGGACTGGATTACCCCGGCATCGGACCGGAGCATGCCTATCTTTCTTCCATCGGCAGGGCGCAGTATGTTCCCATCACGGACGAAGAAGCAGTGAAAGCCTTTGAATATCTTTCCAGAACAGAAGGCATTATCCCGGCCATTGAAAGCAGCCATGCGGTTGCCCAGGTGATGAAGATCGCACCGAATATGCCAAAGGATGCCGTCATCGTGTGTACCATTTCGGGACGGGGAGATAAGGACGTGGCAGCCATCGCCAGATATCGCGGCGTGGAGCTCTACGAATAAGGGGGAGGATAGAAAAATGAGCAGAATCGCAAATGCATTTGCAGATCAGAAAGCATTTATCGCATTTTTAACAGCGGGGGATCCGGATTATGAAACCAGCCTTCGCAACTTCAGAGCAGTGATCGAAGCAGGGGCAGACCTGATCGAAGTGGGCATCCCTTTTTCAGATCCCATTGCAGAAGGCCCTGTGATCCAGGAGGCGGATATCAGAGCCTTGGAAAGCGGCATGACCACGGATAAAGTATTTGAACTGGTAAGGGAACTCAGGAAAGAAACACAGATTCCCATTGTCTTTATGACCTATGCCAATCCCGTTTATCATTACGGTGCGGATACTTTTTTTGAGAAGGCTGCGGATTGCGGCGCAGACGGGATCATCATTCCCGACTGTCCCTTTGAAGAAAAGGCTGAATTTGAAAAAAGCGCCGCGGACCACGGCATTGATCTGATCTCCATGATCGCTCCCACCAGTGAGCAGCGGATCAAGGAGATCGCAGGAAGCGCAAAGGGATTTTTGTATGTGGTATCATCTCTGGGCGTTACCGGCGTCAGAAGCGAGATTACAACGGATCTTTCTTCCATCATGAAACTGATCCGGGAGGCTACGGACATTCCGGCAGCTATCGGATTTGGTATCAGCAGACCGGATCAGGCACAGAAAATGAGCCGTCTGGCAGACGGCGTCATCGTAGGATCTGCCATGGTCAGGATTGTGGCCAAATACGGCAAAGATGCGCCGGATCAGCTGGCAGAGTATGTCAGAAGCATGAAGCAGGCTATGGCAGAAGCATAACCGGCAATTTTCCTGTCCTGCAAAAAAGCAGCTACGCAAGCAGGGCAGAAATGGTTTTTACCAAAGATTCATATTGTTTCAGAAAGGTGGCGTGATTTTCTTTGATCCGAAGATCATCGCCGTCTTTTGCTGCAAATTCCAGTTCTTTTGCCAGATCGGAAAGGCCTTCGGCGCCGATGCTGCGGGAGGTACTCTTTAAGGCATGGGCCACGATCTCATAGTCAGACCACTTTTCGCTTTCGTAGTAATCCGAAAGCTGCGCTATTCTGCCGGGAGCTGCCTGGGTATAGTCCCGCAGGATCTCCGCATACAGAGTGCTGTCACCGCCGGTATAACCCATGGCGGAAGAAACCGAAAGACCGGCCTCCTCCAGACGGGACATAAGCTCCGAAGGATCCATCCGGCCGTCTTCAGCCCCGGACTCTGCATTCAGGTCGAAAGAGGAAGGAGCAAATTCCAGGATCGCATCATCCGGATCGAATGTACTCTCATCACAGGTATCCCGATCAGCTGTATCCCCGGAATTCTTCCGGTTTGCGACGTGGCCGTCTGCAGGGGCATAGGTATCAGCGTCCATGTCATACACATCTTCCGGCAGAGGCTTGATCTTTTCCTTAGGCAGCCATTTTTTCAGGGTATCCGACAGGGTAAATCCGTCAATGGGTTTGGTCAGATAGTCGGAAAAACCATTTTGCATATACATGGATCTGGCTCCGGAAATGGCATTTGCCGTAAGGGCGATAAAGGGGATCTTTTCACTATCCACGGAAGGATCCTTTTTGATCAGCTCCAGCGTCTGGATGCCGTCCATTTCCGGCATGAGATGATCCATGAATACGCAGTCATAGCGCCAGGTTTGCAGCATACGGATGGACTCCGCGCCGCTTGTGGCAGTATCGATGCGGATCTTGGATCTGCGAAGAAGGCCCTTAAATACCTTCAGGTTCATTTCCACATCATCCACCACCAGGATCCGTGCAGTCGGGGCGGTGAAATCCTCGCGGAATACCGAAACATCCCGCATTTTTCTGTTTTCATCCAGAATATTGACCTTTCCGATGGGGGTTTCGTCCAGCACTTCCTGTTCTATGTCGAAATAAAAGTCCGAACCTTTGCCGTATTCGCTTTCCAGAGACAGATTGCTGCCCATCATCTTTAAGATCTGCAGGGTAATGGCAAGGCCCAGGCCTGTTCCTTCGATGTTCCTGTTCTTTTGCAGATCCACCCGTTCAAAGGCGGAAAACAGGTTTTTCTGATCCTCTTTGCGAATTCCGATACCTGTATCTTTTACGGAAAAATGCAGCAATACCTTTTTGTTTTCTTTTTTCAGGACCTTAACAGAGAAGGTGATGGAGCCCTCCGCGGTGTATTTGGCCGCATTGGTCAAAAGATTGATCAGAACCTGACGGAGCCTTGCATCATCTCCGAGAAGTTTTTTGGGAACGTCGGGATCAAAGTCCTCTGTCAGAAGCAGGCGCTTATCCTGAATGTGGGGCATGATCATATCCGTGATCTCCGAAAACAGAATGCAGGGATCATACTCTGCAGGGGTAATCTCCATTTTTCCCGCTTCGATCTTGGACAGATCCAGAATGTCATTGACCAGAGATAAAAGCGTCCGGCCGCTTCGCTTGATGTTGGCCGCATAGGAAAGCACTTCTTTATCATCACTTTCCCGCAGGATCATCTCATCAAACCCCAGCATGGCATTGATGGGGGTCCGGATCTCATGGGACATGTTGGCCAGAAATTCACTTTTTACCTGACTGGCCTGATTGGCCGCTTCTCTGGCCTTTTCCAGCTCATCCATGGTATTCATCAGCTTTTGATAATCCGGGGTTTCCAGGGAAAACAGGATCATCAGAAGGGAAATGGATACAAGACCGAAGGTCAGGTACACATCCGGAATGATGCTTGACTGAACGTACATGGCGCCGAATACCACAAAGATAAAGGTGATACTGGAGTACCATTGCTTTTTGTCAAAACGTTTTCGGAAGCGAAGGATAAAATACAAAGACAGCATCATAAAGCCGCCGGATACCAGATACCCTGCCATGTAGAGAGAGTCGTGGATATAAGCCCCCGTTGCCTTATCAAAATGGAAGGTCAGAGGGATAAAGAGATTCGCAAAGAACAGGCCGCAATAGCAGAAGATCACGATCCTGCGGGCCAGCAGGTAGATCTTATCTTTTTTCTCTGCAAAAATGTAACTTGCGATGTATTGCTCAAAGGATACGGCGGAAAAGAAAGAACACAGGGAATAGGCCGTATTCAGAAGGTGATTAGCCAGGGCAAGCTTCGGGCTTTCCAGAGAAAAGGTATAAGCCGTGACCATATCCAGAATCTGGGAGGCCAGAATGAAACGGATCATGGTCAGAAACGCCCGGTCGCTTTTGGTCCTGACGGCATAATTTGAGTGGAAATGAATGGCGATCACTAAGGTGACCAGAGTACCGATGATCTCAAAATCAATGTTATACTTCATATGCCGCCTCCCATCATGATGGTGCATCCCCGATGAATCCATTTTACAACAAAAGGGCGGAAGAATACATATTTTTTAAAAAGGTTTTTTTCGGTGTCTTTTGATGAAGGTTTTTGCTATAATAAGTCCAAAAAGAGATGATCACAGGAGTTTCTGATATGAACATTTATGTGGATTTTGATGATTGCCTTTGCGAGACGGCCAGACATTTTTCACTGCTGGTAAAGGATCTGTTCGGGATTTGGGTGCCCTATGAAGAAATCCGGTATTTTAATCTGCAAAAATCCTTTTCCCTGGAAGAAAAGGACTATGAGGAGATGATGCTGAAGGCTCACAGTCCGGAGGTGCTGCTTTCCTATGAAGAAACCCCGGGAGCGGTAGCCGTGGTCAGAGAGTGGCTTGAAAAGGGGCATCAGGTATCCGTTATCACCGGCAGACCCTACAGTGCCTTTGAAGCTTCCAGACAGTGGCTGGACCGGCACGATTTGTCTGAAGTTCCCTTATATTGCCTGAATAAATACGGCAGGGACAGCTTTATCAAAAACAGCGATTTCAGTCTGGAGATCGAAGACTACCGGAAAATGCATTTTGATTATGCCGTTGAGGATTCCCCCTCGGCCTTTCCTTTTTTTGATCATCTGCCGGAGTTGAAGGTGATGGTCATCGACAGGCCATGGAACAAAGATGCCGTCTTTCCCGGAAAGAACTATCAACGCTGCTTTGACTGGGAAATGATCCGGGATCTTGTAAAGCCGGCCGATTCAGGCGCGGAAGGATAAGGGACCGGCGCAGGCAAAGACGGATAGCAGAAGGATAAGGGATCCGGCACGTGACAGATCACGGCGGATGTGATATGATGGAGCCCGGCCGAAATAAGAACACAGAAAGGAAACAAAGATTTATGAAACGTACCAAAATGATAAAAATGATGTTTTTCGTCATGCTTTTTGCGATGGCCGCATACGGATGCGGAGCCGCAGGTCAGGATACGACTCCGGAAACTGCGGATACCGTAACAGTCGATGCGGATGAGAGTGCGACAGACGATGCAGATACGCTAAGTCCTGAGGCGCAGGATCAGCAGGGAGAGCAGGAGGAGAAGAAGGAGCAGGAAGAGCAGGCTCAGCAGGGAGAGACGGCTCAGCAGGAAGAGCAGGTTCAACAGGAACAGATCGATGATGCATCGGCGCTGGATGCGATCAGGAATTATTGCTATGAACAAAACCCGGATCTGAAGGAAATGGAAGCATCCGGAGAATATACCATCTTCTGGGATATTGAGTCAAGCGACGAGAAACAGATCGTAGTGCTGTTTCGATCCTATACGGCAGCACAGATTCGGTATTATATCGACCGGGCTTCAGGTGATACCTATGTAACCGAGTTTGTGCCCGGAATTACAGAGGAAGAAGAAAAGACAGAAGAATCATTTCAGATCCGGGACTACATCGCATCATCCGGAGCGGGAGAGGAAAACAAGGCTCCAGACGCTCTGGATGGGACCTGGAAGAGCGCATCTATAGTAGAGAATGAAGAAGGAATGGCGGACGCCTTATTTTATGTGCAGTTTACGGAAAAAGAGATTAGCTACGGCCATATGAAAGACGGAGTTTTTACTCTGGATCATGCTGATCCCATAACCCTGATCACGGCAACGCCGGACGGAGGATCATGCGTGCAGGCCAGGTCACAAAGCGGAACAGAATATACCTATCGCACCGCGGAAGGTGACAACAACGTTATGGAATATTATGAGACATGGAAGGAAGAAGAATTCCCGGATAAATACAGTGCAGGCGCTTCTATTTCGAGATAAGCGCCCGCAGGATCTTCAGGTATCGCAACCGGATTGCTCCATATGCTTTTTGATTGCCTGAAATGTTTTATCACTGATATAATGCTCTACACGGCAGGCGTCCTCGCTTGCCGTTTTCTCATCTACGCCGATATTTCTGAGTAGTTTCGTAAGAACCGTATGCCGCTCATAGATCCGTTCCGCCAGGATCTTTCCCGCCTCGGTGAGCTTAATAAATCCTTCCGCATCTTTCTTGATCAGTCCCTCTTCTTTTAACAGTCCCATGGCGTGGCTGACAGAAGGCTTGGAATAGCCCAGTGCTTCCCCGATGTCTATACCGCGGACCTGACTTGATTTTTGGGAAAGAACATAAATGGTTTCCAGATACATTTCCCCTGATTCCTGTAATGCCATAAAAACCTCCTTCTTAATCGCACATCAATTAGTTGTAGTTTATCATATCCGATGTGTTTCTACAAGTTGAAAAACCCCATGTTTTCGGCAGTTTCACCCTATGAATTGAATAAGTGAGAAAAAAAATCTTGACAGGTTAGTTTAGACTTACTATAATGAGCTATGGTTAGGCGAGCCTAACTTGGAATAATTGTCAAACGCAGAGCCCTTGCAAATTGGGCTATTGAAAGAGAGTATAGAAGTTATTCTGCGCAAACCGCAGGCGCCGGGAGGTGAAGAAAATGACAATGAATCTGAATGATGCGGAATTGGGAAAGGAATACGTGATCACCGGCGTGGACACAGAAGGGGATGAGGAAATGGAAAGCTTTCTGTTTTCACTGGGCTGCTACAGCGGCGAGCATATCACGGTGGTGGATAAAAAGAGAAATCTGGTGGTTTCCATCAAGGATGCCAGATATAATATCGATCCGGAACTTGGTGCTTCGATCTTTATTTAATATAAACGGATGATGGCAGCAGGCAACAGCCTTTTGGGTAGGTTGCCAAAATGCTGCATATAGTATAAAGGAGGAATCATCATGAGAATCGCACTGACGGGCAACCCCAACAGCGGAAAAACAACCATGTACAATGCTCTGACGGGCAGGAGCGAAAAGATCGGCAACTGGGCCGGCGTAACGGTGGACAGAAAGGAAAGCCCGATCAAAAAGGCGTACAATGACACCGGGAAGGAACTGATCGCAGTGGACCTTCCGGGAGCCTATTCCATGTCGCCTTTCACATCTGAGGAGAGCATCACCAGCAGCTATGTGAAAAATGAACATCCCGATGCGATCATCAACATCGTGGATGCCAGCAACTTAAGCAGAAGCCTGTTCTTTACCACGCAGCTTCTCGAACTGGGAATCCCGGTGGTGGTTGCGCTGAACAAGAGCGATGTGAACAGCAAAAAAGGAAATACCATTGATATCAAAAAGCTTTCCGAGAAACTGGGCTGCCCCGTGGTGGAGACAGTTTCCACAGAAGGCAAAAATCTTTCAGAAGTGGTAAAGAAAGCGTCCGAGCTTGTGGGGAACGGACAGAGCGCTCCTTACGATGAAGGAGATGTGGATCTGACCGATAAAGAAGCTGTAGAGGCATCTGACCGAAAGCGCTTTGCCTTTGTAAATGACATCGTAAAGGATGTGGAAGTCAGAAAAGTCCTGACAAAAGATAAGACAAAAGGGGATGCTGTTGATAAGGTACTGACCCATCCCGTGCTTGGTCTTGCGATCTTTGCCGGCATCATGTTTTTGGTATTTTATATTTCCCAGACTACAGTAGGTACCTGGCTGGCAGATATCCTGGCAGGCTGGATCGAAAGCTTCCAGGGCTGGGTAGGAGACAAAATGGCAGATGCCAACCCGCTTCTTTACGCGCTTTTAGTTGACGGTATCATCGGCGGCGTCGGCGCTGTGGTAGGCTTCCTGCCGCTTGTAATGGTAATGTATTTCCTCATTGCGCTGTTAGAGGATTGCGGTTATATGTCCAGAGCAACCGTGGTTCTGGATCCCATCTTTAAGCGTGTGGGTCTTTCCGGAAAATCCGTGATCCCCATGATCATCGGAACCGGCTGCGGTATTCCCGCCATCATGGCCTGCCGTACCATTCGTAACGAAAGAGAGAGAAGATCCACGGCCATGCTTGCAACCTTCATGCCCTGCGGCGCTAAGCTTCCGGTTATTGCGTTGTTTGCCGGTGCATTTTTCCCGGAAGCAAAATGGGTAAGCTTTGTATGCTATATGCTGGGCATCGTGCTGATCCTTCTGGGAGCATTGCTGATCAAGGCCATTACGGGTATGAAATACAGAAAGAGCTTTTTCATTATTGAGCTGCCGGAGTACAAAGCGCCGAGCCTTGTTTTTGCACTGAAATCCATGCTGGAAAGAGGTAAAGCCTATATCGTAAAGGCCGGAACCGTGATCCTTGTCTGCAATACCGTGGTGCAGATCATGCAGGCCTTTAACTGGAACTTTGAAGAGGTGGAGGAAGGAATGGAGAACACTTCCATCCTGGCATCCATCGCAGGACCCTTCTCCGTGCTTTTAGTGCCCATCGTAGGCGTTGCGGCATGGCAGCTGGCAGCCGCAGCTATTACCGGCTTTATTGCGAAAGAGAACGTGGTGGGAACCATTGCAACTGTATATGCCATCACCAATCTGGTTGACCCTGAGGAACTGGAATTAGTAGGTGAAGGAAATGCCGTGGCAGCAGTCATCGGTATTACAAAAGTGGCAGCTTTGGCTTACCTCATGTTTAATCTTTATACACCTCCATGTTTTGCAGCTCTTGGCGCGATGAATTCTGAAATGAAATCCGCCAAGTGGCTGTGGGGAGCTATCGGTCTGCAGCTGGCCACCGGCTACACCGTAGGTTTTCTGGTATACCAGATCGGAACCCTTGTTACCACGGGATCCTTTGGAGCAGGTTTTGCGGGCGGACTTGTTGCTGTGATCGCTTTTGCGGCAGTTGTTACGGGTATTATCGTATCCAACCGCAGTAAGATGGCAATGGAGTACAGACTTAAGACGAACTAAGGGACACTTTTTAAAGGTGACGAATATGATCGATATCATCGTAACAATCATTATAGCGGTAGTATTTACCGGCGCGTGCACTTATATCTACAAAGAAAAGAAAAAAGGCACTCACTGCATCGGATGCCCCATGGCGGGAAACTGCGCCAAAGCGAAAGCAGCCTGTCAGGGACAGAAATGTGGAAGCGTAAAGGGATAAGCAGTTATGGGATGGACACCGTCAGATCTGATCACCGCAGTTATATTAGTTGTTATCCTCTTCATTTCTCTTAAATACACGATCCCTCACTTTCGGGGTGAGGGATCGTGTTGCGGAGGAGGAGGAAAGCCGAAGCTGAAGAGACCGAAGAAACTGTCTTATGTGGCGGAGGAAAAAAGAATCCGCATTGAAGGAATGGTTTGCGACAATTGCGCGGCAAGGGTGCAGAATGCGTTAAATGCCATAGAAGGAGTCAGTGCCAAAGTGCGAAGATCTCGGGGGGAAGCTGTGGTAAAGGCAGACAGAGAGATTGATGCGGATCTGCTGACCGGGGTGATTTCGGATCTGGGTTATAAAGTGATTGATATACGATAATTTTTTTTGCCTATGGGTTAGCGTAGCCTAACTACATGTGAAGGAGGGAAAGATGAGTTTAAGTGAGATGAAAGCAGATCGGGAGGCCATCGTAGGTTCCATCAACGGCGATTCCCGTTTTTTGAGCAGGATCACATCCATCGGGATCACACCGGGGTGCCGGATCAGGGTGATGCGAAATGATAAGAACAGACCTATGCTGGTGTATTCGAGAGATACCATGATCGCATTGAACAGAAAAGAATGTATGGGAATTGAAGTAGAGGAGGTGCAGCAGTGAGCGCGACCATAGCCCTCCTCGGGCAGCCGAATTCCGGTAAATCCACAGTATTTAACGCTTTGACGGGACTGCGTCAGCACGTGGGTAACTGGCCCGGGAAAACCGTCGAGAAAAAAGAGGGTACTTTTACCCGGAACGGAAAGGAGTATGCCGTTGCGGATCTTCCGGGATCCTACAGCCTGACAGCCAACTCGGATGAGGAAGTTATCACCCGTGATTTCATTGAGTCGGGCAAAGCGGATGTGGTCTGCATCCTGGCAGACAGCTCCCAGCTGGAAAGAAGTCTGTATATGATGGCGGATTACGCCGGGATCAATGTACCCAGTTTTTTGGTGCTGAATATGGCGGATGTGGCAAAGGAGCAGGGAAAGACCATCAATGCGGCGGCCTTGGAAGAAAAACTGGGGATACCGGTGATCCAGATCTCTGCTACGGACAGCAAAAAATATGATTCGTTTTTTGCAGCCATGGACAGGGCGATCACCCAAAAGAGCGTGATCAACATTTCCGGTCTTGAGGCTGCGCTTTCAAAGGTTGAAGGTTATGAGAGCATAAAAGAGCTGATCCCGGAGGGAAGTGTAAAAAATGTATCTTCCATGTGGCTTGGGGTAAAAGCCATAGAAAACGATAAACTTGTAGTCGATCAGTTAAAAGAAGCTCTTTCGGAATCAACCCTCGGACAGGTGGATGCCCTGCGGAAAACATCAGGCGGCGCCCTGGCTACAGGGAACAGTAAGTTTGTCTGGATCGACGAACTGCTGGATGGCGTGCTGGAGGAGAAGAAGGAAAAAGTCAGCATTAGCAAACTCGACAAGCTGTATCTGAGTCCTGTTTGGGGAAAACCGGCGGTGATCCTGACGATCCTGCTGGGACTGATTGGCTCCTTTATTCCGGCCCTTCCTTTGATGGGAGTGGGTTCTGCCATCGGCGCATTGAAAGGCCCTGTGGCGAACGCTCTTGCCGGGGCAGGGGTGAGTGATACCCTGATCGCTTTGATCTGCGGCGTGATCATTCAGTCCTTTGCTTACATTTTTCAGATGCTGGGCTTTGTCTTCGGCGTACTTCTGGTGTTTGGTCTTTTGGAAGAAGTGGGAGTTATGGCAAGGATCTCCTATGTGTTTGACAATACCATGGCGAAGCTGGGGCTGCAGGGAAAGTCCGTTATGCCTTTTCTTGTCAGCTTTGGATGTACCATGGGCGGCGCTGCCGGCAGCCGCGTGATCGATAACTGGGGCCAGAAGGTGCTGACCATTGCCCTGGCCTGGGCGGTCCCCTGCGGCGCGGCCTGGTCTGTGATCCCTATGTTATCGGCGTTGTTTTTCGGTCCGGGAGCTGTACTGGTGATCATTGCGATCCTGGCTACGATGCTTCTTCATATGTGGGTAACGGCCAGGGTATTTGGCGGCAAACTGGTGAAAAGAGAAGACCGCTTCGGCATGATCATGGAGCTTCCGCCTTATCACAAACCCAAGTGGGGTGCCCTGTTTCGCTATGTTCTGGGAAGGACGAAGGATACCTTTTTCAGAGTGTCCAAAGTGGTGCTTTTGGTATGTACCCTGTTCTGGCTTTTGAGCTATTCCTTTGTGCCCGGTGCTGATCCGGTGCTCTTTAAAATCGGGAAAGTCATCGAGCCGGTAACCAGAGTATTCGGTATGGGCTGGAAGCTGTTCATGGCCTTTATCGCATCATCCGTAGGTAAGGAGGGTGCGCTTGGTGTGATCAGTGCATTGTTTACCGACGGATCCTTTTATACCGCATTTTCGGATGCCATGAGCGGTGCGGCAAGAGATGCCAATCTGGGGACGCTTCTTCTGGCCAATGTATCCAAGCCCGAGGCCCTGGCCTTCATTTTTGCCATCACCTTCAATATGCCCTGTGTTGTGGCCCTTGCGGCAACCTATCAGGAAACGGCTTCCGCAAAGTGGACGGCCAGGATCGCGGCTTACTACACGGCCGGCGCCCTTATCCTTTCCGCTGTTGTATATCATATTGGACTTTTGATCTGGTAAAGCGTAAAAAGGCAGGATAGTTGAAAGGTAAGGTGAAGCGGTAGTGAAAGAAAACAGCATGAATGCTTTGATCGCCCTTTTGGGAGACGGACATGCAAGAACATTGTGGATGCTTGCCAGAGACCTTGGCACCACGGAGTCGGACGTAAAAAGACAGATCGACTACCTGGAGCACATCGGGATGATCCGCAAGGTCATTGGGGACGGGGTTTGTGGCTCATCCTGCAGCGGATCCTGCAGCGGATCCTGCAGCGGCTGTCCGTCCGGTGGTTCGGCATGCAAGGGGTGCCTGCCGGAGGGCGGATTTCAGAATATGGGTCAAATGTGGGAGCTGATCCCGCAATAGATAATGAGAAGGAGGATCATAGGATGAAACTGAACAAGAACAAAATCGGATTATTTGCGTTGGGAACGCTGTTCGGTCTGGAGGGGATCAAGCTTTTGTCCTCGAAGGATGCCAAAAAGGTTTATACCCATGCTACGGCAGCGGTGCTTCGGGGAAAAGACTCGGTACTGGATCAGGTTACCGTACTTCGGGAAAACTGCTCTGATATCTACGCGGATGCCGTAGAAATGAATGAGGAGCGAAAAAGCAAAGAGGCAGATGCCGAAATCGGGGAGTGGATGGCGGATACAGATGAAGATTCTGATAAAGCATGAAACAAAAACAAGACTGAGAGTACATTTACCCCAGGAGCGCATGACTTTTCGGGAAGCGGATATCCTGGAGCATTATCTGCAGGGATTTTCGTATATCACGCAGGTACAGATCTATGAACGTACGGCGGATGTGGCCATCTTTTTTGAGGGAGACCGCAGACAGGTACTTTCCGCACTGAGCGCATTTTCCTATGATAGTGTGCAGATTCCGGAAAGCGTGATTGAAAACTCGCCCCGGGAGCTGTCAGCATATTATCGGGAAAAGATCGCTACGGACGTGATCCTGCATTATGCCAAGAGGCTGGTGATGCCCGTTTCCCTGCGAAAGATCTGGGAGCGGATCAAAACCGTTAAGTTTATTCTTCGTGGCATAAGGAGTCTTTCCGGGGGACATATTCAGGTGGAACTTCTGGATGCTGCTGCCATCACGGCAGCGATCCTGACGGGAGACTATAAGACAGCATCCAGCGTGATGTTTTTGCTGAAGATCGGAGATACCTTAGAGGAGTGGACCCATAAACGCTCGGTGGATGATCTGGCCAGAAGAATGTCGCTGCGTATTGATAAGGTATGGCAGGTGACAGACAGCGGTGAAGTGCTGACGGATGCCGGCAGGATTCTTTGCGGAGACAGAGTAGTAGTCCGCATGGGAACCGTGATCCCCTTTGACGGCGTGGTAACAGAGGGCGAGGCCATGGTCAATCAGGCCTCCATGACAGGTGAACCGGCCGCGGTAAGAAAGAGCGAAGGGGCAGCGGTATTTGCCGGAACCGTAGTGGAAGAAGGAGAGATCACCCTGAAAGTGACCCAGACGGAGGGCTGCGGACGATTTGATAAGATCGTGAAAATGATCGAAGAGTCCGAAAAACTGAAGTCTGCCCTGGAGAGTAAAGCGGAGAGGCTTGCCGACAGGCTGGTTCCCTATACGTTGCTGGCATCGGGACTTACATGGCTTCTGAGCAGGAATGTGACCAAAGCGGTATCCGTGCTTATGGTGGACTATTCCTGTGCCCTGAAAATGTCCATGCCCATATCCGTTCTTTCGGCAATCCGGGAGGCGGCCGATCATGATATCACCGTGAAGGGCGGCAGGTTCTTAGAGGCTGTTGCCGAAGCGGATACCATCGTGTTTGATAAAACCGGAACGCTGACAAAAGCCAATCCCACTGTGAAAGGCGTGGTATCCTTCTGCAGGGAAAGCGAGGATGAACTTTTGCGGCAGGCGGCCTGCCTGGAGGAGCATTTTCCCCATTCAGTGGCCAGAGCCGTGGTGGATGCGGCGGCCGAAAAAGGACTTTTGCATGAAGAATTACATGCAAAGGCGGAATACATCGTGGCCCACGGGATCGCTTCCTACATCGATGGGAAAAAGGCGGTGATCGGAAGCTATCATTTTGTATTTGAGGATGAAGGCGTGATCATTCCGCCGGAGTGCAAAGAGCGGTTTGATGCGCTTCCGGATACCTGCTCCCATTTGTATTTTGCCAAGGAAGGAAAGCTGTGCGCCTGCATTCTGATTGAAGATCCCATACGAAAGGAAAGCAGGCAGGTGATCGAAAAACTGCGATCACAGGGCTTTAAACATATCGTGATGATGACGGGAGACAGTGCAAAAACCGCTGCGGCTATTGCAGGATCGGCGGGGATCACAGAGTATTATGCGGAGGTCCTGCCGGAAGATAAAGCCGGGTATATTGAAAAAGCAAAAGCGGATGGCAGGCGCGTGATCATGGTGGGAGACGGGATCAATGATTCTCCGGCACTTTCTGCTTCAGATGCGGGAATCGCCATCAGTGAGGGAGCACAGATTGCCAGACAGATCGCGGATATCACCATAAGTTCGGAGAACCTGGAAAGCATCGTGGTGCTTCGCGACCTGAGCACACTTTTGATGAAAAGGATCCGGTTTAATTACCGGACCATCGTTGGATTTAACACAGCACTCATCGCATTGGGTGTGGCGGGGATTTTGCCGCCGGCAACATCAGCTATGCTGCATAACGGCTCTACAGTTGCTTTGGGAATCGGCAGTATGACGGATCTGCTGCCGGTGAAAGAATAAGAAAAAGATAGAAGGGAACCGCAATGTGGTTCTCTTATCTATCGCATATGAGTTAGCGGAGACTAACTGGCAATTGCCGCGTGAATAAGGGGTGGAAGACTATGAAAAAAAGCGATTCGTCGGAAAACTATCTGAAAAACATACTGATCCTGCACAAACGCCTCGGCCGGGTGCGCTCTTCCGATGTGGCAGAGAAGATGGGGGTGACCAGGCCCAGTGTGAGCAGCGCTATGAAAAAGCTGCGACAGGAAGAGATGATCTATTTTAACGAGGAAGGTTATATCTTTTTTACGGAATTGGGGAAAAAGATCGCAGAAAAGATCTATAGCAAGCATCTTTTGCTGACAAGACTCCTTGTCAGTATGGGAGTCAGTGAAAGTGTGGCAGATCAGGAGGCCTGCGATATTGAGCATGCCATCAGCGATGAAACCTATGAATGTATTAACAGATTTTACAAAACACATATCATGGCCTGAAGCTTTATCGGGTCGGGAAGGAACTGTATGAAAGAGGATTTTTTAAAGATCAGAGAACTGAAAAAGAGTTTTGGCACCGGAGAGGCCAGACAGGAAGTGCTTCGGGGCATGGACTTTACGGTGGGAAAGGGCGAGTTTTGTGTTTTGCTGGGGCCTTCCGGCTCCGGGAAATCCACCCTGCTTAATATCATCGGCGGGATTGACACACCGGATTCCGGTTATATCAGTATTAACGGAGACAAGCTGGAGGATATGAGTGAGCGGCAGCTAACTATTTACAGAAGAAGGCACTTAGGCTACGTCTTTCAGATGTACAATCTGATTCCCAATCTGAATGTAAAAGAGAATATTGAGGTGGGAGCATATCTATCCGAGAATCCCCTTGATGTGGAAGAGGTGCTGTCTACGCTGGGATTGCAGGATCACAAATACAAATATCCCAATCAGCTTTCCGGCGGCCAGCAGCAAAGGGTATCCATCGGCAGGGCAGTTGTAAAGAACCCGGATATTCTGATGTGTGATGAGCCTACCGGCGCCCTGGATTATAAAACCTCAAAAGAGATCCTGGCACTTATCGAGGATTGCAACAAAAAGTACGGAAGCACCATCATCATGGTGACCCATAATGAGGCCATCAAATATATGGCGGATCATGTGATCAAGCTCCGTGACGGTGTGGTCCGTCACAATGACATTAACGAAAAGAAGATCTCGGCTTTCGAGCTGGAATGGTAGGGGAGGCGCAGTATGAAAAAAGTAAGGAATCCCCTGATCAAAAGAGTGCCGAAGGAGCTTGTGGCCGAGTGGCATAAATATCTGGTGATCATACTGTTTATGGTGCTGATGATCGGCGTCATATCCGGTATGTATGTGGGACATGACAGTATGCTTGCCTCCATTGCATCGGGTGTGGAGGAATTGCAACTAGAGGACGGAAGCTTTGAACTGAAGAAAAAAGCTTCTGCGGACTTTTTGGAAGATCTGGCAACCGGCGGTCAGGCAGATGTCCGTTCTTACTTCATCGAAAAGGGACGGAAAGAAGCGGACAAGGAAGTTGCCGAGGCCATAGAGGAAGAAGTGGAAAAACAGGTGACCGAAGCCATAGAAAAAGGCGTTCGGACCCAGTGCGAAGCCTTCGGCATCACCGATGAAGCGATGATCGCAGAGCAGACAGAGAAGGCACTTAAGGAAAACTTTGACGATGCACTAAAGGAAGCGAAGGAGTCAGAAGAGTTTCAAAAAGCTTCCGATGATGCTTACAAAGAGGCGCATGAAAAAGTCGAGGAAAAGGTGGATGAAGAGTGGGACAAGATCACGGATCGCTACAATCTGAATGCCAAAGACTTTTTTAGGGTTCCCGTGACCCTGTACGAGCATTTTTACATAGAGGCACCGGAGGAAAGCGGCGATAAAAAGGAAGATGTGACCATCAGGCTCTATCAAAGTGATTCCGACATCGACCGGGCAGCTTTTCTCGAGGGAAGAAGCCCGAAAACCGATGGAGAGATCGCCATTGACAGAATGCATGCCCACAATCTGGGCATTGCCGTAGGAGACAGTATTACCGTAGGCGGGAAAAAGTTTAAGGTGGTAGGTCTTTTATCCTATGTCAATTACCTGACCTTGCATCAGTCCAATACGGATCTGATGTTTGACGCCTTCGGCTTTGATGTGGGAATGGTGACACCGGAAGCCTTTGAGGGATTTTCCCAGCGGGTACATTACGAGTATGCCTACAAGTATCAAAACAGTCCTGGGGATAAGATCGCAGAGGCAGATTATGCCGAAAGCTTTTTAAAATCCCTGATCACACAGACGCTGGTGTATGACAATGAGATCAAGGGCTATCTGCCGGAATATGTAAGGCAGGCCAGCAACTTTGCCGTATCGGATATCGAAGGAGATTCCTCCACAACGGCCATCATGTGCTACATCCTCATTGCCGTGATCGCCTTTATTTTTGCCATCACCATCAGTAATACCATTGAAAAAGAGGCCTCCGTCATCGGAACGCTGCGGGCTTCCGGCTACAGCAAGGGAGAGCTGATCCTGCATTATATGTCCATGCCTGTTATCATTACGCTCATCGGTGCATTGATCGGGAATATCCTTGGATATACGGCTTTCAGAAGTCTTTTTGTGGATCTGTATTATGAGAGTTACTCCCTGCCGCCTTGCAGTCTGGCCTGGAGTAAGACGGCACTGATCAAGACCACGGTGATCCCGCTGGTTTTAATGTTTTTCATAAATCTGTTCATCATTGTGAGTAAGCTGCAGATCAGTCCCCTGCGATTCCTGCGGCATGATCTTGTCAGAAATAAGAAAACAAAGGCAAGAAGACTGCCTTCCTGGTCTTTTCTGAAGAGGTTCCGGCTTCGGATCCTGTTTCAGAATATGCCCAATTATCTGGTGCTGATCTTCGGTGTGATCTTTGTGGAGCTGATGCTGTGCTTTGCATTCGGCGTGATGGATTCCCTTACCCATTACGGGGAAAAGGCGCCGGATATGATCTTTGCTGACTATCAGTATATGCTGACAAGCTATCAGGATGAGGATGATGAGGTGATCAAAACATCCGAAAAAAGTGCGGAAGCATTTGCTGCGAAAACGCTGATGTATCCGAGGAAAAAATCCACCATGCGCACGGGAATGGGCAGCGGCGGAGACGAAAGCGTAACCGTATACGGCATTGCAAAAGGCAGCGAGTATGTTAGCCTGAGCAACAAAACGGATGAGAAAAATGTATATATTTCCAGTGCTTTTGCCAAGAAGTTTGACCTGTCTGAAGGGGGAAGCATTACACTGCATGAGGAGTACGAAAACAAATCCTACGATTTTACCGTGGCAGGGATCGTGGACTATGACGGCGGCATTGCGACGTTTATGGATATATCAGACTTTAATAGCGTTTTTGAAAAAGAAAAAGATGAGTTTTCCGGCTATTTTTCCCGAAATGAAATCACGGATATTGATGAAAAATACATCGCCACTGTGATCACGGCGGATGATATTGCAAAGGTTACGAATCAGCTGCTGCATTCCTTCGGCGGGATCATGGGCATCTTTAAGTATGCCATGATCGGACTTTCGGCGGCGCTGATCTATCTGCTGGCCAAGATCATCATTGAGAGAAACGAACATTCCATTTCCATGGCCAAGATCCTGGGATTTTTAAACGGAGAGATCGGATCTTTGTATATCGTTCCCACAGCCATTGTGGTGATCCTGTTTGCCATCATAAGCTATTGGATCGGCTACTATCTGATGCTCTGGATCTTTAAGGCCTTTATCATACAGATGGATGGATATTTTGCCTTTTATATCACCCCTGTGTCTGCGGTGTTGTCCGTACTCTATCTGCTCATCGGATATGCCATCGTTTCGGTGATCGATTTTATCCGGATCAGAAGGATACCGCTGGATGTGGCGCTGAAAAACATTGAATAAAACAGAGGGAAGGAGCGAATATAGGAAATGCAGGAAAAGAAAAAAAGTGATATTGCGGTGCTTTTGGGATATGCAGGAAATTACAAACGTCTGACTTTTTTAGGACTGAAACTGTCAGCCCTTGCCATGATCCTGGGAATGCTTCCATACATCTGTATATGGCTGGCGGCCCGGGATCTGATCGCGGTGGCTCCGGATTTTACCCGGGCAGCGGATGTGGGAAAATACGGATGGCTTGCCTTTATTTTTTCGCTGGCGGGGATCGTGGTCTATTTTGCCGCGCTGATGTGTACCCATCTTGCGGCCTTTCGAACGGCTTCTAATATCAGAAAACAGGGAATGGCGCATTTGATGAAAACGCCCCTTGGATTCTTTGATTCAAATGCTTCCGGCCTTCTGCGAAATAAGCTGGACGGAGCTGCTTCGGAGACGGAAACGCTTTTGGCCCACAATCTTGCGGACATCGTCGGCAGCGCAACCATGTTTATCGGCATGATCGTTTTGATGATGGTATTTGACTGGCGGATGGGACTGTCCTGCCTTTTGGCAGCGGTGATCTCCGTGGCAGCCATGTTTACCATGATGGGCGGCAAAAATGCGGCTCTGATGGGGGAATATCAGGCGGCCCAGGATCACATGAGCAAGGCCGGTACGGAATATGTCCGGGGAATCCCTGTGGTAAAGGTGTTCCAGCAGACAGTGTATTCTTTTAAGGCCTTTAAAGAAGCTATTGAGGATTACAGCAAAAAGGCGGAATCCTATACAGTTGGCGTATGTCAGGTGCCTCAGTCTGTGAATCTGACATTTACAGAGGGAGCGTTTATTTTTCTGGTACCGGCGGCGGTGCTGATCGCGCCGAGGGCGCTTAGCACAGGAAACTTTGCGGAGTTTGTAACGGATTTTGCATTTTACGCTGTATTCTCGGCAATCGTATCCACAGCCCTTGCCAGGATCATGTTTGCGGCCAGCGGGATGATGCTGGCAAGCACAGCCCTTGGCCGTATTGCGCAGGTGATGGAAGCACCGGTTCTGAAAGTGACGGATGCACCGAAGAAACCTGCGGATAACGGGATCGAATTCAAAAATGTAAGTTTCACCTATGACGGGGCAGATATGCCTGCCATCGATCATGTTTCGTTTTGTGCGGATCCGGGGCAGACAGTGGCCCTTGTGGGCCCCTCCGGAGGAGGAAAGACCACGGCAGCCAGCCTGATCCCCAGATTTTGGGATGTGACGGAGGGACAGGTCCTTGTGGGCGGCGTGGATGTCCGGGATATGGATCCCCACGTTCTCATGGAACAGATCGCCTTTGTTTTTCAGAACAATCGTCTTTTCAAAGCAAGCATTTATGATAATGTTCGGGCGGCAAGACCGGAAGCGTCGAAGGAAGAAGTGCGAAAAGCCCTGTCGGCAGCCCAGTGCGATGATATCCTGGAAAAGCTCCCGGATGGGATGGATACCATTATCGGTGCAAAGGGAACCTATCTTTCAGGCGGAGAGCAGCAAAGAGTGGCGCTGGCAAGAGCGATCCTGAAAGA
Source organism: Lachnospiraceae bacterium (assembly GCA_024685005.1). Lineage (GTDB taxonomy): Bacteria > Bacillota > Clostridia > Lachnospirales > Lachnospiraceae > RGIG7926. The sequence goes on from JAIKWF010000113.1 coordinate 78,763, forward strand.
CGCACCCATCGTTGTGCTGGATGAGGCGACCGCCTTTGCAGATCCGGAAAACGAGGCGCTGATCCAAAAGGCCTTTGCAACCCTGACCAAAGGCCGGACGGTGATCATGATCGCTCACCGGCTTTCTACCGTTGTGGGGGCAGATAAGATCATCGTGCTGGATCAGGGACATGTGGCAGAGGAAGGCAGCCATGAAGAGCTGAAGGAGAAAAAAGGTATGTACCGTCGCATGTGGGAAGATTACAACAAATCTGTGAAGTGGCGTATTGCGACAGGGGAGGTGAACTAAATGTTCGGCAAGGAATTTCAGAGAAAATATGCATTAACGGATCAGGGAATAAAGAATACAAAACAGGCAACCCTTTGGACGGTGATCGTCAATCTGGTGGTCATGGGCGGCATGGGTATTTTGTATCTGATGATGAAAAAGTATATGGATACGCTGACAAAAGGATCGGATCTTCCGAAAGCAGGGATGTTTCTTGCCCTGGTCCTTGCTTTTGTGGTGCTTTCGCTGATCACACACCTGCAGCAATACAGGGCCACCTACGGGCTGGTATACGGAGAGGTAAAAAATGTTCGCATCTCTCTTGCGGAACGCATGAGAAAACTGCCCCTTGGATATTTCGGGAAAAGAGATCTTGCGGATCTGACAGAGACTATCATGGGAGATGTGAACCGGCTGGAGCACGTATGGTCCCACTGCCTGGGTTATCTGTACGGATCCTATATTTCTACGGCGATTGTTGCGGTGATGCTTTTTGCCTTTGACTGGAGGCTGTCCGTTGCCTGCCTGTGGGGTGTGCCTGTGGCATTTATTCTTTTGTTCGGAAGCCGGAAGATCAACAAACGAAATTCCGAGATCACCAAGGAAGCAGGCATACAGGTATCCGACGGCATTCAGGAAACCCTGGAAAACATCCGTGAGATCAGAGCCACCAATCAGGAAGAGCGGTTCCTGAAACAACTCAATGACAAGATCGATCATCATGAAAAAACCATGCTTTCGGGAGAGCTTTCCTGCGGCATTTTTGTGAACGCCGCAAGTGTGATCATGCGGCTGGGTGTGGCCACCACCATCCTGACGGGAACGAAACTGATCCTTTCCGGGCAGGTGGAGTTTATGGTGCTGTTCATGTTCCTTTTGGTCATTACGAGGGTGTATGCCCCTTTTGATCAGGCCCTTGCCCTGATTGCGGAAATGCTCATGTCCCAGATTTCAGCTTCCCGCCTGATGGAGATCCACGATACGAAAAGTGCGGAAGGGACAGACAGCTTTGCACCGAAAGGACATGATATCGTATTTGACCATGTAAGCTTTGCCTATGACGGCGATGATGTATTAAAGGATGTAAGCTTTACCGCAAAGGAAGGTCAGGTAACGGCACTGGTTGGGCCTTCCGGCTCGGGAAAGAGTACCTGCGCCAGATTGGCGGCAAGACTTTGGGATATCGCAGCGGGAAAGATCACCGTGGGCGGCGTGGATATCAATACCGTGGATCCGGAAGTTTTGCTCAGCGATTATTCCATGGTATTTCAGGATGTGATCCTCTTTGATGATACGGTAATGGAGAATATCCGCCTTGGTAAGCACGGGGCAACGGATGAGGAGGTTAAGGCGGCAGCCAGGGCAGCGAACTGCGATGAATTCGTGGAAAAACTGCCCAAGGGATATGATACGCCCATCGGAGAAAACGGTGCGAAACTCTCCGGCGGAGAGAGGCAGCGCATTTCCATCGCCAGGGCACTTTTGAAAAATGCGCCCATCGTACTTTTGGATGAAGCAACGGCTTCTTTGGATGTGGAAAATGAAACCAGAGTGCAGGAAGCGCTCTCCAGACTTCTTTCCGGAAAAACGGTTCTTGTAATCGCCCATCGCATGCGGACCGTGGAAGCGGCAGATAAGATCGTGGTTCTGTCTGAAGGACGCGTGGCGGAAGAAGGAAAGCCCTCTGAGCTTCTCGGCAGGGAAGATGGCATCTTTAAGCGGATGACAAAGCTGCAGAGCGAAAGCGCCGGATGGAGCATCGCGTAACTGATACAATAAAACAGAAAATAGAGAGGTGAATATGTCAGAAGAACTGATCATAGAGCATTGTTCGCCGACGCTGGCGGGGATCAAAACGGGCAGCTTGTTTTCCGTAAGGGTGGCGGATGAAAAAGATTTAATCAGGCAGTTGCGGGATCTGAACCGGACCTTGCAACGAAAAGGGTTAAAGATTCTGATGCTGCAAAAAACAGAAACCTATGCTTTGATCTATCTGTATCGGCCGGAGCGCCTTAAGAATGATCTGAAGGATCCGCTGGCACTGAACATCCTTCAGAAAAAAGGATATATCACCGAAAGTCCGGAACAGTGTATCGGACAACTGGCAGGGCGTTTGAAAAACGACGATGTGTTTCCCCATGAGATCGGGCTCTTTTTAGGGTATCCGCCGCCGGATGTGGAAGGGTTTATAAAGCATCCGCGTAAGGGGGTAAAGTGCTGCGGTTTTTGGAAGGTCTACTCCGATCCCGAAACGGCGGAAAAAACTTTTAAGCGGTTCAGGATGTGTACGAAAGCATATCATGAGATGAATAAACAGGGTAAATCCCTGGCGCAGTTAGCGGTGGCAACAGGCTGAGTGAGCCGGGTTTATAGTATAAAACATTTTAAGAAAGGAGTCTCATTATGAGCAAAGTAGCAGTAGTTTTTTGGAGCGGTACAGGTAATACGGCAGCCATGGCCAGTGCAGTGGAGGCCGGCGCGAAGGACAGAGGAGCAGAGGTCAGCGTATTTGGACCCGACGACTTCACAGCGGATAAGGTGGCAGAGTTTGACGGCATTGCCTTCGGTTGTCCTGCCATGGGGGCAGAGGTGCTGGAAGAAGCATCCTTTGATCCTATGTTTACGGAAGTGGAAGGATCTCTTTCCGGTAAGAAGGTTGCTCTGTTCGGGTCCTACGGATGGGGAGACGGTCAGTGGATGAGAGACTGGGAAGAAAGATGTATGGCAGCGGGAATTCAGCTTGCCTGTGACAGTGTAATGGCAAATAATGCCCCCGGAGAGGACGCACTGGAAGAGTGCAAGAGCCTTGGAGCAGCCCTTGTCTGAGGATGCAAAATACAGGATCCGGTTGTCCTCTTTTTTTTGGCTGGTGGTTATACAAGACTAACCAACGGAAAAATTATGTGATAATTTTTACGAAAAGGGGTTGACAGCGTAAAGGATTCGTTGTATATTACTTTATGGTTAGCAGCCACTAACCGAATAAGTCATGTAGTGGCTCCCGGAAAGGCCTATGACTTTCCGGGAGTTTCCTCATTTAAAAACGAAAGGAAGGATTTTACATGAATTACCTTGAGATTGAAAAAGTGATCGGAAGAGAAATTTTGGATTCCAGAGGAAACCCTACTGTTGAGGCGGAAGTTACCTTATCGGACGGAACCGTTGCCAGAGGCTGTGCGCCCTCCGGAGCATCCACAGGAGAGTTTGAAGCGCTGGAGCTTCGGGACGGAGATAAAAGCAGATATCTTGGCAAGGGTGTAAGCAAAGCGGTAGAGAATATAAACGGCCCCATAGCGGATGTGCTATTGGGAATGGATCCCTTTGACACCTATGCTGTGGACAGAGCCATGATCAAGTTGGACGGAACGAAAGATAAATCAAAGCTTGGTGCAAACGCCATCCTTGCAGTATCCATTGCTACGGCCAGAGCGGCAGCATCGGCCCTTGATATTCCGCTGTACAGATTTCTTGGCGGCGCCCAGGCAACAGACCTTCCGGTTCCCATGATGAACATCTTAAACGGAGGAGCCCACGCAGACAGCGCGGTAGATACCCAGGAGTTTATGATCATGCCCGTGGGAGCTCCTTCTTTCAAAGAAGCGCTCAGATGGTGTGCTGAGGTATTCCATAACCTGAAAGCCCTGATCAAAAAGATGAATGATGTTACGGCGGTTGGTGACGAAGGCGGCTTTGCTCCCAACAGCTTAAAGAGCGATGAAGAAGCCATCGAAAAGATCCTGGAAGCCATCAAGGCTGCCGGATTTGAACCGGGAAAGGATTTTATGATCGCCATGGATGCGGCTGCATCCGAGTGGAAGAGCGAAAAAGGAAAGGGATTCTATCATCAGCCTAAATCCGGAAAAGATTTCACCACGGACGAGCTGATTGCTCACTGGGAGGCCCTTGTGGATAAATACCCCATTATCTCCATCGAAGACGGTCTCGACGAAGAGGATTGGGAAGGCTGGAAAAAGATGACGGAAAAGATCGGTCATAAGGTACAGCTTGTGGGGGATGATCTTTTTGTCACCAATACCGAAAGGCTTGCAAAGGGAATTGAAAACGGAGCGGCCAATTCCATTCTGATCAAGCTGAATCAGATCGGCTCTGTATCCGAAACCCTTGACGCCATCAAACTGGCGGGCAAGAACGGCTATACAGCTATTTCTTCTCACAGATCCGGAGAAACGGCAGATACCACCATTGCAGATCTTGCGGTGGCACTGAATACCCGCCAGATCAAGACAGGAGCGCCTTCCAGGTCTGAGCGTGTGGCTAAGTACAATCAGCTTCTTCGCATTGAGGAGGAACTCGGAGAGGCTGCGGTTTATCCCGGCATGAAAGCCTTCAATGTGAAAAAATAAATAAAAGACAAGCTCATCATATTGTGTTTTTCCTCTTGACAGAATAACAGTGTTATGTAATAATGCAAATGATACATAACACTGTTATTTTTTGTGGAGACTTTTTATGCGGGATGATAAGCAGACGAAGAAAAAGCTGACGGACTGTGCGAAGAAAGAGTTTATCGAGAAAGGGTACATGAAGGCTTCCCTTCGCAATATCTGCAAGAATGCAGGTGTGACCACAGGAGCCATGTATTTTTTCTTCAAGGATAAAGAAGAGCTTTTTGAAAGCGTGGTGGGCGGGCCGCTTTTGCTGCTGGAACAGACCATCGGAAGCCATTTCAGTTCGGAGCAGGATCAGATGGCGGAAAGCAGCGGCATCCTGCCGGGGAATCTGGAGGATGATTATGCATCGGCTATGGAAATCTTATCGGTGCTGTTTCGCTACAAGGAAGAGTATCTGCTGCTCATTGGGAAAGCCCAGGGATCCAGATATGAAGATATCGTAGACCGTTTTGTGGCATCGATCTACCAGCATTATCTGGAGATGTATTGCAAAATGAAAGGGTATTCCTCTTTGCGGAATATGACAGCGGAAGATAAGTTCGTAGTGCACTGGATGTCCCACGATCAGATCGATATCTTTATTCATCTGCTGACTCATTGCAAGAGTGAAAAGGAAGCCAAAAAGCAGATGAAGAATATGTTTAACTACATGGTGGGCGGCTGGATTTCCACTATCAGAAAGCAGCCGATTCCGTAAGATGTAAATTTAGAATGATAGATCCGAATAGCAGGCGTGACGCCCGGGTTTTGGCGAAGCGCCTTTCTTCGGACCTGCTACATAACACTGTTATGCTAAAAGGAAGAACGTAAGGAGGATTGAAATGTACGTTGAAGTAACGAATCTGAAGAAAAGTTATGGAGAAGGCGGAAGCTATGTGGAGGTATTGAAAGGCGTTTCCGTAGGCGTAGAGCAGGGAGAGATGTGCGTGATCCAGGGCACATCCGGATCCGGAAAGTCCACATTGCTTAACTGTATAGGAGGCCTGGATGATATTGACTCCGGGTCATGCAAAGTGGATGGGCTGGAGATTGCCGGTTTGAAAAAAGACAGGCTTTCCGACTACCGCAGAGATACCCTTGGCTTTGTGTTCCAGTTTTATAACCTGGTGCCTAATCTGACGGTCAGGGAAAATATAGAAGTCTGCCGCTATCTGACAAAAGATCCTCTGGATATGGATGAACTGCTGGAGACTTTGGGACTGAAGGAACATGCGGATAAATTTCCGTCACAGCTTTCCGGAGGACAGCAGCAGCGAACGGCCATTGCCAGAGCCCTGATCAAAAATCCGAAGCTTCTTTTATGCGACGAACCCACAGGTGCGCTGGATTCTAAGACGTCCAGAGACATTCTGATCCTGCTGGAGAAGATCAATGAAAAATACGGCACCACCATGCTGATCGTAACCCATAACAATTCCATCAAGAATATGGTACACAGAGTCATCTTTTTAAAGGACGGAGAGATCGCAAAGCAGTATACCAATGAAAAGCGTGTGCCGGCGAGAGAACTGGAGGATTTGTAAGATGCAAAAAGTGCTGAGAAAAAGAGTATTCAGAAGTCTGCGGAAGCATTTTATCAGATATGCCATGCTGGGAGCCATGATCGCCCTGGGCATTTTTCTTGTGGTTACCATTGTAGGCTCTGCCGAAACCCTGACAAGAGGTACGGAGGAAATGGCAAATGAAACCAATCTGGAGGATGGAGAGTTTGAAGTCTTTGTTCCTCTGACCGGGGCAGAGAAGCAGCATATTGCCGATATGGGGATCACCCTGGAGGAGCAGTTCTATTTTGACCAGCAGATGGAAAAAGAGAAAGACGGAACCATCAGACTGTTCCGGGTGCGGGAGAAGATCAACAAACTTCACTTGGTAGAAGGCGAGATCCCCGCCGAAAACAATGAACTGGCCATCGAAAAAAGATATGCCCAGGAACATGGCCTTCATACAGGAGATGTGCTCGATATTGCCGGCACAAGCTGTAAGATCTCGGGGATCGCCGTGACGTCGGATTATGACGGCCCTTTTAAAGAGGTTTCGGATACCTCCTGTAATTCAAAACTCTTCGGCCCGGCTTTTATGACAGAGGAGGCCTATCAGGATTTTAAAACCTCCGGGAAGACCCAGAAGTCGGAGACATATCTTTATACCTATAAACTGGGAGGCGGCAAAACAGATCAGGATCTGAAGGATTATCTGAAGGATCTGAAGATCGAGGCATCGGAAGTGGAAGATCCTCTGTTTACCGAGTACTGGGACAGGACCGGTGGTGTGGAAGATAAGCTTCGCGATGCGGTAAGAGATTTAAGGGATGCAACGGATGAAGTGGCAGATGCGACAGAGGAGCTTTCCGATCACAACGGAGATATTCAGGATGGCACCGGAAAGATCATGGATGCATATCTGAAATCTACGGAAAACACCCTGAAAGGGTACGGCATGAACGTGGAGTTGTCAGAGGCTAACTACGAAAGAGAGCTTGATCGTCTGGCAAAAGCAGCGGGCAATCCTGTTTTGGCCGCGTCTCTTTCGCAGGTAAAGGAAGAGCTTGATGATCTGAAGGATTATAAGGACGGAATAAAGGAATATACAGATGGCGTAGAGGAACTTGGAGATGGCGTAAAAGAAATGGCCGACGGAGTGGAAGAGCTGGACGATTCGGTAAATGATGCCCTGGATGAATTTGATTTTTCGTTGTCGAATCTTACATCGTTTTTGAAAGCATCCGATAACCAGAGAATTTTTGCCACCAAAAATGATAAGGTGGTGGATATTGAGGTGGGACTCATAGCCGGAGCCATCATCTTTATCCTGCTTGCCTATGTGATCTCGGTGTTTGTGGTACATTCCATTGAAAGCGAAAGCAGTATTATCGGAACCCTTTATTCCATGGGCGTTACGAAAAACGATCTGCTGCTGCACTATATTTCTCTTCCTGTTGTGGTAACCTTTTTATCCGGGCTGATCGGTCTTCTGGCGGCATCCACCGGGGTGCTGGCGCCCATGATCGCAGAAAGCTCCTATCAGTATTTTTCCATAGCGGAATTTGCTTTTACCATACCCAAGTATCTGTGGATCTATTCCATGGTGTGCCCGCCGGTTATGGCTGTGATCGTAAATGTGCTGGTGATCAGCAGCAAATTGAATCAGACCGCTCTGTCCCTGATCCGCAATGATGTAAAACAGAAAGCGACCAAAGGGATGAAGTTGAAGGGGAAAAGCTTTGTGGCTGCCTTTCGGATCCGGCAGATGATCAGGGAGCTGCGCTCAACGGCGGCGGTTGTACTGGGAATGTTCCTTTCTCTTATGGTCTTTATGATCGGCGTGGACTGCTATATTCTTTGCAGCAATATCGCAAAAGACTATGCAAAGGATACGAAGTTTGCTTATATGTATACCTTGAAGTATCCGGAAAAAGAACCGCCGGCCGGCGCCCATGAGGCTTATGCTTATACCTGCAAGAAAGAGGCCATGGGATTCAATTTTGACGTAACGATTCTGGGACTTACGCAGGAGGATCCGTATTTTGATGTCAAACCCGGAAAGAGCAAAACAGAAGTAGTCATCTCTTCGGCAATGGCGGAAAAATACGGTCTGAAGAAAGGAGAAGAGTTCATCCTTACGGATGAGGAAAAAGAAGTGAAGTATGCTTTTTCCGTAAAGGACATCGCAAAGTATGCTTCCGGATTCTATGTTTTTATGGATATCGATGTGATGCGGGATATGATGGGAGAGACGTCTGATTATTATAACGTGCTGTTCTCGGATAAGTCCATTGATATCGATCCCGGAAGGCTGTACAGCGTTACAAGCAGAGAGGATGTGGTGAAGGGATCCGAGGTGTTCTCGTCCTTGATGATGCCGATGATCTATACCTTATCTTTTTCTTCCGCAATCATTTTCTGTGTGGTATTGTATTTGATGATGAAGGTTATGATCGATCGCAGCGCCCAGAATATTTCGCTGATCAAAGTCTTCGGATACAGAAGGCGGGAGATCCGCAAGCTGTATCTGGACGGCAACTTTTATACCATTTCAGTGGGAGCGCTGATCGTGCTGCCGCTGTCCAAGAAGCTGATGAATATGATGTTTCCCTTTATGATCTCCAATGTAGCCTGCGGCATGAATGTGGAAACCCCCTTTGTTTTCTACATTGTGGCATTTCTGGTGATCATTGCTTTATATTTTGTGATTAATACCCTGCTGGTCAGAAGGCTGGACCGGTATTCGCCGGCTGAGATCTTAAAAAACAGGGAGTAAGAGAGGTGTGTTATGTCTGTTATCGTAATGGGTTTACTGATTCCCTTTATCGGAACAACCACAGGAGCCGCCTGCGTCTTTTTTCTGCGCGGCGATCTGAAAGCCGGTGTGCAGCGGGCCCTTGCGGGATTTGCGGCAGGTGTCATGGTGGCGGCATCCATCTGGAGTCTGCTGGTTCCGTCCATGGAGCAATGCGAAAATATGGGAAGATTTGCGTTTCTTCCTGCTTTTATCGGCTTTTGGCTGGGGATCCTGTTCCTGCTTTTGTTAGATCATGTGATCCCCCATCTGCACAGGAGCATTGATCAGACAGATCAGGTGGAAGGACCCAAAAGCCGTCTGACCAGAATGGCCATGCTGGTGCTTGCCGTTACATTGCATAATATCCCGGAGGGCATGGCTGTTGGCGTTGTATATGCGGGCCTTGTCAGCGGATCGGCTAATATCACCGCAGGAGCGGCTCTGGCGCTGGCACTGGGTATTGCCATTCAGAATTTTCCGGAGGGAGCTATCATTTCCATGCCTCTTTATGCGGAAGGAAAAAGTAAGCCGAAGTCATTTTGGCTGGGGACGCTCTCGGGGGCAGTGGAGCCGCTGTTTGGAGGGATCACGGTGCTTTTGACCGGATTTATTGTTCCGGCCATGCCCTATCTTCTTTCCTTTGCTGCCGGCGCCATGCTTTATGTGGTGGTGGAAGAGCTGATCCCCGAAATGGCGGAAGGAAAGCATTCCAATATCGGCGTCATGGCTTTTGCCATGGGATTCAGCCTGATGATGGCGCTGGATGTGGCGCTGGGATAAAAAAGGACCGGTATATACGGATCAATTGGCGTCCGCTTTTCTGAAAAGCAGGTGATTTGACAAAAAAGTCATCCGGGTATTGATTTTGCTTATGGCAGATGGTATTATATGAAAGGTTAGTTTGAACTAACCCCTGCTGACGCGTAACCGATCGTAAAAAACTCCGCTTGAATAAGAGCGGAGTATTATATGGCTAATCGGTTAGCTGAAACTAACTGACAAAAGATTTTATATTTTAAGGAGGAGCTGTATTAATGGCCAGAAGAGAGATAGCAACAACTTACATTCATGAGGATAAAAAACTGCGCACAAAAGATCTGATCTTTGCGGGAGCCTTCGGCGCAATCTATATTGTGCTGATGCTGATGGTGGTAATGGTGGGAGGTACCATTCCGATTTTATATATCATTACACCGCTGCTTGTTGGGATCGTCTGTGCAACGATTTATGAATTATGTGTTTTGAAAGTGCATAAATTCGGAGCGGCCCTGATCCTGGGAACCCTGTTTGCGGTAACAACATCATCCGCATATCTTCCGGGAATGCTCCTTGCGATTCTGGTTGCATTTCTGGCGGAGCTTGTGATGCTTGCGGGAAAATATCAGTCCAAAAAAATGTTTCTGCTTTCCTATGTTGTATTCAATCTGAATATGGTGTGCCCTTTCACCAATCTGTATTTTAACAGGGATTCTTTTATGGCCATGGCTACGGAATATTACAGCAAAGAATATGCCGATGGCGTGGCAGCTTTTGCCACCGGATGGCTTCCCTTTTTGCAGATCGGACTTGCCGTAGCAGGTGCTGCGATCGGTCTGGTGATCGCTTCAAAACTGATCAAAAAGCACTTTGAAAAGGCGGGAATTGTATGAATCTTACGTTTTACGGAGGGCAGGAGCGGGGCCTTATAAATCTGGATCCCAGAACGAAATTTTTGATTTTTTTAGCAAGCGGTATACTGACGTTGAGCAGCTACAGTGATACCGGTGTGGCCGTATATTCTCTTTTTTTGTGCGTGGTAATTGCGCTGTGCGGAAAACCTTTAACCGCCATCAAATCGGCACTGCCCTTAGGGGTGGTGCTGTATTTGCGCGCGGTTCTTCCGCTTTCCAAGGGAGCGCCGTCTTTGATCGTTCTGCTTATAACGGCCCTTTCCACTGTATTTATGTTTGGATTTCCCATGGTAATGAGTCTTCTTCTGATCGTGAAGACTACCAGGATCAGTCAGTTCCTTTCGGCGTTTCAGGCCATGCATCTGCCGGTTAAAGTGATCATTCCCATCGCGGTGTTTTTCAGGTTTCTTCCCACGGTTGCGGATGAATGGAACGGCGTGCGTAAGGCCATGGCTTTTCGGGGGATCAGGCTAAGTCCCGTGCAGATCATCTGCCACCCCTGGAAGACCATAGAGTATGTGCTGATCCCCATGCTGTTTTCATCCATAGCCGTAATGGAGGAACTGGCTGCTTCAACCATGGCCCGGGGCATGGATGTGGATATCAGGAGAAGCTCATATGACAGAATAAAGTTAGGCGTAGCTGACTATTGTCTGATCCTGATCATAATCGGGATGATGATCGGAGTGATGATCCTCGGCCATATGGTGAAGGGAGGCATTGCAATATGATACGCTTTGATGATGTGAGCTTTCATTATGGTGGAGAAAACGGTACCGGTGAGGGCGTTGATCATATCGATCTTACAATTAAAGACGGAGAAGTTGTTGTGCTGTGCGGGGGTTCCGGATGCGGGAAAACAACCATTACCAGACTGATCAACGGTCTGGCGCCTCAGTTTTATCCCGGTGAAATGGAAGGTTGCGTCTGGGTGAATGATACCTGCGTTACAAAGGCAGAATTGTCGGAGACCAGCAGAGTAGTGGGAAGCGTATTCCAGAATCCCAAGAGCCAGTTCTTTAATATCGATACTACCAGTGAGCTTGTATTCGGCTGCGAGAACCAGGGGATGTCCCGGGAAGATATGCAGGAAAGGCTGCAAAAGACCGAAAAAGAAATGAAGTTGGAAACGCTTATGGGGCGCAATATTTTTGAATTGTCCGGAGGGGAAAAGCAGCAGATTGCCTGTGGCAGTGTTTATACGACAGCGCCCTCGGTTTTTGTCTTGGATGAACCCTCATCGAATCTGGACAGAAAGGCGATTCACAGACTGCATGACACCTTAAAGAAGATCAAGTCGGAAGGCAAAACCATCGTCATATCCGAGCACAGGTTGTATTATCTGATGGATATTGCGGACAGATTTCTTTATCTGGAAGACGGGATCCTGAAACAAAGCTATACAAGTGAAGAACTGGCTGCATTATCTGACGAAGAGCTTTCAGATATCGGACTTCGTCTTACGGATCTTTCCCGGCTGAAAAGAAAACAGTCAAATGAGGACTGCCGGGCCAATGAACCGGCGATAGAAGCGGTTGATCTGGCTTGCATAAAAGGCGGAAATCAGATACTGGATATAGAGCGGCTTAGCCTTCCGAGACGCAGCGTCATCGCCGTAATCGGGGATAACGGGAGTGGGAAATCCACATTGTCAGAGGCTTTGTGCGGCATCGGCATCTGTGATGGGAGCATAGGCTTTGACGGCGTGTATTTAAGTCCGAAAGAACGATCACAAAAAAGTTTCATGGTGATGCAGGATGTGAACAGACAGCTTTTTTCCGACAGCGTGATGGAAGAAGTGATGCTGAATGCTTCTGTAACAAGGGAAGAAGCTGAAAGGATCCTGAATCAGCTGGGCCTGAAGGAGACGGCAGAACGACATCCCTCTTCCCTGTCCGGAGGCCAGAAGCAGCGGGTGGCCATCGCATCTGCCTTGTGTGCAGGGAAAGAGATCATTTTTTACGATGAACCCACATCGGGACTTGACAGAGGTGGGATGGAACGATTTGGCAGACTGCTAAGTGATATGAGAGAAAGCGTTACATCCGTCATTGTTACCCATGACCCGGAACTGATCCTTACCTGCTGCACGCATGTCCTGCATATTGAGAACGGACGCATGCTGGCTTTTTATCCCCTGAGTGATGAAGGACTGGTGCGGGTAAAAAGCTATTTTATGTCTGAAAATGATGATAATACCTCAAAAACCCGGAAGGAATACGGCGTGTTCGGAAGAGTGTTGAAATACGCCGGAGAATGGAAAAGATATATCTTCCTGGCCATGGCGTTTCTGATCGCAGGTGCGATCTTCGGGGTGATCCCTTATCTTGGCATCTATGATCTGCTGTGCAAGCTTTTGAGCGGACAGGCTGTTACCCTTAACAGTGCAGCTGTGGATATAGGTATTGTGTTGGGGTTTGGCATACTGAATGCACTGGCCAATACATGGGGGCTGCAATACAGCCACCGGGGAGCCTATCACACTTTGGAGAATATCAGAATAAGCCTGCAGGAAAAGCTGGACAGACAGCCTGTGGGAAACATACATGAGCTGGGTGTGGGCGCCATTAAAAAGCTGTTCAATGAGGATGTGGAATCAGTGGAAGTAATGCTGGCCCATGTGATTCCGGAAGGTTTTTCCAATGTCTTTGTGGGAGCGGCGGTTCTCCTGGTGCTGATTGCGGTTGACTGGCAAATGGCATTGTTTTCCCTGGTGATCCTCCTGTTTGGATTTGGCGCATCGAGACAAATGTATACGGTGGGAATGGACAGGATGGGCACCTACTTTGCATCCTCCAAGAGATTGAATAATACCATCATTGAGTATGTATCCGGAATGGAGGTGGTTCGGATCTTTAACCGTGATCACCAGTCGGAAGAAAGATTTGAGGAGTCGGTCAGAAACTACCGGGATTTCGGACTGGACTGGTATAAAGTATGCTGGCCCTGGATGGCATTGTATGGAAGTCTCTTTGCAAATATGACACTGTATTCCCTTCCACTGGGAGCTTTGCTGGTACTGCTGGGACACATTCAGATCACCAGGTATATTCTGGCGCTGTGCTTAAGCTTTGCGTTGGGACCGCTGCTGGTTCATACCCTGGCCCTCATTGGCACACTGCCCCGGGTCAATTACAAGATACAGTCCATTGAAAAGGCCCTGGACAGACCACCTTTGAAATGCGGAGAAGAAGCTTTTAAGGGAAAAGATCACAGCGTGGAATTTGACCATGTCAGATTTTCCTACAAGGGTGATGAAGTGCTGAAGGGAATCTCCTTTACGGCGAAAGAAGGTGAGATGACAGCCCTTGTGGGTCCCTCCGGAAGCGGTAAGAGTACCATGGCAAAGCTGATGGCCCATTATTATGATACGGATTCCGGAACGATCAGGATCGGAGGACAGGACATCAGCAGGATGTCTCTGGATAATCTGGGCAGGGAAGTAGCCTATGTCTCCCAGGATCTGTTCCTTTTTAACAAATCCATTATGGAAAATATCCGGATCGGCAAACCGGAAGCTTCGGATGAAGAGGTGAAGGAAGCGGCGAGAAAAGCCGGTTGCCATGAGTTCATAGAAGAACTGGAAAAGGGATATGAAACACTGGCGGGAAGAGCGGGAAATAAGCTGTCAGGAGGACAGAAACAAAGGATCGCATTTGCAAGGGTGCTGCTGAAGGATGCACCCATCATCGTTCTTGATGAGGCGACTGCATTTATGGATCCCGAAAATGAAAAGAAGATGAATGATGCCATCGAAGAGATCACCCGGAATAAAACGGTCATTGTGATCGCCCATAAGCTGAGTTCCATCGCAAAAGCAGACAAGATCATCGTTCTGGATAAAGGGAAAATAGTTAGCAGAGGTAAACACGGTCAGCTGATTGAGAGCAGCAGAGAATACAGAAAACTGTGGAACGCCACGAAGGAAAGCGACAGATGGAGTTTGAAAGGAGGCAGGATCAATGGTACATATGGTGCATAGGATTTTAAGATTCTGCGACCGGAAAAATGCCCGCAGTATCCGTTTCGCCTACATTTTTTCTTTCCTGAAATCCTTTTCCCAGAATGCCCCCATTATGGTGGCAATGTTTATGATCCGGGAGCTGATGGAAAAGAGAGCAACAGCAGCATCCTGCATTATGGCAGCGGGAATTCTGTTTCTGTTTTTTGTGCTGACAGCGATCCTGGGACATCTGTCCGACAGGCTTCAGTCATCCTCCGGATATAAAGTATTTGCAGATAAGCGAATTGCATTTGCCGGCCATTTGCGCATGCTGCCCATGGGCTATTTTACTGCGGGCAATATCGGACGGATCAGTTCCATATTGTCAGAGGACATGGTTTTTGTGGAAGAAAACAGCATGAGCATTATTGCGGAAGTGGTGAGCGGACTTTTTTCCCAGATAGTGATCACCATATTTATGTTTGTCTTAAACCCGGTGCTGGGCGCCGTTATGATCCTGTTTTGCCTGATCGTATTATGCGTAGGGATACCTATGAGCAAAGAATCCATGCGTAATTCGGATGGGCGTCAGAAGGCAGTGGAGCAGCTTAGCGGCAGTGTGATCGAGTATGCGGAAGGAATTGCGGTTTCGAAAAGCTTTGGCATTACGGGGGAGAGCTCTACAAATCTTCGCGAAAGTTTTGCAAAGAGCAGGGAGGCAAATCTTAAATTCGAGAAGGAACATACTCCCTGGGAAAGAAGTCTGGAGATTATTTATGTTTTGGGCATTGCATCGATCCTGACAGCGGCGGTGTGGCTGATGCAAAATGGGAAGATTGATCATGCATCGTTCATCGGAGTGCTTTTATTTTTGATGAATCTTTTTACGCCCTTTAAAACCATCTATCAGCTGGGATCGAGACTTACCATCATGGATATTGCACTGAGCAGAATTGAATCGGTGTTTCAGGAAAAACCTCTGCAGCCCGGCGGATCAGAGAAGCTGCCGGCAGAGTATAAGCATGAGATTACATTTGAGGATGTTTCCTTTTCTTATGAACAGGAGGAAGTACTCCACGGCATATCCTTTACGGCTGACAAAAATGAGATGGTGGCACTGGTGGGAGAATCGGGAAGCGGGAAAACCACCATTGCCAATCTTCTGGCCCGCTTTTGGGATGTGGATTCGGGGAGGATTTCCATTCGCGGCAGGGATATACGAAAAATGCCATTGGGGGAACTTATGGATCAGCTGAGCATTGTGTTCCAGAGAGTTTATCTGTTTAACGATACCATCTATAACAATATTGCCATGGCAAAAGAAAATGCTACCTATGAAGAGGTGGCGGAAGCGGCAAAGAAAGCACGCTGCTATGATTTTATCATGAAGCTGCCCTACGGCTTTGATACCAGAGTGGGAGAGGGAGGATCAACACTGTCAGGCGGTGAAGCGCAGCGCATTTCCATTGCAAGATGTATTTTAAAGGATGCACCGATCATCATTCTCGACGAAGCAACAGCCAGCATAGACGCCGATAATGAACGTTATATCAAAGAGGCTATGTCGGAATTGTGCCGCGATAAAACGGTGATTGTGATCGCTCACAGACTGAACACCATACAGGAAGCGGATAGAATCATTGTAATGGATCACGGCAGGATCGTGGAGCAGGGCAGCCACAGCAGCCTTCTTGATGCAAAAGGTCTGTACCATCAAATGTATACGCTGCAGCAAAGAATGAATGAAGATGCGGAGGTGATCAGTGCATGAGTAAAAATGTCTGCAGAATGATAGGGATCAATGCCATGATCATCAGCGTATTTCTGCTTATCGGGGGACTGTATCTTCCCCAGGCGGGCATATCTTCGTTTGTGACAACGAGCTGTCTGGTAGCGGGAGTTTTATTGTTGCTTGTGGGGATCGCCTTTTATAAGATTCTGAAAACGGATTAAGGAAAGTGAAAGGAGCTGGAAAAATGGACTTACAATTCGGAGATGTACAGGAAACGGCGCTGATCCCTCTTGCCATCAAAGCAAGCGAGACGGCAAGAGCTAATGCCAGAATTAAGGATTTCAAGGCAAAAGAGATCATAGACACCCTGGGGGTGGATGTGAGCAAGTTTGATCCCTTTTTATCTCATGAGGGGGTTGTTGCAAGAACCCTTATGTTTCGCAGAGCGCTGAAAAAGCTGATCAAGCAGTACCCGGATTCTCTGTGCATTAATCTCGGATGTGGCTTCGATGATAAATTTTCCCAGGTTGATAACGGGAAAATCGTATGGTTTGATGTGGATCTTCCGGATCAGATCGCTGTCAGACGCAAGGTTTATGAGGATAGAGATCGCTGCACTATGCTTGATGGCAGCGCACTGGAAGGTGAATGGACGAAGAATCTGCCGAAGAGAGACATGACCATCGTTGTCATGGAAGGGGTGCTTGAGTATTTTTCAAAAGAGCAGGTAAAGATCTGTCTGAATATGCTTTGTGACAGCTTTTCTCATGGATACCTGCTGGCAGAGCTCCATTCCCCGTTTCTGGAAAAACACGGAAGCCATCATGATGCCGTAAAGAATACGAATGCAACCTTCGGCTGGGGAACAAAATCAGGAAGAGAGTACCTGGAATTGGAACCGCGCCTGTGTTTTGTTTCTGAGAAAAGCTACAACGAAGAAATGAAGAAATATTCCATTCGCGGAAAACTGTTTGCGATCGTGGGCAAAAATATCAACAACAGACTTGCAGTGTTCAGGTGGTAGTATATTGAACCCTTGGGGACGGAGTTATAGGGTCATTTATAAAATGAGCCGCAAACCCCGTCCCCAAGAGTCCCCAAGAGTTGATAAGTCAGGAAAAGGGATTTGGTATGAGATCGGATAAAGAATATAAAGAACTTACCATAAAAGAGTTTTCGAAAGCAGCTGAAATATATGAGACGGATCAGGCAGGCATCTATGAGATCTGTAAGGATGATTATCCGTACATATCAGAGGAACTTGGGAAAGAGGATTATACTGAGCTTCTGGATTGTGGATGCGGGACCGGTCCGATGATATCGCTTTTGTATGAAAAAGACCCGACAAAACATTATACGGGACTGGATATTACGCCCAAAATGATAGAGGCTGGAAAGGCGAAGAACCTTGAAGGAGTAAACTGGGTGGTCGGTGATTGCGAGAACCTTCCGTTTGACGAGAATTCTTTTGATGTGATCATCTGCTCAAACAGTTTTCATCATTATCCGAATCCACAGGCATTTTTTAATAGTGCAAAAAGAGTTTTAAAACCGGGAGGAAGGCTTATCCTTCAGGATTATACTGCATCGAAGCCGATGCTGTGGCTGATGAATCATACGGAGATACCGCTTGCAAATTTTGTTGGTCATGGTGATGTGAAAGCGTATTCATTAGATGAGATAAGAGCGTTCTGTAAAAAGGCGAGACTTAAGATAGAGAAGCTTGAGAAGGCAAAGAAATTCCGGCTGCATCTTGTTGCCAGAAAAACAGGGGGGGAAGATAATTAATCTCCTTCAATGAAATTGTTACTGGTGAGGGTGGATTTCTGGTCAGTAGAAATGTAAAGTGAAACAGGATAATAAATCCGCGGTAAAAGAATCAGACAAGAGGAATTAGGAAATGGGTCTTTTTAAAAACTTTGTCAGTCAGACAAGAAAGCCGGAAGGGGTTTTCGGGAAAATGATGGTAAACGGGATGAATGGCGGGCATGCCAAAATGGCGGATTGGGGCATGGCACATCTTACATCCATCGCACCTGAAGAGATACTTGAGATCGGATGCGGCGGAGGAAGAAATGCAGGAGAATTGCTCAGGAAATATCCGGGTGCGAAGGTTACGGCCGTTGATTACTCAGAGATATCTGTGGGAAAGGCTGCGGAGTATAATGCGGAGGCAATTAAGGCCGGGCGCTGCGAGGTGCAGCAACAGGATGTGTCTGCCCTCACACTTCCGGAAGAAAAATATGATCTTGCTACAGCTTTTGAAACAATCTATTTCTGGCCGGGGCTTGAAAACTGCTTTGCACAGGTGGCAAAAGTCCTTAAACCGGGCGCGGTGTTTATGATCGTCAATGAGTCTGACGGAACCGATGAGGCAAGTCTTAAATTCGAAAAAATCATCGAAGGCATGAAATGCCATACGATTGATGAGATTGAGTCAGCTCTTAAGAGTGCGGGGTTTTCTAAAGTGAAATCAGATCATCATAAGAGTAAACCCTGGATTACAGTGATTGCTAAGAAATAGAGGCCTTTTTGTATCATTTCATGGGGACAGAATGTATAGTCCTGCATGCATTCATAATTACCCGCCTGATATTCAGGAGGAATATTTCAAAACCCACGAAAGGGTAGATGTCTCATCTAAATCAAAAAAAGTAATTTTAGCTAAGTCCAGTGGGATATTGATATTCACAACGATACTGTTCGTCTGTGCAAAGATAGCAGGAGCTGAGACTTTCCGGCAAGGGTTCGTGATTGCCTTTGGACTGATGGTATGGATAGGGGCGTATGATACGTTCTTTTTGGACTGGGTTTTGTTTGCGAATGTTAAGATGTTCAGGCTTAAGGGTACGGAGCATATGGACGAGGCATATCATCAGAAGTGGTTTCATCTGAAAGGAGCCATTTTCCCGGGACTCGTATTTGCGCTGATACCGGCATCACTGGTCGGCCTGCTTATAAACATATTTTAAGGAAAAAGTCATGATGAAATCATATGAAAGAGATAAGCGATTATTGATTGCAGGTTCGGCCGGAATAAGTCGCGTTTTCCTACTTTTGAAACGCCTTTCTGTAGCTTAAAGGCAGTAATCCTTTTGCGGTACTGAAAAGATCAGCAAAATGTCCGGGAGACATGTATCCTACGGCCTTTGCAACTTCCGAAACGGGAAGGTCGGTATAGGCAAGGAGGTGCTCCGCATGATCGATACGTACTTTTTGGATGTAATCGGCAACTGTCATGCCGTAATACGTTTTGAAGGCACTTTTAAGTTTGGTTGTGCCCATACAGGCTATTTTTGCCAAAGATTCGATTGAGATTTTATCTGCATAATGATCGTTGATATAAAGACCAAGGCTTTGTAACAATTCCGCGTCGGCGGAGGAAAGAACGGTTTTGGCCGTCTTATTTAGTTTCCTGTGATGTTCAAAGATCAAAGAAAGAGCCTCTCTTGCCTTGGCATCATAGTAAAGAGCGGCAGAGGAGGCAGAGCCCTCATATTTCCACAGCTCCCAAAGCAGCTTTTTCATCTCGGGAAAATCTGACGTTTCATCTATGCTTTTAAAGGCGGTTTTGGGATCCTTGTAAGCCAGCCCGAAAGTGTCCTTAAGAACCTGATGGAAGAATTCGGGGCGATATTCGATTCCGATGGAACGGATCGGAATATTGCGGTGAATAAGAGCATGAAAAGGCTCATAGCCTCCGAGAAAGCTTTTAATGACATTGCAGTTAAGGCTCTTATAGGGTTTTAGTTCTTCTCCCGAAATTGATTCGTACCAGGTTACGCTGAGACATTCGGGCAGGTCCATGCTTAACACGGTATCTTCCTTGTAGGAAAAATCATGTATCTTAATGTTGTACTGCCCGGGCATTTCGTAATACCAGTAATATCCGGTTCCGTATGAGGGGGAGAATTTAAAACATTCTCCCGCAGGAGGGAATCCTTTAGGTACGGCGCAGGGGTGGAAATTTGCTTTTTCAAATAGTTCTCTGTAATATTCTTTTTTCTTGGCGTTCATTTTGTTCCAATCCGACAGATTAATATTAAAATCCGACATAATGTTGCAAACATAATTGTAGCATCATGTTTGTTTGATTACAATACGCAATAGAATAAAAATGATTGGAGGAACAGGACTTTATGAAAAAAGAAAAGGAGAAGAAGGGCTTTGCTCTATTGATGAAGTGGGCGGGAAAAAACAAATATTTTATTTATAGCTCCGTCTTTTTTGCACTTTTAGCAAGCCTTTGTAGTATTATTCCGTATCTTATATTCTACCGCCTTATTGATGCGGTGGCGGAGGGTACTTTAAGTATTGGATACGGCGCGCATCTGGCGTTGATGCTTATCCTATTTACTGCAGTCCGGGTTACCTGCAACGCAGTGGCTACGCTGTCATCCCATAAAGGAGCCTACAATACGCTTTATAAAGTCAGGTGTATGGTAACAGAGCATATGGCAAAAATGCCGATGGGAGCGCTGAATGAAAGAAGCCTTGGCGAGATTAAATGCGTTATGAACGAGAGCATAGAAAAACTTGAACTGTTTTTGGCGCATAATCTGCCTGAACTGGTTTTGTATCTTTCCGGGCCGATAATAATGTTTTTCTGGCTATTTACGGTGAATCACGGGTTGGCGCTTCTAAGCATACTTCCGCTCGTATTTGTTGTGATCGTAATGGTGATCATGTTCGCCAGATTCTTTAAATTCATGGACAGAATCAATGCCTCGTCAAGCAGTTTGTCAAGTACGGTTTCCGAATATGCCACCGGAATGCGACTGATAAAAGCATATAACATGAGTGTCAGATCATTCAGAAAGTATTCCGAAGCCATCGAAGGACAGTTTTCAATGTGGAGCGATATATCCAAAGCAACGGGCCCGCTGTATGCAATTTATGTGGTACTTCTGGAATGCGGAATTCTGTTTTTGGTGCCGGCCGGAGGGTGGATGTTTGTACACGGACATATCACCGCGGGAGTACTTCTTTTGTTTGCGTTTATAGGAACGCAATACCTTACCGATGTAAGACCTTTGCAGGAACTATCAAACAATCTTTCGTTTGCATTAAACGGTGTAAATCAGGTTAAGGATATCTTGTCTGTTCCCGTTTTTGAAGGAAACAAAGAATTTCCAACTAAACATGACATCTCAATCCAAAATGTCGGTTTTTCCTACGATACGAAAACAAAAGTCCTTGAAAACGTGAATCTTGAGATCAAAGAAGGCGAACAGATAGCTGTTGTTGGGGCTTCCGGTGAAGGCAAAACAACACTGATACAGCTCATCGCCCGATTCTACGATGTGACCGAAGGTACAGTACGAATCGGCGGAGTGGACGTAAAAGACATAAAGTATGAGGAATTGCTTCAAAACATTTCGGTTATCTTTCAAAATGCTTTTTTGACCAGAGGAACGATATTCGAAAACATTGCCATGGGTAAAAAAGTGACGATTAACGAGGTCAGAAAGGCTGCAAAAGCAGCACAGATAGACGACTTTATCATGGAACTTCCCGACGGATATGAAACAAAGGTGGGAAATTTCGGAGGTCGTTTTTCGGGAGGGCAGAAACAAAGAATATGTATAGCCAGAGCCATTCTTAAGAATGCACCGATCCTGATACTGGACGAAGCAACGAGCGCGGCTGACCCTGAGAATCAGGTGGAGATTGACAAGGCAATCGCAAACCTGTGTAAAGGAAAGACAGTGATCATAGTTGCTCACCGACTGGGAATCACAACTCTTTGCGACAGGATAGCCGTAGTTGAGAAGAATACCGTTACGGATGTGCTGCCCCACGGAGAACTGGTTCAAAAGAACGAATATTTTAAAAAGAGTTGGGAGAATTATACTGCAGCAAGAAATATCAGATATACAGCAAAAGGGGGCGAAAATCATGAATGAAAAAATATTTAAGCCCGGTAAAAGGCTGAAACTTGCCATAGCGGGCGTGGTTCTCGAAGGAGTTATATCAGGATGCAATTTTCTGGTTCTTTTTAAAGTACTGGAATTGATTTTCGGAGAAAAAATCTCATTTGCCGATATCGGAAAAGCAACGATAATCCTGGGAATCATATTTGGACTCAGACTAATTCTTTATGCTGTTTCCTATACCGAAAGCCAGATAGGCGGAGCAGCGGTCAGTAAAGGATTAAGAGTGGTTCTGGGCGACAAACTGAGAAGGATCCCGCTCGGTGCTTTTACAAGGCAGAGGGTTGGATATTATATAAACGCGGCGACAAGCGAGGTGGCGGATTTTGAACAGATACTGACGCATAAGCTTGCGGACATCATAAAATATTGTGTCCTTGTACTGATGCTTTCGTTATATGCCGCACATCTTAACATTTATGTCGGACTGATAATGTTTGCTTCTCTTATCCTGCTGATCCCCACGATGAAACTGTCAATCAGACAGGTTAAAAAGTACGGTACCGCAAAGAATCTTGCCAGAGAAGAGAATGTCAGTGCGATCACCGAATACCTTACGGGGAGCCAGACATTACGCTCATACGGACTGGCGGGAGAAAAAAACACGGCGCTCAGAAAATCCATGAAGCTTTTTTCAAATATAAGCTATCAGTATGAAAGGGCAGTTATTCCCATAGGTTTTGCTTTTATGTTTCTGGTTTATGTCGGGGCGGCATTTTCGATTTATGTATCGTCGGGTGCTATGGCAGCGGGAACCCTTTCAGCTCCTGAATTTATAATCATCGTTATGCTTTCTTTGTTTTCGTGCAAGATAGAAGCATCCTTGTATATAAGCATGGTGGCGTAT